>NZ_JBVMUY010000014.1:0-445186 GCF_055632325.1 Nocardiopsis sp. KDC1DS13DA1
CCTCGGCCGTGGGCATCGGTGGCGACCCGATCATCGGGACCACGCACATCGACGCGCTGGCCGCGTTCGAGGCCGACCCCGACACCGACGTGATCGTGATGATCGGTGAGATCGGTGGTGACGCCGAGGAGCGCGCCGCCGACTTCATCAGGGACCACGTGTCCAAGCCGGTGGTGGGTTACGTGGCCGGGTTCACCGCGCCCGAGGGCAAGACGATGGGCCACGCGGGCGCGATCGTGTCGGGTTCCTCCGGCACCGCGGCCGCCAAGAAGGAGGCCCTGGAGGCCGTCGGCGTCAAGGTCGGCAAGACCCCCAGCGAGACCGCCAAGCTGGTACGCGAGCTGTTCTAGGACACCGCGCCGTGACGGCCCCGTCCCCCGTGTGGGGGGCGGGGCCGTCCGCCTATCCGCCCTCGACCTCGCCGCGGCCGCCACCGAGTTCGCGGCGCCGCCTCCTGGCACGGACGCCGCGTCTGGTGGCCACCGTCAGGCCGGGCACGACGACCAGGGCGAAGAAGGCCAGCCAGCCGACGATGGCGTAGACGTTGCCGCTGGCGATCGCGGGCACGCCCCACATCGCGAAGAGGAACCCGCCCCAGATCAGCACCGCGGTCGGCCGGGGTCCCCCGCGCCCGTCGTCGTCGGGGTCCGTGGACTCACCCGGGGTCGGCGCCGCCGGCTCGGCGGGCGCCACGTCGGCCGGCGGTCGTTCCGGGGCCGTGAGCGTGGTGGGGCGCAGGCGCGGGGGGAGGTCGTCGAAGAGCGGGGCCAGGTCGGCGGTGGTGGCCGCGTGCAGGGCCGCGTTCGAACGGGACTCGTGCTCCTCCAGCTCGAGACGCCCCTCCGAGAGGGCCGTCCGTAGCAGGTCCAGGGCCTCGTCGCGTTCGTCGTCGGACAGTCGGTAGTCGCGGTCGGGGCCGCTCATGGATGTTTCCTCCGGAAGGTGTGACGGGGGTGGCCCGCTTCTCACGTTAGGATGCCGCCCGTCGCCGTCGGGTTCCGGTTCGCTTACGCTTCGCCCCGGAGGGCGGGTCACCCGTCCCCGCTGCCTCCCCCGCCTCCGCCGCCTCCGCCGAAACCGCCGCCTCCGTCGCCGTCGAACCAACCACCGCCTCCGCCGTGGTGCCCGCCTCCGCCGCTGTGCCCGCCTCCGGACCGGACCCCGAGCCAGAAGATCACGGCGAAGCTGAGGAACGCGCACAGCATCAGGAACGGCCCCCAGGTGAACATGGCGAACGGGTTCGTGGCACCCACCGCCAGGAAGGCTCCGACCGACAGGAGGAACCCGACGAAGGGCAGCGCGGTGAGCCCCGTCGGCTTCCTCAGGACCGCGGGACGGAAGCGCCGGGGGAGGTCGTCGAAGAGCGGGGCCAGGTCGGTGACGGTGGTCGCACGCAGGAGCGCGTCCCTGCGGGCCTCGTACTGGGTCGTGACCAGCCGCCCGGCCGAGCGTGCCGTGTGCAGCGCTTCCAGGGCCCGGCGGCGTTGGTCTTCGGAGAGGGGGCGCTGCATGGGGCCGTCCTTTGGGGCGTCGGATGTGTCTCGGTTCCCATGATGGGACGGCGTCCCCGGGCGCGCGGTTCGGCTCCGCCCACGACACGCGACGCCGGGATACCCCGGAGCATTCCGGTGCCTGGCAGCATAAGTCGGGTGAGTACGCCAGGATCTCCCCCTGACCGAGGCCGGAAGCGGCCGAGCGGCACACCGGTCGACGCGCCCCGTGACCCCTCACACGGGCCGCGGCCGCTCTACCCGACCGGAGGGATCGCCGCCGCCAGCGCCTCGGGTATCGGCCTCGCCGTGATCGTCACGCTGACCATCGTCGGGTGGGTGGCCGCACCGCACTCGCCCTTCGGTGAGGAGGTCGTCGAACTCCTCCAGGGGGCCGTGCTGGCGTGGCTGGTGAGCCACCACGTGTCCTTCGCGATCGAGGGCGGGCAGTTCGGGCTGCTGCCGATCGGGCTCGTCCTCATCCCGGCCCTGCTCCTGTACCGGTCGGGCCGGTGGTTGGCGCGCAGCTGCGAGATCGGTCGGCTGCGGCACGTCTACCGGGCGGCACTGGCGATCGCCGGGCCCTACGCGGCGATCGCGGGCACGCTCGCCCTGCTGGCGCGCACCGACACCATGGAGCCCAGCATGCCGCGTGCGCTGGTGATGGGCTTCGTCATCGCCTTCCTGTCCGGGGGGCTGGGGGCGCTGCGCCAGATGATGCGGGACCGCGATGTGGCGGTCGGCGCACTGCTGGGTCTCATGCCGGGCCGTGCGCGCTCCCTGCTCGTGGGAATGGCCGCCGCCACCGGTTCACTGCTGCTGGGCGGCCTGCTGCTGTTCCTCGCCGCGCTGGCGGTGAACCTGCCCGAGGCGGTGGACGCGACCCGTGCGCTCGCCCCCGGGCTGGTCGGCGGGGCGCTGCTCCTGCTCGTGCAGATCGCCTATCTGCCCAACGCGGTCGTGTTCGCGGTCTGCTACGCGCTGGGACCGGGCTTCACGATGGGGGAGGCGACCATCGTGGCGCCCACGGGCGTGTCCGTCGGCGCACTGCCGATGTTCCCCATGCTGGCGGCCCTGCCCGCGAACGGCGCCGCGCCCGTGGTGTCGCTCGCGGCGCTGGCCGTCCCGTTCGTGGCGGGCGCGGTCGGCGGGGTGCTGACCCAGCGCAGCGCACCGGACGTGGTCAGCGAG
Organism: Nocardiopsis sp. KDC1DS13DA1; assembly: GCF_055632325.1. NCBI lineage: Bacteria > Bacillati > Actinomycetota > Actinomycetes > Streptosporangiales > Nocardiopsidaceae > Nocardiopsis > Nocardiopsis sp. KDC1DS13DA1. The sequence continues at coordinate 2,682 of NZ_JBVMUY010000014.1, forward strand.
GCGGCGCCGCTGTGGGGGTTCGTGTGCGGGGTGACCACGGGCATGGTCTGCGCGGCCCTGGGGGAGCTCGCGGGCGGTTCCCTGGGCGCGGGGCGGCTCACCGATATCGGCCCCTCGTCCTGGCAGGTGGGCCTGGTCGCCGCTCTGGAGGTCGGGCTGGCCGCGGCGATCGCGGCCTGGATCGCCAACTGGTGGTACACGCGCAGGATGCGCCTGGCCGTCGCGGCGGCCGCCGAGGCCCCGGTGAAGGAGGAGCCCGGGACGGAGACTGAACTGCCCGAGCCCGTGCCGGTGGGCGAGGGCCTGGCGACGGTGACGCCGCTGCGCCCGCGCGAGGACGACGAGGACGGGGCCGAGGAGAGGGAACCCTCCGAGGCCGAGCGCTTCACCGAACGTCAGCGCGTGCGGGAGAAGGCCAGGGAGGCGAAGAGGGCGGAGCGCGTCGCGCGCAAGGAGGCCCGTGCCGAGCTGCGCGCCCAGCGCCGGGAGGAGCGGCGGGCCCTGAAGGCGGAGAAGCGCCGGAGCCGCGGCAAGAGCGGGGACGAGGAGTCCGAGGAGATGTACGGAATCAGCTACGAGGCCGACCCGGAGGATGCCGACGCGCCGAGGTCCTGACCGGGAACCGCGACCCGCCGGGCCGAACCCCGTACACCGCGGGCCCCGCCGTGTGACGGGGCCCGGGAAGGTCAGCCCCTGGCGGCGGGTTTCCGGTCCGGCTCGAAGATCGCGTTGACCAGTTCGGTGCACCACGCCAGCAGTTCCAGGTCGCGCAGCGGCTTGCCGCCGATCCCGCCCGCCTTGGGCACCGGGACGAGCAGCGTCCTCGTCGCCTCCTTGCGCACGGACTTGGGGTACATCCGGCGCAGCCGCAGCTCCTGCGACTCGCGCAGCTCCACGGGGGCGAACCGGATCTGGTTGCCCTGCATGACCACGTCGGACAGACCCGCCGACTTGGCCAGCACCCGGAACCGCGCCACCGCCATGAGGTTGTCCACCGGCTGGGGCGGCGTGCCGTACCGGTCGGTGAGCTCCTCGTAGGCGGCGAGGATGTCCTCCTCGCTGGTGACGCTGGCGATGCGCTTGTAGGACTGCAGGCGCAACCGCTCCCCCGGCACGTAGTCGTGCGGGATGTGCGCGTTGATGGGCAGCTCGACCCTGGTCTCGACCTCCTCGGCGGCGCCCTGGTCGCCCTTGAGTTCGGCGACCGCCTCACCGACCATGCGCACGTACAGGTCGAAGCCGACCCCGGCGATGGTCCCGGACTGCTCGGCGCCCAGGATGTTGCCCGCGCCGCGGATCTCCAGGTCCTTCATCGCCACGTACATGCCCGCGCCGGTCTCGGTGTGCTGGGCGACCGTGGCCAGGCGCTCGTAGGCGGTCTCGGTGAGCGGCCGCTCCGGCGGGTACAGGAAGTAGGCGTAGGCGCGTTCCCGGCCCCGGCCGACCCGGCCGCGCAGCTGGTGCAGCTGGGACAGGCCGTAGGTGTCGGCGCGGTCGATGATGAGGGTGTTGGCGTTGGGCACGTCCAGGCCGGACTCGACGATGGTCGTGGAGACCAGGACGTCGAAGTTCTTCTCCCAGAAGTCGACCATCACCTTCTCCAGCTGCTGCTCGTTCATCTGGCCGTGCGCGTAGGCCACCCTCGCCTCGGGCACCAGCCGCTGGATGGCCGCCGCCACCTTGTCGATCGAGGCCACGCGGTTGTGCACGAAGAACACCTGTCCCTCGCGCATGAGCTCGCGGCGGATCGCGGCGGTGATCTGCTTGTCCTCGTAGGGCCCGACGAAGGTGAGCACCGGGTGGCGCTCCTCCGGCGGGGTGAGGATGGTGGTCATCTCCCGGATGCCGGTCAGCCCCATCTCCAGGGTGCGCGGGATGGGTGTGGCGGACATGGCGAGCACGTCCACCTGGGTGCGCAGCCGCTTGAGCGCCTCCTTGTGCTCCACGCCGAAGCGCTGCTCCTCGTCGATGATGACCAGGCCCAGGTCCTTGAAGCGGGTCTCGGCGGACAGCAGCCGGTGCGTGCCGATGACGACGTCGACCTCGCCGTTGCGCAGCCCCTCCCGGGTCAGCTCCACCTCGGCGTCGGTCTGGAACCGCGACATCGGCCTGACCGTGACCGGGAAGGAGGCGTACCGCTCGGTGAAGGTGGACAGGTGCTGTTGGACCAGCAGGGTGGTGGGCACGAGCAGGGCGACCTGTTTGCCCTCCTGCACCGCCTTGAACGCGGCGCGCACGGCGACCTCGGTCTTGCCGTAGCCGACGTCGCCGCAGATCAGCCGGTCCATCGGGACCGATCGCGACATGTCCTTCTTGACCTCGTCGATCGCGGCGAGCTGGTCGGGCGTCTCGACGTAGGGGAAGGCGTCCTCCAGCTCCCGCTGCCACGGGGTGTCCGCGCCGAACGCGTGGCCGGGGGAGGCCTGGCGGGCGGAGTACAGGCGGATGAGGTCGCCGGCGATCTCGCGGACGACCTTGCGGGCGCGGCTCTTGGCCTTGCTCCACTCGGCACCGCCCATCTTGGACAGCGTCGGTGCCTCGCCGCCGACGTACCGGGTGACCTCGCCCAGTTGCTCGGTGGGCACGAACAGGCGGTCGCCCGGCTGGCCGCGCTTGGAGGGCGCGTACTCGATGAGCAGGTAGTCGCGGGTGGCGCCCTGGACCTGGCGGCTGACCATCTCCAGGTAGCGGCCCACACCGTGCTGTTCGTGCACGACGTAGTCGCCGGGCTTGAGCTGGAGCGGGTCGACCGTGCCCCGCCGCCTGCTGGGCATCCTGCGCATGTCGCGGGTGGAGGACTTCTGCCCGACCAGGTCGGTCTCGGTGAGCACGACCGTGCGGACCGACCGCAGCAGGAAGCCGTGGTCGACCAGGCCGGTGGTCACGGTGGCCACGGCGGGGGCGGGCGGTTCGGTCAGGTCGGCGGCCAGGGCGGCGCCCAGTCCGGCGTCGCGCAGCATGGCCACGAGCCGCTCGGCGGGGCCGTGCCCCTGGGTGACCAGCACGACGCTCCAGTTGTCGTGCAGCCAGCCCTTGACGTCGGCCAGGGCGCGCTCGGTGTCGCCGCGGTAGGACTCGGCGGGGACCGCGCCCACGACGACGGCGTGGTCCTCCTCGGCGGCGCCCGCGCCGTCGGCCCCGAAGGGGGTCAGCCCCCACCAGGGCAGCCCCAGTTCGCCGGCGGTGGCGCGCAGGTCGGCGATGGACATGTAGGCCGACTCGCCCAGGTCGATGGGGGCCTCACCGCCGGAGGCGGCGTTGATCCAGGAGGCGTCCAGGAACTCGGCGCTGGTCGCCTCCAGCTCCAGGGCGCGGGTGCGGATGCGTTCGGGGTCGCAGCCGACCACGAGGGCGCCCTCGGGCAGGTACCGGAAGAACGGTTCCATGCGGTCGGCGAGCACGGGCGCGAACGCCTCCATGCCCTCGACGCTGACGCCGTCGGCGATCTTGGTGAGGATCTCGGCCAGGGAGGGGTGCTCGGCGGCCAGGGCGCGGGCGCGCTCGCGGACGGTGTCGGTGAGCAGCAGTTCCCGGCACGGCGGGGCGAACAGGCCCGAGGCGGCGTCGGCACCCTCGACCGGCTGGATGGAGCGCTGGTCGGCGACCTGGAAGTAGCGGATGTCCTCGACGGTGTCGCCCCAGAACTCCAGCCGCAGCGGGTGTTCCTCGGTGGGCGGGAAGACGTCCAGGATGCCGCCGCGCACCGCCATGTCGCCGCGCTTCTCGACCAGGTCGACCCGCGCGTAGCCGGCCATGGCCAGGTGGTCGACCACACTCTCCAGGGACACCTCGTCGCCGGGCCGGATACGCACCGGCTCCAGGTCGCCCAGGCCGCCGACGAGCGGTTGGAGGACACTGCGCACCGGGGCCACGACCACGCGCAGCGGAGCGGTCAGGGGGTCGGCGGGGTCGGGGTGGGCGAGGCGGCGCAGGACCGCCAGACGCTGGCCGACGGTGTCCGAGCGCGGGGACAGGCGCTCGTGGGGGAGGGTCTCCCAGGCGGGGAAGTGCGCCACCGTGGCGGCGGGCAGCAGGGAGCCCAGGGCGTCGGTGAGGTCGGTGGCCTCCCGCTCGGTGGCGGTGATCGCCAGGACCGGACGCGCGGCGCCCACGGGCGCGTCGGCGGCCAGCGCGCCCACCATGAAGGGGCGCAGCGCCGACGGGGCGATGAGGTCGGTGTGGGGATCGCGGCCGCCGCGGGCGGCCTCGATCGCGCTGTGCAGTGCCGGGTCCTTGCAGACGTCGGCGAGAAGTCCAATGAGGCTCATAGCACCAGAGAGATGGGAGTGGTCCGGATCAGGCGGTGGTCGCGGCCTGCACGGTGGAGAGCGGCCGTGTCGTGGACGGCGGCCCGGTCACCATCAGCCTAGCGACTCCGTCGGCTTCGCGCGGTCGGCTGTGGACGGCGGTGCCGGGCACACGCGCTCTGGACCGCTCAGTGGGAGCGAGACGGTACACAGGGAGTCAAACCCGCGCCGAACTGGTCCTATTCCGGGTCGGGTGGATCGGCGCCGAGGCTGTGACCGGTGCGGGCATACGCTGGACGCGTCGCGGACCGTGCAGCAGGAGAGGGAGCGTGTGGTGAGTGCCAACGGGTGGGGACGCACGCCGGTCGGGGGATCCGACCGGCCGGAGGCACGGGTGTTGACCCCGGCCAGGGACGAGCTCGCACACCTGGAGCTGATCCTCAACGGCGCCTGTCCGCTGCCCGGCTTCATGACCAGCGAACAGGTCGCGTCGGTGGAGCGTGACGGACGGCTGCCCGGCGGAGGGGTCTGGCCGGTTCCGGTCACCCTGACGGTTCCCGAGCACCTGGCCGACGCGGAGCGGCTGGTCCTGGCGGATCCGGAGGGCTTTCCCCTGGCGGAGCTGACGGTGACCGAGCGCTGGGAGTCGTCGGCCCCCGACGGAGGGGCCGGGCGCCGCCACCTGGCCGGTGACGTGGCGCTGACCAATCCGCCCATGGGCGGTGTGCTGCGCAAGCTGCGCGTTTCCCCGGCGCAGGTGCGCGGTCAGCGTGAACTCGGTCCCGACCACCCGCTCCTGGCCGTGGTCACCGACCGCCCGCTGCACCACCGCGCCCTCCACCAGATCCGTGACCGGGCCAAGGCGCTGGGCCACGCCGACGTGCTGGTGATCGTCGACGCCCCGCTGGAGGACGAGGGGCTGGCGCCGGCCGTCCTCGCGGCCGAGCCCCTGCTGTCGGCGCACACGAGGTTCGTCGTGTGCACGCTGCCGCGTTCGGCCGCGCGTGCCGAGGGGGTCCTCGGCGGGCGCTGGGGAGCCCGGGAGGTCGCCATGGCCGGGCACGTGGCCGCCGCCTACGGTGCCACGCACATGATGGTGGAGGCGGGCCCGGCGGGTGCCGACGTCCAGGGTGCCGCGGCCCTGGCACCGCCGGTGGCGCTGGTGGTCCCGGAGCCGTGGAGCTACGACGCGGTCGGCGCGATGTGGCGGCCCTCGGCGGAGGTCCCGGAGGAGGCCCGCCGCGCCGAACCCGACGACGCCGAGGTCGCGGCCGAGCTGGCGCACGGCCGTGAGCTGCCCGCCTGGTTCACCCCGGCCCGGGTGGGCGCGGAGCTGGCCCGGCTGCGTCCGGCGCGGACCCGGCGGGGGCTGACCCTGATGTTCACCGGCCTGTCCGGCTCGGGCAAGTCGACGATCGCTCAGCGCGTGCGGGAGGGCCTCAACCGCGCGGGTCGCACGGTGACGCTGCTCGACGGTGACGTGGTCCGGCTCATGCTGTCCAAGGGGTTGACCTTCTCGCGCGAGGACCGCGAGATGAACGTCCGCCGGATCGGCTACGTCGCCTCCGAGATCACCCGGCACGGAGGGGTCGCCGTGTGCGCCCCGATCGCCCCCTACGCGCGCAGCCGGGCCGAGGTCCGGGCCATGGTGGAGGAGTACGGCGACTTCTTCCTCGTCCACGTGGCCACACCGCTGGAGGTGTGCGAGGCGCGTGACCGCAAGGGCCTGTACGCCAAGGCGCGGGCGGGGGAGATCCCGGAGTTCACCGGGGTCTCGGACCCCTACGAGGAACCGACCGACGCCGACATGGTCATCCACACGGTGAACGAGGACCCGCACGAGTCGGCCGCGCGGGTGCTGGCCGCTCTGCGCGAGGGCGGCTGGCTGCCGGAGAGGGACAGGTAGGAGACGGTGATGCACGAGACCCGTGACGCGGACGGGCAGCGGGAGACGACGGGGGAGGCGCCCGCGCGGGACGCGCGCGCGGTTCCCGGGCACCGGCTGCCGTACCTGGTCGAGGTGATGGCCACCCTGCGCAGGGAGTGCCCGTGGGACCGCGGCCAGACGCACGAGTCGCTGGCCAAGTACCTGATCCAGGAGGCCTACGAGACCCTGGAGACCATCGAGGAGGGCGACCCGTCCCTGCTGCCCGAGGAGCTCGGGGACGTCCTGCTCCAGGTGGTCTTCCACGCGGCGATCGCCGCCGAGCGCCCCGAGGGGGACCCGGCGCGGTTCACCGTGGACGACGTCGCCGACGCGATCATCGACAAGATGACCCGCCGCCACCCGCACGTGTTCGGCGGGGTGGAGGTGTCCGGCGCCGACGAGGTCAAGAGCAACTGGGAGGCGATCAAGGCCGCCGAGCGCAGGGAGAAGGCCAGGGCGCGGGGGCACGACGGCCAGGGGTCGGTCCTGGACGGTGTGCCCTTCGCCCAGCCCGCCGTGCTGCTGTCGGAGGAGTTGCAGCGGCGGGCGGTGCGCAACGGCGTCCCGGCCGACCTGGTCGCCGACGACGGCGGCGCGGGCGGTGAGCTGTTCGCCGCGGTGGCGGCCGAGCGCGAACGGGGCCGCGACGCCGAGGGCGACCTGCGGTCGGCGGCCCGGCGGTTCGACGCCCGTGTGCGCGCGGCCGAGGCGCTGGCCGGGGCGGAGGGCCGGGAGCCCCGGGAGCTGTCCGAGGACGAGTGGCGGCGGTACTGGCGCCGGACCGGCGCCGCCGGGGAGGGGTAGGGGGCCGGAGGGCCGGTCGCCGCGCGGCGGGGCGTGTGTCCGACACACATGTCCCGGCGCAGGAAAGCGGTGGGGACGGGGCTTGACCCGCATGTGACGCATGGCACACAGTGCTCCGGTGTGGGCACACCCCCGGGCCCGGACCCCCCGTTCCCCGGGCCGGGGCGCCCGTCGATGGGAGTGTCATGCGCCGGTTCGGCAACGTCCTCGCCGCGTTCAGCACCCGCTGGGTGCCGGACGCCTTCGTGTTCGCCGTCTTCCTCTCCGTCCTCGTCTTCGGTCTGGCCCTGGGCCTGACCGACCGCACCCCGCTCGAACTGGTCGGTGACTGGTACGGCGGGTTCTGGAACCTCCTCCAGTTCGGCATGCAGATGACCCTGGTGCTGGTCACCGGGTACGCGCTCGCCTCCTCGCCTCCGGCCAGACGGGCGATCGGATGGGTGGCGGGGCGCACACGCGGGCCGCTCTCGGCGGTCGCGGTCACCGCCCTGGGCGCCGCCCTGCTGGGCACGCTGCACTGGGGGCTCGGCCTCATCGCGGGCTCCCTGCTGGCGGTCGAGGTGGCCAGGTCCTGCCGGGAGCGCGGTGTCCGGGTGCACTTCCCGCTGGTGGCGGCGGGCGGCTACGTCGGCCTCATGGTCTGGCACAGCGGCCTGTCCGGGTCGGCCCCGCTACTGGTCAACACCCCGGGGCACTTCCTGGAGGAGGAGATCGGGCTGATCCCGCTCAGCGAGACCGTCCTCCAGCCGTTCAACCTGGTCTTCCTGGCGGCCATGCTGGTCGGGGCGCCGCTGCTCCTGATGAGCATGCACCCGAGGGCGCGGGACAGCGAGGAGATCGGGGACGGCGGTGACGGCGGTGCGTCCGGTTCCGGCGGCGGTACGGGCACCGGAGTCGCGGACGGCGGCGGTACGGCCGGGGCGGGTACCGCGACCGCGCTCCGCGAGCTCTCCCCCGCGCAGCGCCTGACGCACAGCCGCCTGCCCGTCTACCTGGTGGTGGCCGTGGGGTTGGTGTACCTGGTGCCCGCGCTCGTCCGGGACGGTGTCGTGGGCATGGACATCAACCTGCTCAACTTCACCTTCCTCATCGCTGGGCTCGGGCTGCACGGCACACTGGCGGGCTACTCCGCGGCTGCGGCGGAGGGGGCGCGCAACGCCTCCGCGGTGATCGTCCAGTTCCCCTTCTACGCCGGGATCATGGGCATGATGGCGAGCTCCGGGCTGCTGGCGGTCGTCACCGAGGCCTTCGTCTCCTTCGCGACGCCGTTCAGCTACCCGTTCTGGGCCCTGACCAGCGCCGCCCTGGTCAACTTCGCGGTGCCCTCCGGCGGCGGCCAGTGGGCGGTGCAGGGCCCGGTGGTCATCGGTGCCACGGAGTCCCTGGGCCTCGACCCGGGGGTCGGGGTCATGGCGGTGGCGATGGGCGACCAGCTCACCAACGGCATCCAACCGTTCTGGGCGCTGCCCCTGCTCGCCCTGACCGGACTGCGGGCGGGCAGCGTCCTGGGCTACTCGGCCGTGGTGATGCTCTTCGGGTTCGTCGCCGCCTCGCTGTGTATCACGTTCCTCAGCTGACCCGTGAACGCGCCGCGTTTCCCCGCGGACAGCGGCTCACCCCTCGTGACGGCGGGGGCGGCGCGGCACCCGGCGCACGTCGATGACCTCGGTCGCGGGGTCGCCCGGTGCCAGGCCGGCGCTGAAGGTCTCCTGGGGGCGGCGCGCCTGTTCGCTGGTCACCAGCCACAGCCCGACGATCACCCAGTTGGCCATCAGCGCCGATCCGCCCGCGGACAGGAACGGCGTGGTCATCCCGGTGAGCGGGATGACCAGGGTGGCGCCGCCCAGGACGATGAACACGTTGAAGGCGAGGAGGAAGGCGTAACCCAGGGCGGTCAGCTTGAGGAACACGTCCCGGCAGGCCAGCGCGATCCGGAAGCCGCGTTCGGCGAGCAGGAACAGCAGGATCAGGACCGCCATGAGCCCGGTCAGCCCCAGTTTCTCGCCGACCGACACCAGGATGAGGTCGCTGTCGGCGGCGAAGATCTCCTGGGCGAAGCCGCCGTGGAAGCCCGTGCCGAGTACGCCGCCGTTGGCCAGCGCGAACATGCCCTCGACCACCTGGAAGCTGCCGCCGGGCCGCCCGTAGACCTCGGGATCGAAGGCGTTGAGCCAGATCTCCACGCGGTTGCGCACGTGCCCGAACAACAGGTAGGCGACGTAGGCCCCGGCGGAGAAGGCGACGAGCCCGATGGCCACCCACGACTTGCGGCCGGTCGCGGCGTACAGCACGGCGAGGAAGGTGCCGAAGAGCAGCAGCGACGTGCCCAGGTCGCGGGTGCCGACCAGGAGCAGGATCGCCATTCCCCAGCCGACCGCCATGGGGGCCAGGTCCCGGGCGCGGGGGACGCTGAACACCTTGACCCCGGCGACCTTGACGGTGCGGGTCACCAGGGACATCACGGTGCGCTGCCGACCCAGGTAGGAGGCGAGGAAGATGACGAGCAGGACCTTGGCGAACTCCGAGGGCTGCATGGTGAACGGGCCGATCCCGATCCACCGGCGCGCCCCCAGCACCTCGATCCCCAGGGGGGAGAGCGGCAGCAGGAGCAGCAGCAGGGACGTCACGGCGATGACGTAGGTGTACATGGTCAGACGGCGCGGTCGGCGCACCAGGACCACCGTGGCTGCGCACAGCACCGTCCCCACCACGGTCCACAGCAGCTGCCGGTCGGCGTCCCCGTGCGCCGGTTCGGCCTCGGCCATCTGGAGCGCCCAGATCATGGTGAGGCCGATCGCGTTGAGGAGCGTGGCCACCGGCAGGACCACCGGGTCGGCGTAGGGGGCGAGGAGCCGCAGCAGGACGTGCAGTGCGACCGCGCACGCGCTGACCACGACGATGGCGAGGGTGGCGGACGGGTCGACCGTCCCGGTGAGCGCGAGCGATGCCGCGAGCAGCCCGGCCGCGCCGGTCACCAGTGCGGGGACCAGCAGGTACAGCTCCGCCGATCTCTGGCGGACGGGCGGCAGCGCCCGTTCGGAGTCGTTCGTCTCTGTCTGAGGGATGCCCATGTCGTCGTGCCGTCCCGCTGTCCACGTGGGGGGCGGGGTGCCCCGCCGGAGCGCCCGCGCCTGGTCGGAGGAGGGGAGGTTCGCCGTGTTCTCGCACTATAGGCGTACGCGGTGTCGGATGGGCGTAAGGCGTGCCGGAACGGTGGTGAGACGTGTGCCCTCAGGCGGAGGCGGGCGAGGGCGCGTCGAGGTCGATGGCGTTGGCGACCCCGGCGGGTCCCCCGAACGCGGAGAGCCCCGGCGGCACGGGGACGGGGGGCTTCGTGCCCCGTGGCCGGGGTGAACGCCGCGCCGCGCCGCCCGTGGGGGACCTCCTCCGATGGTGTGGAGTAGACCAATCCGGCCGGGTGGGCGCGCGGTGCCGGGGGCGGGGTCGCTACCCTCGTGTCGGGTCCAGAACCAGTGGTCCGACCAACCAAGATACGGAGAGTGACCGTGGCGTCCATCGAGTCAGTACAGGCGCGGGAGATCCTCGACTCCCGGGGCAACCCGACAGTCGAGGTCGAGGTCCTGCTCGACGACGGCACCTTCGCGCGCGCGGGTGTCCCCAGCGGTGCCTCCACCGGGCAGTTCGAGGCCGTCGAACTGCGTGACGGTGGCGAGCGCTACGGCGGCAAGGGAGTGGCCAAGGCCGTCGCCGCCGTCAACGACGAGATCGCCGGTGCGCTGGAGAACATCGACGCCGACGAGCAGCGCCTCATCGACCGGGCCCTCATCGACCTGGACGGCACGCCCGACAAGTCGCGGATCGGCGCCAACGCCATCCTGGGCGTCTCGCTGGCCGTGGCCAGGGCCGCCGCCGACGAGGCCGGGCTGCCCCTGTTCCGCTACATGGGCGGGCCGAACGCCCATGTGCTGCCCGTGCCGATGATGAACATCCTCAACGGTGGCGCGCACGCCGACAGCAACGTCGACATCCAGGAGTTCATGATCGCGCCGATCGGCGCGGCCACCTTCTCCGAGGCCGTGCGCTGGGGCGCGGAGATCTACCACTCCCTCAAGTCGGTCCTCAAGGCCCACGGCCTGGGCACCGGTGTGGGCGACGAGGGCGGCTTCGCTCCGAACCTGGAGAGCAACCGCGCCGCCCTCGACCTGATCGTCGAGGCGATCAGGAAGGCCGGCTACACCCCCGGCGAGGACATCGCGCTCGCCCTGGACGTGGCCGCCACCGAGCTCTACTCGGAGGGCGTGTACACCTTCGAGGGCAAGCCGCGCACCTCCGAGGAGATGGCGTCCTACTACGCCGACCTGGTCGCGGACTACCCGCTCGTCTCGATCGAGGACCCGCTCGACGAGGAGGACTGGGAGGGCTGGAAGAAGCTCACCGCCGAGCTGGGCGACAAGGTCCAGCTGGTCGGCGACGACCTGTTCGTCACCAACCCCGAGCGGCTCAGGCGCGGCATCGACGCCGACACCGCCAACTCGCTGCTGGTGAAGGTCAACCAGATCGGCACCCTGACCGAGACCCTGGACGCGGTCAGCCTCGCCCAGCGCAGCGGCTACACGGCGATGATCAGCCACCGCTCCGGTGAGACCGAGGACACCACCATCGCCGACATCGCGGTGGCCACCAACGCCGGCCAGATCAAGACCGGTGCCCCGGCCCGCAGCGAGCGCGTCGCGAAGTACAACCAGCTGCTGCGGATCGAGGAGGAGCTCGCCGACGCCGCCGTGTACGCGGGCGTGTCGGCCTTCCCGAGGTTCGCCGACCGCGGCTAGTCTGCCCCAGTGTCCCGCGAATCCAAACAGCAGCCCCCAAAGACGACGAAGGCCACCAGAGCCGACGGGTCCACCGGGCGGGCTGCCCGGGACGCGGAGGCACCGGAGACGAGTGGGGGCCGCACCCGCCGGGTGCGGCCCATGCTCACCAGTCGCGCGGCGATCCTGGCCCTGGTCGTGGGCGTGATCGCGCTCAGCCTGGCCTACCCGCTGCGCGAGTACGTCCTGCAGCGCTCGCAGATCGCCGAACTCCAGGAGGAGCGCTCCCGCATGGAGCGGAGCGTGAGTGAACTCCAGGACCGCGAGGACCAGCTCACCCAGGACGAGTACGTGGAGCGCGAGGCGCGCACCCGGCTCCACTACCAGTACCCCGACGAGACCACCTACATCGTCATCAGCCCCGAGGGCGAGGCCGAGGACGGGCGCGAGTCGCCGCCCTCGGAACCGTGGTTCGAGACCCTGTGGCGCTCGGTCGTGGAGGCCGACAGCCCCCAGCCCGACGAGGGGCTCTGAGCGACCGGCCGCGGCGAGACGGGGACCGCGCCGGCGGCGTCGGTCGGGGGCGGCGGTGGGCATAGGCTGGGGCCGTCATGACTTCCGCAGATCAGCCCGCCCCCGGGCACCACGAGGACGCCGCGCGTGAGGGCGCCGAACGGCCCAAGGGCCAGGTCTCCGCGCGCGACGTCGCCGCCGTCGAACGTCAGCTGGGCCGTACACCGCGCGGGGTGCGCGCGGTCGCCCACCGGTGCCCGTGCGGCCTGCCCGACGTGGTCCGCACCGCGCCGCGGCTGGAGAGCGGCGAACCGTTCCCGACGTTGTACTACCTGACCTGCCCGCGCGCCGCCTCCGCCATCGGCCGGCTGGAGAACGAGGGCCGGATGCGCGAGATGCAGGAGCGGCTGGGTGAGGATCCCGCGCTCCGGGCCGCCTACACCAGGGCGCACGAGTCCTACCTGGCCGAACGGGCCGAGCAGGCGCGTGCCGACGGTGTCGAGCCGCTGCCCGAGGGCATGCAGAGTACCGGGGGTATGCCGACCCGGGTCAAGTGTCTGCACGCCCTGGTCGCCCACGAGCTGGCGGTGCCGGGGGCCAACCCCTTCGGCGCCGAGGCCCTGGAGGAGCTCCCGGACTGGTGGGACCGGGGACCGTGTGTGTGCGTGGACGAGGACGCGCCCGAGGGAGAGGACGTTTCATGAGCGGTGTCGCGGCCATCGACTGCGGAACCAACTCGATCCGACTGCTGATCGCCGAGATCGTGTACATGGACGGCGACGAGGTCGAGGTGATCGACGTCGACCGCCGGATGGAGATCGTCCGCCTGGGCGAGGGGGTCGACGAGACGGGGGCCTTCGCGCCCCAGGCCCTGGAGCGCACGTTCGAGGCGCTGCGCGGGTACGCCGAGGCGATCCGGGCGCACGGGATCGAACTCGGGCCGGACACCGTGCGCATGGTGGCCACCAGTGCGACCCGGGACGCCAGCAACCGGCAGGTGTTCGTGGATGGTGTCCGGGAGATCATCGGCGTCGAACCCGAGGTCGTCACCGGGCTGGACGAGGCGGAGCTGTCCTTCGTGGGCGCCACCGCCGAGTTTGAGGCCGAGGCGGAGGAGAACGGCTTCACCCCGCCGTTCCTGGTCGTCGACATCGGCGGCGGGTCGACCGAGTTCGTCCTGGGCGGCGAGGGCGGTCCGGACGGTGCACTCGTCCGGGCGTCGCTGTCGGTGGACGTCGGTTGCGTGCGCATGACCGAGCGGCACCTGCGCGACGACCCGCCCACGGCCGAGCAGGTCGCGGCGGCCACCGCGGACATCGAGGCCGCGCTCGACGAGGTGGAGAAGGTCGTTCCGCTGGGTGAGGCGGGTTCGGTCGTGTGCGTGGCGGGGACGGCGACCACGGTCGCGGGGATCGCCCTCGACCTGCCCGAGTACGACTCCGCGCGGATCCACCACACCCGCGTGGACGTCGCGGACCTGGACCGCATCACCGCCGGACTGCTCGGCTCCACCCACGACGAGCGGGCGGGGATCGGGGTCATGCACCCCGGCCGGGTGGACGTGATCGGCGCGGGTGCCCTGGTGCTGTCCCGGGTGCTGGCGCGCACCGGCGCCGACCACTTCACGGCGAGTGAGCACGACATCCTCGACGGTGTCGCCTGGAGCCTGGTCGGCTAGCCGGACGGGCACGCACGGGTGGGGGCCGCAAGGCCCCTGACCTGCCCCTCCAGGTGAGACGCGTCACCCGGGGGAGGCTTGTGAAAGCGTTCACAACCACTCTGACCTGCGCAAACGTCGTGGGCGTGGGCTGTAAAGTGGTCGGAAGGTGAACGGCTGTGAACCTTCTCTGTCGGTAGGTGCTTGTGAAAGAATGCACAAGCAACAGGGTCGTAACGCCCCAAGGGGCACACCAGGGTTCCTACCGGGTGTTACGGCCGGGCGACCGAAGACCGCGAGACTCTTCGCTGCCCTGGGCAAGGGCGCCACAGAATACCGTTAGGGCGGATATGCGATGACCGAGAGCAGGAACTACCGACTGGTACACGGCGGAGGGGACGAGGCGGAGATCCCGCACGTCCTCATCGTCGGCGGCGGTTACCTCGGGATGTACACCGCGAGGCGGCTGGAGAAGAAGCTGGGTGCCGGTGAGGCCCGTATCACCGTCATCGACCCGAACTCCTACATGACCTACCAGCCGTTCCTGCCCGAGACGGCGGCCGGGAACATCTCCCCGCGCCACGTCGTGGTCCCCCTGCGCAAGGTCTTCGACCGGGTCCGCGTCCTCGGCGGCCGCGTCGTGCGGATCGACCACGCCGAGCGCACCGTCCGCTACGAGCCCAACGTCGGCGAGCCCGAGACCATCCGCTACGACCACATCGTGCTGGCCGCCGGAGCGGTCTCGCGCACGCTGCCCATCCCGGGCCTGGCCGAGTGGGGCATCGGCATCAAGACCGTGGAGGAGGCCGCCTACCTCCGCAACCACGTCCTCAACCAGCTCGCCATCGCCGACTCCACCGACGACGAGGAGATCCGCGCCAAGGCGCTGCGCTTCGTCTTCGTCGGCGGCGGCTTCGCCGGGGCCGAGGCCATCGCCGAGCTGGAGGACCTGGTCCGCGACGCGGTCCGCATGTACAGCTCGATCGGCCTGGAGGACGTCCGGTTCTACCTCATCGAGGCGGCCGACAAGATCCTGCCCGAGGTCGGCCCCGAGGTCGGCACCAAGGCGCTCAACCAGCTCCGCCAGCGCGGCATCGACGTCCGGCTCAAGACCTTCCTGGAGTCGGCCGTCGACCAGCACGTCAAGCTCAGCGACGGCACCGAGTTCGACGCGGGCACGCTCGTGTGGACCGCCGGGGTCAAGCCCAGCCCGGTCGTGGCCGCCAGCGACCTGCCGCTCGGCCCCAAGGGCCACGTCGACACCAGCGAGAACCTCACCGTCAACGGTGTGGAGAACGCCTTCGCCGGCGGCGACAACGCCCAGGTACCCGACGGCAACGGCGGCTACTACCCGCCCAACGCCCAGAACGCCGTCCGCCAGGCGCCGGTGCTCGCCGACAACGTGATCGCCACCCTGCGCGGCGGCAAGCTCAAGCCCTACCGCCACAAGAACCTCGGCGCCGTCGCCGGGCTCGGCCTGCACAAGGGCGCCGCCCAGCTCTTCGGCAGGATCAAGCTCAACGGCCGCCTCGCCTGGTACGCGCACCGCGCCTACCACCTGTACGCGGTCCCGACCTTCAACCGCAAGATGCGGGTGCTGGCCGACTGGACGCTCGCCTTCCTCCTGCGCCGCGACTTCGCCGCGCTCCCGGAGATGGTCGAGCCGCGCCACGCCTTCGAGGAGGCCAGCGAGCCGCAGATCGTCCAGGACGGTCGCCTGCGCCGCGTCAGCTGACGCCGGCCCCCGCCGTACACGCACGAAACGACCGGCTTCCCCCGTGAAGCCGGTCGTTTCGTGTCCCCATCCGGCCAAGCTGAACCAAAGTGGGCAATCACCCCGGCCGGTATGATGGGCTCGCCCTCGTAGCCCAATGGAAGAGGCAGGCCCCCTAAAAGGGTCACAAGTGTCGGTTCGAGTCCGACCGGGGGTACTGCGCTTCCCACGTGCTCTGTGCGGGCTCGGGGCGCGGGGTACCGGGGTGTTCGTCCTCGGCGGCGCCTGTCGCTCGTTCCTCGCTTCGCGGCTGGCCTCGTCCTGCACACCCCGGTGCGCCCCTCGCTGTGTTCATGCGGCCTCGCGGGCTCGGCCGGGGCTCGGGGCGCGGGGTACCGGGGTGTTCGTCGTCGCTTTCGCCTGGCTCGTTCCTCGCTTCGCGGCTGGCCTCGTCCTGCACACCCCGGTGCGCCCCTCGCTGTGCTCATGTGGCCTCGCGGGCTCGGCCGGGGCTCGGGGCGCGGGGTACCGGGGTGTTCGTTCTCGGCTGCGCCTGTCGCTCGTTCCTCGCTGGCGGCTGGCCTCGTCCTGCACACCCCGGTGCGCCCCTCGCCGTGCTCTGTGCGCGCTCGCGTGGGGTGCCCCGGGGGTGAACCGGGCGGTCAGCCGACCGGGCCGTGGTGCTCCATCAGTAGCTGGAGCTGGGTGAACAGCCGCTCGCCAGGGTCGCCCAGATCGACACCGCTCACCGCCGCGGCCCGCCGCACCCGGTACCGCAGCGTGTTCGGGTGGATGTGCAGCCGCTCCGCGGCCGACCGCGCGTCACCGAAGGCCTCCAGGTAGGCCAGGAGCGAGTTCACCAGGTCGGCGCCGCCCGAGCGGTCGTACTCGATCAGACGGCTCACCCGGGGGTCCCGCAACGACGGATCCGCCCGCAGATGGGCGAGGGTCTCGCTGATCAGCACCCGCGAGCGCACGTCGGAGATGGTCGCCACCTCCCAGTCCAGCCCCCGGTCCAGGTCCCGGCCCATCGCGTCCAGCACCCGGTCGGCCTCGGCCCGGGAGTCGGGGACGTCGCCCAACCGCTCCACCAGCGACCCCACCGCGGCCTGGACCTCCAGGTCCAGGGCGGCCCGGGCGGCCGCCACGGTCTTGCGGGTCAGTGCGAGCACGGACTGCTCCACACCGCGCCACCCCTCCCGGCCGCGCACCAGGTCGGGCAGGAGCACGTACACCCGGCCGCCCAACTCCGTCACCAGGGCGCTGCGCCGGTAGGCCGCGGTGTGCACCGACACCAGGTCGATGAGCTGGCGACGGCGCAGTTCCCGCTCGGGCCGGTCGGGCGGCTCGGGCCGCTCGGTGTGCTCCTCGGCCTCCGCGTCCCCGCCCGGGGGCGGCGGCTGGGTGAGGGAGAAGGCCACGACCAGCGCGCCCCGGTCGGTGTGCACCTCCACCGTGTCGGCCAGCGCGCTGGCGTCGATCCGCCCCTCGAGCAGGCTCGAGAGCAGGTCCTCGCGCAGGCGCAGCCCCGCGTTGGCCTGGGTCCGCTGCCGGATCATCTGCAACGCGGTCGTGCGCGCCGCGCCCAGCAGTGCCTCCTCGGCGTGCTCGGCCAGCGGCTCCGATCCCTCCTGGACCCAGATCGACCCCAGCGGCTGGCGCCCGGCGTGGATGCCGACGGCCAGGCGGCGGCGGATACCCAGTTCGGGGTTCTCGTCGATCCGTACGACCTCCTCACCGGAGCGGAGTTTGGTGAACACCCCCCACTCCCGCAGGAGCGCCAGGTACGGCTCCGGCCCCCGGCGGCCCAGGACCGACAGGCGGCGCAGTTCGTCCACCTCGGAGCCGGACGAGTAGGCCAGCACCCGGCTCGCCGAGTCCTCGATGGCCACCAGGCCGTTGGTCAGCCGCGCGATCGTCTGGGCCATGGAGAACAGGTCGCCGGAGGTCTCGCCCAGGTCGTCGGGGTTGCTCGGCCGGGCGTCCTCCACGATGTTCTGGCACACCGACTGCAACTGGTCCCAGCGCACCTCGGGCCGCACCGCGAGCAGCGCGATCCCGGCTTCCTGGGCCTCCGCGCGCAGGACGGACAGCTCGTCCTTGCCCCCGGGACGGTAGGGTCGGCCACCCCGCGCACCGGCGGGCGGCGGCAGCACCTCCTCCGGGGAGCGGCCGCTCGTCTTGACCGCCACGGCCGTCGCGCCCCGCTCGGCGAGCGCCCGCACGAGCCGTCGGGCGGCCCCGCCGCGGGCACCGATCAACAGGACGAGATCACCCGACCGGGCCTCCGTGCGGTCCTCCGGATCGAGGATGACCACGTTGTCCACCTGAACATCCAGACCGGCGGGCGCCGCGGCGACGTCCATGATCGGGTCACCCACGACGAGCAGCAGCCGCCGCAGCGGGATGCCCGCCCCCCGGTCCTCGTCGGCTCCGGGTTGACCAGGCATGACGTCGGGGTGCGCGGCGGGGAGGCGAGGCTCGTCGTCTCCGGGGCGGATCGGTCCGGTGAGTGGGGCGTCTGTGCTCATATACGTACCATTTTGTCCTACCGGACAAATAAGCCTGGCAAAGAGTGGCCTGTCCCACAAGGATCCCACACGTTGGTTCTGAGAGCGTTGAATCAGATCAACCCTGTGCGGAACAGGGACAGACTTTCCAGGGAGGTGCCCATGGACGCCGTGACCAACGTCCCGCTGCCGAAGAACGAGCCCGTTCTGTCGTACGCGCCCGGCAGCGCGGAGCGCGCCGAGCTCGTGGCCAAGCTCGACGAACTCGGCCGGGAGAGCATCGACCTTCCGATGTACATCGCCGGTGAGCGCCGTATGGGCGGCGGTGACCGCATCGACGCCGTGCAGCCGCACCGCCACGCCGCCGTTCTCGGGACCATGGGCAACGCCACCCACGACGACGCCCGCGACGCGATCGCCGCCGCGAAGGCCGCGGCCCCGGCCTGGCGCGCGATGTCCTTCGACGACCGCGCCGCCATCATCCTGCGCGCCGCCGAGCTCCTGGCGGGTCCGTGGCGCGCCACGATCAACGCCGCCACCATGCTGGGCCAGTCCAAGACGGTGCAGCAGGCGGAGATCGACTCGGCCTGCGAGCTCATCGACTTCTGGCGCTTCAACGTCTCCTACGCCCGGCAGCTCATCGAGCAGCAGCCGCTGAGCGTCCCCGGCGTGTGGAACCGCATGGAGCAGCGGCCGCTGGAGGGGTTCGTCTACGCGATCACGCCCTTCAACTTCACCGCCATCGCGGGCAACCTGCCCACCGCCCCGGCCCTCATGGGCAACGTGGTCGTGTGGAAGCCGTCCCCGACCCAGCAGTTCGCCGCCGAGTTCACGATGCGCCTGCTGGAGGAGGCCGGCCTTCCCCCGGGTGTCATCAACATGGTGACCGGCGACGGCCTGGCCGTCTCCGACGTCGCCCTGAACGACCCGGAGCTGGCCGGTGTGCACTTCACCGGTTCGACCCGCACCTTCCAGCACCTGTGGAAGAGCGTCGGCGAGAACATCTCCAACTACCGGAGCTACCCGCGCATCGTCGGTGAGACCGGCGGCAAGGACTTCATCGTCGCGCACTCCTCCGCCGACCCGGAGGTCCTGCGCACCGCGATCGTCCGCGGCTCCTTCGAGTACCAGGGCCAGAAGTGCTCGGCCGCCTCGCGCGCCTTCGTCGCCCGCTCCGTCTGGGAGCAGGTCCGCGACGACCTCGTCGCCGAGGTCGAGGCGATCAGGATGGGTGACGTCACCGACCTGTCGAACTTCGTCGGCGCCGTCATCGACCGCCGCGCCTTCGACAAGCTCGCCAAGGTCCTGGAGGACGCCAAGTCCGACCCGACCCTGTCGATCATCGCGGGCGGCACCGCCGACGACTCCGTGGGCTACTTCGTGAGCCCGACCGTCATCGAGGGCACCGACCCCTCCCACGACGTGTTCCGCACCGAGTACTTCGGCCCGATCGTCGCCGTCCACGTCTACGAGGACGACAAGTTCGACGAGATCCTGGAGACCGTCGACCAGGGTTCCGCCTACGCGCTGACCGGTGCCGTGCTGGCCAAGGACCGCGCCGCGGTCGCCAAGGCCACCGAGGCCCTGCGCTTCGCCGCGGGCAACTTCTACATCAACGACCGGCCGACCGGCTCCATCGTGGGCCAGCAGCCGTTCGGCGGCGGTCGCGCCTCCGGCACCAACGACAAGGCCGGTTCGGCACAGAACCTGTCCCGCTGGGCCAGCCCGCGCGCCATCAAGGAGACCTTCGTCGCTCCGACGACCTCCTCCTACCCGCACATGGACTAGCCGGGTCGATCCCGCACGGTCCGCGTACCGTCCCGCGCCGCCGCCACACCGGCGGCGCGGGACGGCCCACCCCCCGAGGAGTTCACCGGTACGGCCGGTCATCTCCGGCAGTCACCGCAGTCCGCGCCTGCCCACCGGCTCGCGCACGTCTTCTTCGAGGTCTCCATGCTTCGTAAGCCCCTGCTGCTCGCCGCCAGGTCCAAGGCCTGCCGCACGATCGTCGAGCGCACACCCGTCACCCGGGGCCTGGTCTCCCGCTTCGTCGCCGGTGCCACCCTTGACTCGGCGCTGCCCGCAGTCGCCGCCCTGACCAGCGACCGCTACGTCACGCTCGACTACCTGGGCGAGGACACCACCGACCTGGGGCAGGCCACCGCCACGGTGACCGCCTACGAGGACCTGCTGGCCGCACTGGGCGAGGCCGGCCTGGGCGGGCGCGCCGAGGTGTCGGTCAAGCTGTCGGCGGTCGGCCAGTTCCTGAACCAGGACGGCGAGAAGATCGCCCTGGACAACGCCCGGCGGATCGCCGAGGCCGCCGCGGCGATCGGCACCACGGTGACCCTGGACATGGAGGACCACACCACCACCGACTCCACCCTGGGTATCCTGCGCGAGCTGCGCGAGGACTTCCCCTCCGTGGGCGCGGTCCTCCAGGCCTACCTGCACCGCACCGAGGCCGACTGCCGGGACCTCAGCGGCGCCGGTTCGCGCGTGCGCCTGTGCAAGGGCGCCTACGACGAACCCGCCTCCGTCGCCTACCGCGACAAGGCCGAGGTGGACAAGGCGTACGTGCGCGCGCTGCGCATCCTCATGGAGGGTGACGGCTACCCGATGGTGGCCTCGCACGACCCGCGGATGGTCGCCATCGCCGGGGAGCTGGCCAAGACCAACGGCCGCTCCGCGGACGACTACGAGTACCAGATGCTCTACGGCATCCGCGACACCGAGCAGGTCCGCCTGGCGGCCGAGGGCAAACGCGTGCGCGTCTACGTCCCCTACGGCGACGAGTGGTACGGCTACTACATGCGCCGTCTGGCGGAGCGCCCGGCCAACGTCCTGTTCATGGCGCGATCGGTGATCACCCGGAACTGACCGTCCGAACCCGTCTTCCGGGGCCGGTGCCCCTCTCGGGGCTCCGGCCCCGCGTCGTGTCGCAACGGTGACCTGGCGCGGGAACCCGGGGGAGGGCCGGTACGTTACTTTGTGGGCAGCAAACGACGCGTGAAAGGCCATGACGAGACATGAGGTTGCGGAGTTCCAACCCCGTCCTCAAGCGGGCGCTCAAGCAGTCCGGGACCGGCGGCTACGGCCAGCCGGGCTACGGCCAGCCGTACCCGCAGCAGGGCTACCCCCAGCAGGGTTATGGTCAGGCGGGTTACGGGCAGCCGTACCCCCAGGCCGGTTACCCCCAGCAGGGCTACGCACAGCCCGGATACCCGCAGCCCGGGTACCCCCAGGCTCCGGTCCAGGGCGCCGACGCCCAGCCGATGACCATCGACGACGTCGTCGTGCGCACCGGCATGACGCTCGGGGCGGTCGCCCTCCTCGGCGTCGTCAACTACTTCCTCTTCGGCTTCAACCCGGGCCTCGCCCTGCTGCTGACGTTCGTCGGTGTCATCGGCGGCCTCGTCCTGGGCCTGGTCATCGCGTTCAAGCAGAGCACCAACCCCGCCCTGATCCTGACGTACGCGGCCCTGGAGGGGCTGATCGTCGGTGGTCTGTCGGCCCTGCTCGGAGCCCAGCTGGCGATGAGCACCGGCGACGCCGGCGCGAGCGCCTCCCTGGTCTCCCAGGCCGTGGTCGGCACCGTGGCGGTGTTCGGTGTGATGCTGGCGCTGTACAAGTTCCGGATCATCAAGGTGACCGACGGCTTCGTCAAGGCCGTCACCTACGCGGTGCTCGGCGCGGCCGCCCTGATGCTGGTCAACTTCGTGCTGAGCTTCTTCGTCTCCGGCGGCCTCGGCCTGCGTGAGCCCACGCTGCTGGGGCTGGGGGTCAGCCTGGTGTTCGTGGTCATCGCGGCGCTGACGCTCGCGATCGAGTTCCGCGGCATCGAGGAGGGCGTCCAGGCCGGGATCCCGGCGAAGTTCGCCTGGCAGTTCGCCTTCGGCCTGACCGTCTCCCTGGTCTGGCTCTACATCGAGATCCTGCGCCTGCTCTGGATCCTCAAGTCGATGTTCGCCGAGTAGCGGCGTCGCATCGGACGTGGCGAGGGGCCGCCTCCCGGGTTCTTCCCGGGGGTGGCCCCTTCGCCGTCGGACGGGTCAGGTTCCGTCCCGGCGGGGGGCGGGAATGGAGCGGTTGCGGCGACGGCGCTCGTACTCGGTGACGATCGCCTGCGCGTACCAGTGCGGCAGTTCGTACTCGTCGGCGAGCCAGTTCGAACGGTCCGAGCAGCGAAGCAGGCTCGGCCCCCTGTCGAGGGCGTCGAACCATTCGGGGAGTCCGCGGCCGGTCACGGCCGGGACGCGTTCGATGAGCTTGGCGTGGATCTCCGGCGAGTGGGTTAGCGACATGGGCACCTCCGGAGGCGCGTTGGCGTGTGGCACTTACCTGCGACACTGCATCAGGATCACGCTTTGGACAAGCCCCGGTCACCAGCTTTTACCTTGTGGGATGGAGAACGTTGGTCCGCGGGTGCGCCGGCCGCCGCCGGGAACGGCTCCGCCCGGACCCCTGGCAGGAGGTCCGGGCGGAGCGGGTCGCGCGGCGCGGATCAGCTCAGGCGCTCGAAGACGGCCGCCATGCCCTGGCCGCCGCCGACGCACATGGTCTCCAGACCGAACGTCTTGTCGTGGAACTGGAGGCCGTTGAGCAGCGTGCCGGTGATCCGGGCACCGGTGCTGCCGAACGGGTGGCCGACCGCGATGGCTCCGCCGTTGACGTTCAGCTGGGAGTCGATGTCGATGCCCAACTGGTCCGCGGAGGGCAGGACCTGCGCGGCGAAGGCCTCGTTGATCTCGGCCAGGTCGATGTCGCCGATGGCCATGTTGGCGCGGGCGAGCGCCTGCTTGGAGGCCTCCACCGGGCCCAGGCCCATGATCTCCGGGCTCAGGCCGGTCACACCGGTGGACACGATGCGCGCCAGCGGGGTGATGCCCAGCTGGGCGGCGCGGGTGTCACTCATGATGACCAGCGCCGAGGCGCCGTCGTTCAGGGGGCAGGCGTTGCCCGCGGTGATGGTGCCGTCGGGGCGGAACACCGGCTTGAGCTGGCTGACCTTCTCGTAGGTCGTGCCGCGGCGGATGCCGTCGTCGGTGCTGACCACGGTGCCGTCCGGGAGGGTCACCGGGGTGATCTCGCGCTCCCAGAAACCGTTGTCCAGGGACTTCTCGGCGAGGTTCTGCGAACGGACCGCGAACTCGTCCTGCCGCGCACGGGAGACGCCGGTGATCTGGGCGACGTTCTCGGCGGTCTGGCCCATCGCGATGTAGGCGTCGGGCAGGGCGCCGTCCTCGCGCGGGTCGGTCCAGGCCTCGGCGCCGCCCTCGGCGCGCTTCTCGGTGCGGGCCTTGGCGTCGGCGAAGAGCGGGTTCTCGTTCTGCGGGTTGTCGCTGCTGCCGTGGGCGAAGCGGCTGACGGTCTCCACGCCGGCGGAGACGAACACGTCGCCCTCGCCCGCCTTGATGGCGTGGTAGGCCATCCGGGTGGTCTGGAGGGACGAGGAACAGTACCGGGTGACGGTGGTGCCGGGAACGGTGTCGAGCCCGAGCTGGACGGCGACGACGCGGGCCATGTTGAAGCCCTGCTCGCCGCCGGGGAGGCCGCAGCCCAGCATGAGGTCGTCGATGTTCTTGGGGTCGAGCTCGGGCACCTTGGCCAGGGCGGCGCCGACGATCTGGGCGGTCAGGTCGTCGGGGCGGATGTCCTTCAGGGAACCCTTGAAGGCGCGGCCGATCGGTGAGCGCGCGGTGGCGACGATGACTGCTTCGGGCATGTGCTTCGTCCCATTCGGTGTCGGGGTGCTGCGGGGACGCTCCGTCGGGTGGCCGGGCGTGTTCCTCGACCCCACGGCGCGTCTTGTTACTGACCAGTTAACATCTCGGGCCCTCGCCCTCGCCACCCGGGGTCGGCCTTGGCGCACCGTCCCGACCACCGGTTCCCTCCCCGTTGGCCCGACCGGCCGTCTCGACCGCCCGGTCGGCGGCGCCGGTCCGCTCAGTGTCCTCCACCCGGTTCCCGCGCGGGCGGAAGGGGGCCCGGATCAGCGCGGCCCAGCGGCCCCGCCTGCCCGGATGCTCGACGGGGACCCGGGACACCTCGGTGCCCGGGGTCTGCGCGGCCATGACCGCGGCGCGGTCCACCGGCAGGATCCCCTCGGCGCGGCCGATCTCCCCGGCCTCGGGCAGCAGTTCGAGCGCGGTGCACACCGAGGGCAGGACGGCGGAGGCGGCCTGGGCGTACCCGAGGGCTGACGGATGGAACCGGTCGGGCCCGAACATGGAATGCGGATCGGACCGGAAGTCGTCGGCGAGGAGGTCGCTCAACGACACCGTGCGCCCGCCGACCTCGGTGACCGCGATGGTCTGCGCGGCGGCGAGCTGGCGTGAGGCGCGGCGCGCGACCGACCGCAGCGGCCACCCGATCGGCCGGACCGTGCCCAGGTCCGGGCAGGTCGC
The DNA here is from genome assembly GCF_055632325.1 of Nocardiopsis sp. KDC1DS13DA1. Classification (NCBI taxonomy): domain Bacteria; kingdom Bacillati; phylum Actinomycetota; class Actinomycetes; order Streptosporangiales; family Nocardiopsidaceae; genus Nocardiopsis; species Nocardiopsis sp. KDC1DS13DA1. The sequence goes on from NZ_JBVMUY010000014.1 coordinate 27,230, forward strand.
CACGACCACCTCCGTGCCGTGGTCGACGAGACCGCGGGTGAGGTCGCGCAGCCGCTCGACGGCGTCGTTCGGTCGGACCCTGCGGATGACGTCGTTGGCGCCGATGAAGACGACCGCCACGTCGAAGCGGTCGCCGCCGCCGAACGCCCCGGCCCGCTCCGCCTGGGCGGCCAGGTCGGCGGAGGTGGCGCCGGGGGAGGCGGTGCACCGCAGCAGGACCGGCCGGTCGGCCGCGTTCGCGAGCCCCGACGCCAGCAGCACCCCGGGGGTCTGCGCGGCCTCGGCGACCGCGAACCCGGCCGCGGTGGAGTCGCCCATCATGAGCAACCTCAGCGGCGGTCCGTCGCCGCCGCCGTGGATCCCGTTCACCCTGGGCCGGGCCCAGTCGGTGATGCCGACCGCGCGTCGCGCGAGCCGGGCCTGGAGGTAGAGGAGGGCGACGGTACCCGCGCCCACGAGTGTCACCCCGCCGCCGCCGAACGCCGTGGCGGCGGCGATGCGCCGTGCGCGTGCGGCTCGCAGCATCGGACCACCCCCCGGGGCATCGTCTCCGTCCGCCCTGGGGCGGGCCGGTTCGATCCGAGGCTACAACCGGAGCGGTCGCGGGTCACGTACCCCCGGCGGCACACGATCCGGGCCCTCCGGTGAGCCGGACCGCGCCCGCCCGTGAGGGTCGGCGGTACCGACACCCGGTGTGAACGGCGCGAACGGCGTCGGGACGGATTAGGGTCGGGAGTGTGGTGGGCCAGACCGGCCCACGGCCCCGGAAGGCGCGACCGGGGCGAAGGACCAGGCGGACCGACGGATCCGGCCGCCACGATGTTGAGGGAGCCCACAGTGCGGGTACACGACTCACTGATCGACCTGGTGGGGGACACCCCGCTCGTGCGACTCCGGAAGGTCACCGAAGGGCTCGCGCCGACCATTCTCGCCAAGGTCGAGTACTTCAACCCCGGCGGTTCGGTCAAGGACCGCATCGCCCTGCGCATGGTCGAGGCCGCGGAGAAGAGCGGCGACCTCAGGCCCGGTGGCACGATCGTCGAACCGACCTCCGGCAACACCGGGATCGGGCTGGCGATGGTCGCCCAGGAGAAGGGCTACCGCTGTGTCTTCGTCTGCCCGGACAAGGTGGGCCCGGACAAGCTGTCGGTGCTGCGCGCCTACGGTGCCGAGGTCGTGGTCTGCCCGACCACGGTCGCTCCGGAGCACCCCGACTCCTACTACTCGGTCTCCGACCGGCTCGCCGAGGAGATCCCCGGCGCGTGGAAGCCCAACCAGTACGAGAACCAGAACAACCCCGAGTCCCACTACCACTCCACCGGACCCGAGATCTGGGACCAGACCGAGGGCCGCGTGACGCACTTCGTGGCGGGCATCGGCACCGGCGGGACGATCAGCGGCACCGGCCGCTACCTCAAGGAGGTCTCCGGCGGCCGGGTGAAGGTGATCGGCGCCGACCCCGAGGGCTCGGTGTACTCGGGCGGTTCGGGCCGCCCCTACCTGGTCGAGGGCGTGGGCGAGGACATCTGGCCCGGCACCTACGACACGGGGATCTGCGACGACATCGTGGCCGTGAGCGACAAGGACTCCTTCCTCATGACGCGTCGCCTGGCGCGCGAGGAGGCGCTGCTGGTCGGCGGGTCCTGCGGTCTGGCGGTCGAGGCGGCCCTGCGCGTCGCCCGGGACGCGGGCCCCGACGACGTCATCGTCGTCCTGCTGCCCGACGGCGGCCGCGGCTACCTCGGCAAGATCTTCAACGACGAGTGGATGGCCGACTACGGCTTCCTGTCGGCGGAGACCGAGGAGGCCACCGCGGGCCAGGTGCTCAACGGCAAGGGCGGTGAGATGCCCGACTTCGTGCACACCCACCCGCACGAGTCGATCGGCACCGCGGTGGCGATCATGCGCGAGTACGGCGTCTCCCAGCTGCCGGTGATGAAGGAGGAGCCGCCGGTCATGGCCGCCGAGGTGGTGGGCTCCATCGCCGAGCGCGACGTCCTCGACGCGCTCTTCGACGGTCGCGCCCAGCTGGACGACAGCGTGGAGACGCACATGGGCAAGCCGCTGGCCACGGTCGGCACGGGGACACCGGTCGGCGACTGCGTGCGGCTGCTGCGCGGCTCCGGCGCGCTGGTGGTGCTGCGCGACGGCAGGCCGGTGGGCATTCTCACCCGTCAGGACCTGCTGGCCCACCTGTCCGGCTGACCCGGTCCGCCCGCCGCCCCCGGGAGGGGCGTCCACGGAGCGGTACCCCGCCCGTCCGGCATCCACGGGGCCCCGGACCGCGTTCGACCGAGCGCGGTCCGGGGCCCCGCCGTGTGGCGGCCGGGCGAAGCGTCGCATACTCGGACACTGCTACTCTTCGCGACAACGTTACTGGCAGGTAATACATGGGAGCTCGCGTGTCGCGGCTGTTGTCCTGGATCATCCGCTCCGTCTGGTCCTACGCGCGGAGCAGCGCCGAAATCCGCGCGGACTCCAAGGCCGCGCGGAGGTTCGCGCGCTTCGGCGTGGGTTCCGCGATCGCCTTCCCCACGGCCACCCTCTACGGGGAGCCGTGGATCGAGATCGGCGTGCACACCGTGCTGGGCGGTGACATGACCCTCGCGGCGGGCATGGGACCCGACTACGACCTCGGCCCCGGAACCGTCGTCCGGATCGGCTCGGGCTGCGCGATCGGCCGCGGATCGCACATCGTCGCGCACAGGTCGGTGGACATCGGGGACCACGTCTACACCGGTCCGTACGTCTACATCACGGACCAGAACCACTCCTACGCCAACACCGAGATCCCCGTCGGCCTCCAGTGGCCCGTCGACGACCCGGTGAGTATCGGCGACGGCACCTGGATCGGTGCGAACGCGGTGATCCTGCCCGGAGTCCACCTGGGCCGCAACTGCGTCGTCGCGGCGGGCACGGTGGTCCGTCCCGGCCACTATCCCGACCACAGCGTCGTCGCCGGGGTCCCCGGCAGGGTCGTGCGCACCCACGACCCCGAACTCGGCTGGGACCCGCCGATGCGCGGGACCGGTACGCCCACCCGGGTGCCCACCCCCGCCGCGGGCCTGCCGCCCGAGGCGCCGACCGAGCCGCCCGAGCCGGGGTCGGCCACCAGGTTCCCGCCCGCCTGAGGGCCGCTTCGGTGACGTGGGGTTCCGCCTCACCCCGTCCCGTGTGAAACGTGGGGTTCGTGGGGAGAGCGGCGGCTATTGTGGCCCCATGACGTTCGACGGGTTTGAAACGCTGGCCATCCACGCGGGGCAGGAACCGGACGCCGGTACCGGGGCCGTGGTGGTGCCGATCTACCAGACGAGCACCTACGCCCAGGACGGGGTGGGCGGTCTGCGCCAGGGCTACGAGTACTCGCGCACGGGCAACCCGACGCGCACCGCCCTGGAGGAGTGCCTGGCCGCGCTGGAGTCCGGGGCCCGGGGACTGGCCTTCGCCTCAGGCATGGCCGCCGAGGACACGCTGCTGCGCACGGTCCTCTCGCCGGGCGACCACATCATCATCCCCGGCGACGCCTACGGTGGCACCTTCCGTCTGATCTCCAAGGTCGTCGAGCGCTGGGGCGTGTCCTGGGACGCGGTCGACCAGACCGACCCCGACGCCGTACGCGCGGCGGTGCGCCCCGAGACGAAGGTCGTGTGGACGGAGACGCCCACCAACCCGCTGCTCAACATCACCGACATCGAGGCGGTCGCGGGGATCGCCCGCGACGCGGGCGCGCTGTACGTCGTCGACAACACCTTCGCCTCGCCCTACCTCCAGCAGCCGCTGACCCTGGGCGCGGACGTGGTCGTGCACTCCACGACCAAGTACCTGGGCGGGCACTCCGACGTGGTCGGCGGTGCCCTGGTGGCCGCCGACGCCGAACTGGGCGAGCGGCTGGCCTTCCACCAGAACACCATGGGCGCCGTGCCGGGGCCGTTCGACTCCTGGCTGACGCTGCGGGGGATCAAGACCCTGGGCGTGCGGATGGACCGGCACAGCGCGAACGCCGAGCAGGTGGTCGCCGAGCTGGAGGGCCACCCGGCGGTCCGCAGGGTCTACTACCCCGGGCTGGACGGTCACCCGGGGCACAGGATCGCCGAGCGGCAGATGCGCTCCTTCGGCGGGATGGTCTCCTTCTCCCTGCGGGACGGGGAGAAGGCGGCGCTGCGGCTGTGCGAGCGTACCGAGGTCTTCACCCTGGGGGAGTCACTGGGCGGGGTCGAGTCCCTGATCGAGCACCCCGGGCGGATGACGCACGCCTCCACCGCGGGCTCCCCGCTGGAGGTCCCCGCCGACCTGGTCCGGATCTCCGTCGGCATCGAGTCCGGCGGCGACCTGGTGATGGACCTGCTGCGGGCGCTGGAGGACTAGGCGGTGCCTCCCGGGCCTCCGCTTCGCCTCGGCCCGTGCCCGGGCGCCCGCTCGGTGACTCCCCGCCGTGACCGTTCACACGGGGGTCAGACCGCGCTGGGGGTGTGGTCCGACTCGGTCCTGTGGTCCCGCGCGGGTGGGCGGGTGCCGTTGGCGAAGCGCAGGCCGACGATGAGGCTTCCGGTGCGGGAGAGGGCGCTGTGGTCGCCCTTCTCGCGCAGGGAGCGGTAGCCGCGGCGGCGGTCCTGACGGCGGATCCCGAGGGAGACGGCCAGGAAGAACCCCGTGGCCAGGCCCAGGAGGACGAGGCCGACGAACGCGATGACGAGGGGGATCATGTGTTCTCCTCACGGCTGACGGTGCAGTTCCGCTGACTCCCCTCTCACCTGCCGAGGGGGGAGTCCCGCGTGTGTCACGAGGTCGTTCCGCGGCGGGCGGCGGGGCGGCGACCGGGGGCCCGCTCCGGCTCCGGGGCTGGGGGCCGTGTACTGAGGGTGGCCTTCCTTTAGGATGGGTTCAGGTGACCGGGCTGTACATGTTCTGTTGGTGTTGCGATCACCTTGTTGGTACAAGCGAACGTGTTGGACTGATACCCCCCTGAGGGCGGACTTATGCGGGCAGAGAGCAGATACAGACAGATCGCCCGGGTCTTGCGCCGCGAGATCCAGGAGCGCACCCTTCCTCCCGGTGGCCAACTCCCCTCGGAGAAGCAGTTGGAGGAGCGCTTCGATGCCTCCCGCAACACCGTCCGCCTCGCCCTGGGCATGCTGCGCAACCAGGGGCTCATCCTCAGCAGGCCCGGACGCGGGCACTTCGTCCAGAACGTCGTCCCCGAGACCTTCTACGCCACCCGGCCCACCGAGGGCACGGGCCTCAACGAGTCCGCCCTGGCCGGTCAGACCCTGGAGGAGCTCCAGCTCCTGAGCGCCACCCCGGACGTGGCCAGCCGACTCCGCGTCCCCGAGGGCGACATGACGGTCGTCCGCCGCATGTACCGCTTCTCTGGGGACGTCTCCGGGTCCATCAGCTCGGCCCACTACCCCATGGAGCTCGTCCAGGGCACCGCGCTCATGCTCCCCGAGGACGTGGACAGCGCCCTGGCGGTCCTCATGGAACACGGCCACCGCCAGGCGGGCTGCGTCGACGAGGTGGAGACCCGCATGCCGACGCCCCAGGAGGCGTCCCAGCTCGAACTCCCCCCGGGCGTGCCCGTGCTGAACGTGCACCGCACCGACTACTCCGAGGAACGGCCGATCCGCGTGGTACACACCGTCTACGCGGGGCACAGCATCAGATACCAGTTCGAACACGGCAACCTCAAGGCCTACCACCGGGACTGACACACATGAGCACGTCGAGGAAGACAGTGGTCGCCGATCACCTGCGTGAGGCGCTGGCCAGAGGGGACTACAAGCCCGGTGAGCGGCTCCCCGGCGAGGAGGAGCTCGCCGAGCGGTTCGACGTCTCCCGTGCCACGGCGCGGATGGGGATGCGCATCCTCCAGGACGAGGGGCGCATCGCCATCCGCGCCGGACGCGGGGCCTACGCCGCCGACCACCGCCCCATCGTCCACCTGGCCACGCCGGTCTCCGGCGGCACGGACTCCGAACGCTTCCAGGAGGGGTACCAGCCGCACCTGCGCGACGCCGGGTACCACCACATCGACGAGAAGATCAAGGTCAGCCTCGACACCATGCGTCCGCGCGTGGCCAAGCGGCTGCGCCCCGACTCCGCGGCCTCACACGGCGGTCTCGTGGTCATCCGCTCCTGCGACCGCTTCGTCGAGGGCGGACTCTGGCAGTCCCAGGTCACCTACGTCCCGTTCACCATCGCCAACAACACGCCGCTGATGTCGCCCGAGCGGATCCCCAACGGCGTGGCGGCCCTGCTGCGCGAACTGGGCCACCAGGAGACCTGGAACTGGGACGTCGTGGGCGCCCGCATGCCCTCGCCGGACGAGGCGGAGGCCTTCGGTCTGGGCCCCGGTATCCCGCTGCTCGTCCAGGAGCGCGTCGCCTACGCCGGTGACCTGGCGCTGCGGTTCACCGAGACGATCATGCCCGCCAATCGCCACCAGCTCCTCTACTCCGGCGGCGACGCCCCGGAGGAGCTGCTCGTCCTGGCCTCCGACGTCAACGTCTTCGAGTTCTGACCGCCGTCCCCGCGCCGCTCACCCGCGACGCCCGAGGTACCGGTCGACCACCAGAGGACCCAGGGCCCCGGCGTCGGCGCGCACGACCCGTACCGCCCGCCGCCGGTCCACCTCGGCGGCGAAGTCGCGCAGCCGGGGGTCGTCGGCGAGCAGGAAGAACACCACCTCCGCGCCCTCACGCAGCACCCGGTCCAGCTCCCTCAGGGTGAGTTCGGCGGTCCGCGGGTCGGGCGGCCACGCGAACCGGGCACGGCCGTCCTCGTCCAGGTGGGCGGTGGGCTCTCCGTCGGTGACCGCCAGCACCAGGGGCCGGAGTCCGCGGTGGCGTCGAACGTGCCCCCGGGCCAGGCGCAGCGCGTGGTGCAGGTTGGTACCGGGGGTCCGCCGCCACGCGTGCGCGGCCAGCCGCGCGGGCGTGAGTTCGCGGGCGCTCTGCCCGAAGCCGACCAGCTGGATCCGGTCGTCCGGGTGGCGGGTCCGGACCAGGGAGTGCAGGGCCAGGGCGGTCCGGGTGGCCGCCGCGTGCAGCGCGCGCTCCACCATCGAGTGCGAGAGGTCCACGAGCAGCGACACCGCCGCCGCGCCGGCGGGTTCGGTCTCGGCGACCCGGAGGTCCTCGGTGAGCAGGGGAGACCCGGGGGACGCGGCACGGCGGAGCGCCGCCGCCCGGACGGTGGCCACCGGGTCGACGGGGCGGTCGTCGTCCGCCTCCCGGGGCGCGTGCGTGCCGGTGGGCTCCCCGCCGGAGGTGCCTCCGCCCGGATGCAGGCCGTCGCGTCCCCGTGCCGACCGTTCGATGTCGCGCAGGGCCGTGTCACCGAGCCGCCGCAGCTCACGGGGGGTCAGGCCGTGGCCGCTGCCGTCGGACGGGGCCAGCAGGCCGCCGCTTCGCGTTCCGCCCGCGGGGTGGGCTCCGGCGGCGTCACCGCCGCCGTCGCCGTCAGCGTCGCCCTCCTCCGCCCGCGGCCGCTCCGACGCGGTGACCTCGACCCGCTCCTCCTCCGGCGGCGGCTCCGGGTCGGCCAGCGGGTCCGGCCCCCCGGTGTAGGCCCGGTACTGGAACCTCACGCCCACCCTCCTCACGCGTGTGCGGCGCCCTGGGTCAGAAGCGGTAGACGCCGCCGTCGGGGACGGTGTCCTTGGCCAGGCGCCGCTCCAGGTACAGCCCCTCCAACGCGAACTCGACCACCGCGGCCGCCAGCCCGGGGGTGGGCGGGCCGTCCTCGGCCTCCGGTGCCGCCCGCGCGATCATCGCGGCCAGGCCCGGGACCGTGCCGACCCGGCGCAGCAGTTCGGCGGCCCCGACCAGGTCACCGGTCTCGACGGTGCCGCCTCCGGAGAACCGGTCGCTGAGCGGGGTCAGGTCGGCCTCCCCGAGCCGGGCGCGGAAGGTTCCGGCGACCGCCCGCCGCAGGAGCAGGTGGAGGGTCTCGGCCTCGCGCCCCTCGGCCTCCATCTCGAACTCGACCTTGCCCATCAGGGGCTCCACCGCCGGGGGGAGGTCGCAGACCCGGGCCACGGGGACCTCCTCACCGGTCAGCGCGGCCCGGCGCAGCGCCGACGCGGCCACGGTCTCGGCCGCCGCGACGGAGAACCGCACCGACACCCCGGACCGGCCGTCGACCTTCTTGGAGTCCCGGACCAGTCGGGTGAAGCGCACGACGGACTCCAGCAGGTGCGCGGGGACGACCGTGCCCTCGGGGATCGCCGCCTCCTGGCGCACCAGGGCCAGTTCGTCGTCGAGACCGGGCGGATAGTGGGTGCGCACCTGGGCGCCGAAACGGTCCTTGAGCGGAGTGACGATGCGGCCCCGGTGCGTGTAGTCCTCGGGGTTGGCGCTGGCGACCAGCAGCAGGTCCAGGGGCAGCCGCAGGGTGTACCCGCGCACCTGGAGGTCGCGCTCCTCAAGGACGTTGAACAGCGCCACCTGGGCGCGTGCGGGCAGGTCGGGCAGTTCGTTGACGCAGAACACGCCCCGGTTGGCGCGGGGGACGAGGCCGTAGTGGATGGTCTCGGGGTCGCCCAGCGACCGGCCCTCGGCCAGCCGGGCCGGGTCCACGTCGCCGACCAGTTCGCCGACCCCGGTGTCGGGGGTGGCGAGCTTCTCGCCGTACCGCTCGGTGCGGTGCCGCCAGACCAGGGGGAGGGAGTCGCCCTCGCGGGCCAGCCGCGCGCGGCACCCGGGGCAGACGGGCGCGAACGGGTGGTCGTTGACCGGGCATCCGTCGACGGAGGGGGACCACTCGTCGAGCAGCCCGGCCAGGGTGCGGATCAGCCGTGTCTTGCCCTGGCCGCGCTCGCCCAGGAGGACGATGTCGTGCCCCGCGATCAGGGCCCGTTCGACCTGGGGGAGCACCGTGTCGTCGAAACCGTGCAGCCCGGGGAAGCGGGGGCGGCCCGCGGCCATCCGGTGCAGCAGGTTGTCCCGGACCTCGGCGGCCACCGGACGGTGGACGTGCCCGGACCCGCGCAGCGCGGCCAGGGTGCTCGGGAGGTCCTTCGGCGGTGGAGGAGGAGTGACGGGACTCACCCGACGGAGTCTACGGCGCTGTGGGCCCGCCCCGGACACGCGGGCACCGCGCCACCGGGCGTTCGGACATGGGCGGGCACAGCACGGGCGCGAAACACCCCAGAGCAGGGCGCGGGGTGGAAGAATGGGAGGAGAAGGTGCGGTCCGAGGTCCGGCTGGGGCCGGTGAAGGCGGGGTGGCGGCTGGTGGCACGGTTCGGCGATGCTCTGACGACGGGGGCCGACCTCGTGAACGCGGCCGAACGTGCCGTGCTGACCGCTCTGGAACAGGTGGAGGGGCCGGTCGATCTGCTGTGCTTCTTCGTCAGCGGGGCCGATCCGGACGAGGTCACCCTCGCGGGGAAGCGCGTCATGGAACTCGCGCCGGGCGCCGTCACCCTGGGATGCAGCTCCACCGGTGTCATCGGCGGCGGCCGCGGGGTGGAGGACCAGGGCGCGGTCAGCGTGTGGTGCGCCCGCCTCCCGGGTGTGGAGCTCACCCCGTTCCGGCTGGACACCGTCCTGGACGACGACCACCTCGCCGTGGTCGGGATGCGCGAGCCCGGCCCGCGTGACCGGGTGGCCATCCTGCTCACGAACCCCTACGAGTTCCCCACCCAGGCCTTCGTCCGCGAGTCCACCACGGCTTTGGGCGGTCTGCCGCTGGTCGGCGGGATGGCCGACGGGATGCGCGGCGAGGACTCCGTGCGGCTGTTCCACGAGGGCGAGGCCGTGGACAGCGGTGCCGTCGGCGTGCTGGTCGGCGGTGAGGGGGTGCTCGGGACCGTGGTCAGCCAGGGCTGCCGGCCGGTCGGCCCGAACATGACCGTCACCAAGGCCGAGGGCAACCTCCTGATGGAACTCGCGGGCACGAACGCCTACGAGAAGCTGGAGGAGCTGGTGGACTCGTTGGACGACGAGGACCGCGCGTTGGCCGTCCAGGGGCTGCACGTGGGTATCGCCATGGACGAGTACGCCGAACAGCACGAGCAGGGCGACTTCCTGATCCGGGCGCTCAGCGGCGTCGACCCGGAGATGGGCGCGCTGGCCGTCGGTGACATGGTCGAGGTGGGCCAGACCGTGCGCTTCCAGGTGCGTGACGCGGGTACCGCCGACGAGGACCTGGCCCGCAGGCTGGCCGACTTCGGAGCGGAGCACCAGGTCGGTGCGGGCCTGCTCTTCTCCTGCAACGGGCGGGGCGGGGCCCTGTTCCCGCACGCCGACCACGACGTGCTGGCCGTCCGCCGCATCCTGGGCGTGGAGGCGGTGGCGGGCTTCTTCGCGGCCGGGGAGATCGGTCCGGTCAGCGGCGTCAACCATGTGCACGGCTTCACCGCCTGCCTGTTGGCCTTCGCCGACTGAGGGTTGCCTCAGGGGCCGGACTTTTACCGTCGTATCACCAACACCCGACGCAACCTCCTTGAGCGTGCGCACGCCAGGGCGCTTACTGAGAGTGACCGTATGCTCCTTCTCGGGTGAAGGAAGACGTGATGTCCGATCGACGGTGTCCGACCACCGCGCAGACCCTGGCCGCCTTGGGCGCTCTCGCCCTGATGGTCCCCGCGGCCCCGGCCCACGCGCGCACCGAGTGGATCGCGCAGGACCTGGCCTCGGCGGACCGGGCCGGTCTGCTGTTCGAGGACGGCGTGCTGCGGACCGGCGCCACGGGGACGGCGGACGGCGCCGGAGCCCGCCGGGAGTACGCGGAGACCGACACCGGACTGGCCACCTTTCCCGAACAGGACCTGGGCGCGCGCACCGACACGGTGGACGTACGCGTGCGGGCCGAGGGGGACGGCGGGGACGTGCTGGCCGAGGCGCGCGGTGCGCGCGCCGACGGTCTGTGGACCGAGTGGCACCCCGCGGGGGGCGGTGGCACGGTCACCCTGCCCGAGCACGTCTCCCGCGTGCAGGTACGGGTGGAGCTCGACGGTGACGACACCGCCCTGACCGGTCTGGGCCTGCGCGCGGCCGACCCGGGGGACGGCGGGCGGGGGGAGGACGTGCCGTGGGACCGGCCGGAGGGACACGGCGACCAGGAGGAGCCGGAGGGGGCCGACACGCGGGGCGAGCCGTTCTCGGCCCGTCTCTTCGCCACGCGGATCGGCCTGGTCGGCGGACGCACCGCCAACGGCCACGTCATCCGCCCCGACGACCACTTCGTCGCGCTGCCGTCGCGTCGGGCACTCGCGAACCGGGGCGGAGGGGAGTACACGGTGCGGGTGTGCACGACGGGGGCGCTGGGACCGGTCGCCCCCTCCAGCGCGCCCGAGGACCACGTGCCCCGCTGCGCCTACCTGCCCGTGTGGGACGTGGGCCCGTGGAACATCACCGACGACCACTGGAACGAGTCCCGGCAGTCCTGGCCTGACCTGCTCCACGGCCGTCCCCAGGCGCAGGCGGCCTACAGCGACGGGCACAACGGCGGACTCGACGGGTTCGGGCGCCGTGTCCGCAACCCGGCCGGGATCGACCTGGCCGACGGCGCGTTCCGGGAGGGGCTCCGGTTGCCCACCAACGGATGGGTGCGGGTCGACTACCTGTGGACCGCCGAGTACCGGTCCAAGGCCAGGATCACCACGCAGACCCGCCGCGACCCGGTGGTCGTCCGGGGCGGCCCCGGTACCGACCACGCTCCGGTCGGGCTGGCCGCGCACACGGCGGTCGTGGACGTGGACTGCCAGGCCGTGGGCGAGCAGTCCCGGGGGCCGTTCGGGACGGATGACGCCTGGTACCGGATCGGGGAGGGCAACTACGTGCCGGCGGTGTTCGCCGACGGAGGCGCCGACGCGCCCGCGTGCGAGGTGCTGCCGTGACGGACCCGCCCGTGCCCGGGCACGGGTCCGGAGGGTCGGCGGTGCCCGGAGGGCGGTCGGAGCGCCGGATCAGGTGCGGACCACGACCGTCCCCGCGACCCGGTCGTGCAGGGCCCTGCGCTGGTCGCCGAGTGCGGCCATGGACTCGCCCAGGGAGAACAGGTGCCCCAGGAACGGCAGCGACTGCGGGAGGCCGAACAGCGCGGACCGGCCCAGCGACTGCCCCTGGCTGAGCCTTCCCCCGCCGTCGGCGCTGACCACCCTGATCCCGACGAGCATCTTGCCCAGCGTGCGTCCCCACGCCACCAGGTAGAGCCAGTCGTAGAAGAACAACAGCAGACCCCAGCCGAACACGAACATCAGGGCCCACACCTCGGACTGGGCGTCGCTCGTGTCGCTACCACCGGTCAGTACCGAGACCAGGATGACGACGACGAGGAAGAAGACGACCGCCGCGACCGCCGCGAGGACGTAGTCGACCGCCCGGGCGGCCAGACGGCGGCCGAAACCGGCCAGTTCCGGGCCGCTGGGCCGACCCGGGGCCCCGGGCCCGGCGGATCCCCACGCGGCGGGGCCGTACGGCGGGGTGACGGGGCCCCAACCGGCCTGCCGGGCGGTCGGGGCGCTGTGCGCGGGGTCCTGCGGATTCCAACGGGGGGCGGACATGCGGTTCCTCGGGCGTCGGTCGTCGGGAGCGGGCGGGTGTGCCCTTCACAAGGTACCGACGTGACCGCGGTGGCTGGCGTTCCCCGAGGACCGCGCACCCGGATGGGAGGGTGGAGGGCGGACCGACGCCCCCCACCGGCCTCCGGAGTGTCAGGCCCCGCTGTAGGGCACGGCGTCGATGATCTCCACGCCCAGGCTCCTGCCGTTGGGCAGCTGGTAGCTCACGTTCTCACCGACACGCTTGCCGTTGATGGCCGCGCCGAGCGGGGACTTCGGGGAGTACACGTCGATGGGGGCCCCGCTCTCCTCCCGCGAGGCGAGGAGGAAGGTAACCTCCTCGTCGTCACCCTCGAACCGGATGGTGACCGTCATACCGGGGCCCACCACGCCCTCGGTCCTGGGAGCCTCGCCGACCCGCGCGGTGCGCAGGATCTCGGTGAGCTGGAGGATGCGGGCCTCCATCTTGCCCTGCTCCTCCTTGGCGGCGTGGTAGCCGCCGTTCTCCTTCAGGTCGCCCTCTTCCCGAGCCGCCTCGATCTTCTCCGCGATCTCGACGCGCCCGGGCCCCGTCAGGTGGTCCAGCTCTCCCTTGAGCCGGTCGTACGCCTCCTGGGTGAGCCAGGTGACGTTGTCGTCGCGGGTCTGGGTCACGGGAACTCCTTGGTGTACTCGTAGCAAAGGCCACCAGGCGGCCAGAGCTGAACTCACGAGAATATCACCGGGTGCCGACGCACACGGGTCCCGTGACTCCGCCCTGGTACCGGGCCAGGCAGGGGGAGGGTTCGGTGGATCAGTTCTGCGGGTCTTGTTCCCTGCACGAGGCCACTTCTACCGTGGAAGCCTCTCGAAGCGTGTCAACGCTCGTGGTCACCATCCGGTTCCCCGGCTCGACCGTGACGCTGTCCTGACCGACCTGCACCATCTGGTCGTCCCGTGCCGAGATGAGGCACTGGGCCCCGCCCCGGCTGTTCACCTCGAAGGTGATCCTCGCCTCGTCGGACGAGGGGACCTGGAACGACACCACCTGGTGGTACACCCCGCCGGCCAGCCCGTTGTAGTTCATGACGGAGTACCCCCACCCGATCGCCGTGAGGACGGCGAAGACGGTCCCGAAGAGGAAGAAGAGCGGGCCGTTGCCATGGCGCTTGCGGAGCGCTGGCGCGGCGTCGGCACTGTTCACGGTGGCTTCTTCCGGGGTCGCGGGCATCGGGAATCTCCGAACGAGGGGACGGTGTTGTCTAAGATATCCCCGACCCGACAACCCCCCTACTCGGCCCACACGTGAGTCGTCCATGCCGTGCATTCGGGGTGCCCGGACGGCCCACACGGCGAGCCGTTCACCGAGTCAAGGAGAAGCCTTCGTTGTCCGAGCGCCTGCGCCTCATGGCGGTTCATGCCCACCCCGACGACGAGTCCAGCAAGGGCGCGGCCACCATGGCGCGTTACGTGGAGGAGGGCGTCGACGTGCTCGTCGTCACCATGACCGGTGGCGAACGCGGTGACATCCTCAACCCAGCGATGGAACGTCCCGAGATCAGAGAGAACATCACCCAGGTCCGCCGTGAGGAGATGGAGCGGGCGAGGGAGATCCTCGGCATCCGACAGGAGTTCGCCGGTTTCGTCGACTCCGGCCTTCCGGAGGGCGACCCGCTGCCGCCCCTCCCCGAGGGCAGCTTCGCCACCCTCCCCGTCGAGGACGCCGCCGAACCCCTCGTCGCGTCGATCCGCCGGTTCCGTCCGCACGTCATCCTCACCTACGACGAGAACGGCGGGTACCCGCACCCGGACCACATCATGACCCACAAGGTGTCGATGCGCGCCTTCGACACCGCGGGCGACCCGGACGCCTACCCCGGCTCCGGCGACCCCTGGCAGCCCCTCAAGCTCTACTACTTCGTCTCCTTCCCGCCCGAGCGGTTCGACGCCCTGGCCAAGGTGCTCGCCGAACGCGGTCTGGAGAACCCGTTCGCCGAGTGGGTCGACCGGATCAAGGAGCAGGACCGGCCCCGCTGGGAGATCACCACCCAGGTGCAGGTGAGTGAGTACTTCGAGATCGCCGACGAGGCGCTCAAGGCGCACGCCACCCAGGTGGACCCCGACGGGTTCTGGTTCGCGGTGCCCAACGAGGTGCGGGTCGCGGCCTGGCCGACGGAGGACTACCACCTGGTCCGTTCCCTGGTCGACACGGAGGTCCCGGAGACGGACCTCTTCGCGGGTGTCACGGACGCAGTGAGAGTATGAGTGGTATGAACACGCTTCTGACCTCCGCGGCTGTGCTGGCGGAAGAGGTCCAAATGGACCGGACCCTCGTGACCCCGGGCGTACTCGGCTTCCTCATGGTGTTCGCGGTCGGTGTCGGGCTCTACTTCCTCATGCGCAACATGACCGGGAAGCTCCGGGCCCTGTCCGCCGACGCCGAAGGGGCCGACGAGAGCGGCACGTCCGTGGCCGCCGCCTCCGAGGAGGACGCGGAGAACGGTCGGAACTGACGGTCGGGTCCCCGCCGAGACCCAGCGGGGCCCGCCCGTCACCCTCAACGGACGCCTGCGGCGCGCTTCCTCCCCGGGTGGCAGAGTGGGGGTATGCCCAACCGCCTGAGCGACGCGACCAGCCCGTACCTCCTACAGCACGCCGACAACCCCGTGGAATGGTGGCCCTGGTGCGCGGAGGCGTTCGCCGAGGCGCGCCGTCGCGACGTGCCCGTGCTCGTCTCCGTCGGCTACGCCGCCTGCCACTGGTGCCACGTGATGGCCCACGAGTCCTTCGAGGACCCGGCGACCGCCGAGCGGATGAACGCCCTGTTCGTCAACGTCAAGGTGGACCGCGAGGAGCGCCCCGACGTCGACGCGGTCTACATGGAGGCGACCCAGGCCATGACGGGCCAGGGCGGGTGGCCCATGACCGTGTTCGCCACCCCCGACGGCGCGCCGTTCTACTGCGGGACCTACTTCCCGCGCGACCACTTCCAGCGGCTCCTGGAGGGCGTGGCCACCGCGTGGCGCGACCGGCGCGACGAACTCCTCCACCAGGGAGAACGGGTGGTGACCGCGCTCGGCGGGCCGCGCGCGCTGGCCGCCGGGCCCCCGCCCACGCGGGAGACCCTGGACCTGGCGGTGCAGGCGCTCGTCCGCGACTACGACCACGCCAACGGCGGTTTCGGCGCGGCGCCCAAGTTCCCGCCGTCGATGCTGCTGTCCTTCCTCACCGCGCAGCACGAGCGCACCCTGCCGTCCCAGTCCGCGGCGGAACCGACCCCCGCCGGGCTGATGGCCGGGGGCACGGCCGCGGCGATGGCGCGCGGAGGCATCTACGACCAGCTCGGCGGTGGTTTCGCCCGGTACTCGGTCGACCGGGAGTGGGTGGTGCCCCACTTCGAGAAGATGCTCTACGACAACGCGCTCCTGCTGCGCGCCTACACGAGGATGGGCCGTCGCCCGCCCGGCCCCGGTCCCGCCGAGCGCGACCACCACACCCTCCTGCGCAGGGTCGCCGAGGAGACCGCCGACTGGATGCTCCGGGACCTGCGCACCCCCGAGGGCGGCTTCGCCTCCTCACTCGACGCCGACAGCGAGGGTGAGGAGGGCACGTACTACGTCTGGACGCCCGCCCAACTGCGCGAGGTCCTCGACCCGGAGGACGCCGAGTTCGCCGCGGGCGTGTTCGGGGTCACCGAGGAGGGCACCTTCGAGCGCGGGGCCTCGGTCCTGCGGCTTCCACGGCCTCCGGCCGACGCCTGGCGCCACGAGCGCGTCCGCGCGGCCCTGCTGCGCGCACGCCAGGACCGCGTGGCCCCCGGCCGGGACGACAAGGTGGTGGCCGCCTGGAACGGCCTGGCCGTCGCGGCCCTGGCCGAGGCGGGCGCCCTGCTGGAGCGCCCCGACCTGGTGGACGCCGCCCGGGCCGCGGCCGACCTGGTCCTGGACGTCCACGTCCGTGACGGCCGCCTGATGCGCACCTCGCGCGACGGCCGTGTCGGCACCAGCGCGGGCGTACTGGAGGACTACGCGGACATGGCCGAGGGGCTGCTGGCCCTGCACGGCGTGACGGGGGAGGCCCGCCACGTACACGAGGCCGGTCGTCTGCTGGACGCGGTCCTGGACCACTTCGGTGACGGGGACGGAGGCTTCTTCGACACCGCGGACGACGCCGAGCGCCTGTTCAGCCGACCGCAGGACCCCACCGACAACGCCACCCCCTCGGGCCGGTCGGCCGCCGCCTCGGCCCTGTTGACGTACGCGGCGCTGACCGGGTCGCGGCGGCACCGCGACGCGGCCGAGGGCGCGCTGTCCCCGGTGTCCCTCCTGGCTGAGAAGGCGGCCCGGTTCGCGGGCTGGGGGCTGGCCACCGGCGAGGCCGTCCTGAGCGGTCCCGGGGCGGTCGCGGTCGTCGGTGATCCCGGTGACCCCGCGGTCGACGAACTGGTGCGCACGGCGCTGCGCTGGGCCCCCCTGGGAACGGCGCTCTCGCGCGGGGACGGTCGCGAGGACGGGGGAGTGCCGCTGCTGAGGGGGCGTGCGCCGATCGGCGGCAGTGCCACCGCGTACGTGTGCGAGGGCTTCACGTGCAAGCTGCCCGTGACCTCACCGGAGGAGCTGCGGCGGCAGCTGGAGGGCTGGGTGTACTGACCTGGGAGGTGAGGAACGGGGAGGGCGGGCGGGCGCAGTCCCCGCCTCCCGGGCGCCCGGTCCCGAACGCGGCGGAGGAGCCGGGAGGCACCGCCTAGCGCAGGACGATCGCGCCGATGATCTGGTCCACGAGGTCGGGCCGGTAGTCGGGCTGCCGGATCTCCACGTAGACGGTTCGGGGCTCTCCGGGCTCGTGGACGGCCGCGATGGTGAAGGAGCCGTTGCCCTCGCAGTCCGGCCACTCCCACACGGCGCCCTCCCACGTGTCGTCGTCGACGAGGCGTTCGGCGGGGGCGCCCCCGCACGGATCGGTGTCGGCGATCGAGCCCAGGGGCTGGACCCCCGGCATGATCGTCGCGAAGACCCCGTAGGACGGGGTGTCGGTGGAGTACCAGTTCTCGGTGTCGGTCGCCAGGAGCATGCCCGGCTCCGCGCCCGCCTCCAGTGCTGCGGGCCGGGCCTCCAGGTCGGTGTCGAACTCCTCGATCCAGACCAGGGGGACGCTCATCTCCAGCGCGTGGTCGTCGGACTTGACCTGCTTCAGCTCCATCCCGGGGTGGCCGACGGAGGCGGTGACGCCCATGGTCATCACGGCGAGGACGGCCACGAGGCCGCCCGCCTTGTGCCAGGGCATCCGGTACCGGCGCCACCACGGGTCCGCGGTGGGCAGATCGGGGGCCATACGGATCGTTCTCACCCGGTCGGTGAAGGTTTTGGCGTCCGCTGGACGGCTTTCCCGGTCCACCGAAAGTGCCGACAGGATGAGTTCGTCGAGCGTGGGGGGCAGTCCTGGCCGGATCCGGCCAGGTGCGATCCGCACCGGTGGCCGCGACGGCGGCCGACCGGTGATGAGCTCGTAGGCGACCGCGCCCAGCGAGTACACGTCCGAGCGAACGTCCAGGTCACCACCGGGGATGCTCTGCTCGGGCGACATGTATCCGGGGGTGCCCGCCGCCGCGGTGAACCCCGACGCCTCGTCGATCGACTTCGCGAACCCCAGGTCCGCCACCAGTACCCTCTGCCCCACCGGTGACGACTGGAGCAGCACGTTGGACGGTTTGATGTCGCGGTGGATCGTGCCGTGGTTGTGCAGCACGGTGATGCCCTGGCCGATCTCGGTCAGCAGCCGCAGAGCCTCGTCAAGGGGCAGTTGACCTCGGCGAACGAGGTCCGCGACGCTGCCCTGGTCGGCGTAGGTCATGACCATGTACGGGCGCCCGTCGGGCAGCACGTCGACGTCGTGCACCGCCACCAGCCAGGTGGAGTCGGTCTGGCGCAGGATGCGCGCCTCCTCCAGGAACCGGTGCTGGATGTCCATCTGGTGCGCCCAGTTCTCGGCGAGTACCTTGATGGCCACCGGATAGTTGAGCAGATCGTCCTGTGCCAACCAGACGGTCGCGAAGGAGCCGGAACCCAGGCGCCGGATGACGCGGTAACGTCCGAAGGCCTCCGGTTGGCTCATGTCCGCCTCGGTGTTCGGGGGTGGATACGCGGTCGTTGCCCACTAATACACCATCCAGACCCCCATGCCGCCTTCCGCGGATATGATCCCCACTCCGGACACCTCCGAGCGCCGAGGGGCATGGAAGACCGACCGGACTCCGACGGGGGACGTGTGCACCGAGGGGTGCGATTCTAGGGAGAGACCGACCATGGCCAACAGTGCCCGCCCAGACCGCGAAGAGACGCCCGCGCCCCGGCGCCGGGTGGCGAGCAACGTCGACGAGGAGCTGGAGGACCTCGCACGACGGGCCAGGGACGGCGATGCCGTGGCCCTGGACGAAGTCCTCCGCCGGATCCAGCCCGAGGTGCTGCGCCGCTGCTCCCGCTTCCTGCCCTACCGCCAGGACGCCGAGGAGGCGTGCCAGGACGCGCTGCTGCGGGTGGCCCGCAAGATCGGCAGCTTCAAGGGCGACTCCCTCTTCACCACCTGGCTGTACACGGTGGTGTCCAACTCCGCCCGCCAGACCTACCGCTCCATGAAGCGCCGCTCCGCCGAGTTCCCCACCGAGGCCGAGCGCATGCCCCACCAGAGCGACCCCCGCACCACCAGCGTCATCGCCGGTTCCCGGATCGACCTGCTGGAGGCCCTCGACCAGCTGGAGAAGGACCGCCCCAACCTCGTGGCCCCCCTGGTCCTGCGGGACCTGTGCCAGATGGACTACAACGAGATCGCCTCCGAGCTCAACCTGGCGCTGGGTACGGTCAAGTCGCGTATCCACCAGGGACGCAAGCACGTGCGCAAGTCCCTCGCCGTGACGTAGTCACCGTCGGCGAACTACTCTGGGGACACATCCCTTTCCGGCCGCCGATCCGGTGTGCGCCGGCCCTGCTCCAGCTCTGAGAGGTTTCGCCCATGGGGCTTCGTGACCCCCTGTACTGGTTGTACGAGCGACGTCTCGAACGTCATCTGACCAGCCGGGAGATACCGCGCCACGTCGGTGTGGTGCTGGACGGGAACCGGCGCTGGGCCCGGAGCAGCGGCAAGCAGGCCCTGGTGGACGGTCACCGGGCCGGGGCGGACAAGATCTTCGAGCTGCTGCGCTGGTGCGACGAGCTGGGCGTCCAGGTGGTCACCATCTGGATGCTGTCCACCGACAACCTGAGCCGTGACGACTCCGAGCTCCAGCCGCTCCTGCGCATCATCGAGGACACCGTCGTCCGCCTGCGCTCGGAGGGGTGGAACACCCGGCCCGTCGGGGCCCTCGACGTGCTGCCCGACACCACCGCCCGGGCCCTGAAGGAGGCGGAGGCGGCCACATCGGGCAACCCCGGCCTGGTTGTCAACGTCGCCGTCGGGTATGGGGGTAGACGTGAGATCGCCGACGCGGTTCGGTCCCTCCTCCACGAGGAGTCGGCCAAGGGCACCGGTATCCAGGAGCTGGCCGAGCGCCTGGACATCGAGGACATCGCACGGCATCTCTACACGCGCGGCCAGCCCGACCCCGACCTGCTCATCCGCACGTCGGGGGAGCAGCGTCTGTCCGGTTTCATGCTGTGGCAGAGCGTGCACTCGGAGTTCTACTTCTGCGAGGTCCACTGGCCTGCCTTCCGCAGGGTCGACTTCCTTCGTGCACTGCGCTCGTACGGCGCGCGCAACCGTCGCTTCGGCTCCTGACCCCCATCCCCTCCGCCCGTCGCGGCGAACCCCCTTAACGCGGTGTTCACCGCCTGTCGGGCCGGGGCTCTGGAAAACGGGTCGGTGTGCGCGTAGCGTCGGATCATGCGGGTGGTGTTCGTCCACCCGTTCGGGAGGCCCCAACTCATTGATCTCCTCCGTCACAGCGGAACATCAACGAGGAGGGCCGGACCCGGCCCTCAGGGGTCAGGTCCCGGTCCTCCATGATCCCGTGACAGTAGGGCGCCCTCGCGGTGCCCAAGGGGAGAACGAGTGGCTAGTTCCTCGACCGATCGCCGTGACACCCAGTCCCCCGCCACCCTCCACCCGGAGGTGACCGAGGGCACGCGCGTGTACGTGCTCGACACCAGTGTCCTGCTCGCCGACCCGATGGCGGTCACCCGGTTCGCCGAGCACGAGGTCGTCATCCCCGTGGTGGTGATCACCGAGCTGGAGAGCAAGCGACACCACCCGGAGCTCGGGTACTTCGCGCGTCAGGCGCTGCGCCTCCTGGACGACCTGCGGGTCGCCAACGGTCGGCTGGACGTCCCCGTACCGGTGAACGACCAGGGCGGGACGCTCCGCGTCGAGCTCAACCACAGTGACCCGGAGGTCCTCCCGGCGGGCTTCCGGCTCGGCGACAACGACACCCGGATCCTGACGGTGGCCCGCAACCTCCAGCTCTCGCCGTACGTCCACGAGGGCGCGGACGGGCGGACGGGTGCGGATACCGAGGGTGCCGAGGGCGACGTCGTGCTGGTGAGCAAGGATCTGCCGATGCGGATCAAGGCCTCCTCGATCGGTCTGGCGGCCGACGAGTACCGTGCCGAGCTCGCCATCGAGCACGGGTGGACGGGGATGGCCGAGCTGGACGTGCCCGCCCACCGGATCGGGGAGCTGTTCGACGGCGGCGCCAGCGACATCGAGGAGGCCCGCGACCTGCCGTGCCACACGGGGCTGGTGCTCGTGTCCGAGCGCGGCAAGGCCCTGGGCCGGGTGCGTCCGGACAAGTCGGTGCGGCTGGTGCGCGGCGACCGCGACGTGTTCGGCCTGCACGGACGCAGCGCGGAGCAGCGGATCGCCCTGGACCTGCTCACGGACCCGGAGGTCGGCATCGTCTCGCTGGGCGGGCGCGCGGGTACGGGCAAGTCGGCCCTGGCCCTGTGCGCGGGGCTGGAGTCGGTCCTGGAGCGCCGCCAGCACCGCAAGGTGATGGTGTTCCGTCCGCTCTACGCGGTCGGCGGCCAGGAGCTGGGCTACCTGCCCGGGAGCGAGAACGACAAGATGAACCCCTGGGGGCAGGCGGTGCACGACACCCTGTCCGCGGTGACCAGCGAGGACGTCATCGAGGAGGTCGTGGACCGGGGGATGCTGGAGGTGCTCCCGCTCACCCACATCCGGGGCCGGTCGCTGCACGACGCGTTCGTGATCGTGGACGAGGCCCAGTCCCTGGAGCGCGGTGTCCTGCTCACCGTGCTCTCCCGACTGGGTGAGAACTCGCGGGTGGTGCTCACCCACGACATCGCCCAGCGCGACAACCTGCGGGTGGGCCGACACGACGGGGTGGTCGCGGTGATCGAGAAGCTCAAGGGACACCCCCTGTTCGCGCACGTCACCCTGAACCGTTCCGAGCGGTCCCCGATCGCCGCCCTGGTCACGGAGATGCTGGAGAACTGACGTCGGCCGCGCGCGGCCCGGGGCGGGTCGCGCGCGGTTCCCTCAGCGCATCCCGGACACCAGCGTCCCCACGCGGCGCAGCCGGGCCAGGTTGGACTCGTAGCGCGCACCCACCACGAGCAGGACCGCGCCGACGACGGCGAACGGTACCCAGTTGGGCAGCCGGACCGTGAGGTCCCACAGCGGCGGACCGAAGGCCCGCAGCGACGACAGCAGCAGGGCCGCCGCCCCCAGGGCCAACGCCGCCTGGAGCCGTGCCCGGAGCCCCCACACGGCGACGGCCAGGCCCGCCGCGAGCACGGCGGGCACCCGCCAGAGCATGTCGGAGCCGGCGAGCAGCATCACCACGGACGGCAGGAGCAGCAGCGCGAGGCCGCCCCCGTGCGCCGCCCAGCTTGACGGCGGTGGGACAGTCCTGCGGCTCCACTCCCACCCCACGACCAGCGCGGCCACCGCGGGGACGACGGTGTACGCCTCGGGGACGGTCACGCGCAAGGCCCCCAGCACGGTCCACAGCGCGGCGAGCATGAGCGCCCCGCCGACCACGGCCAGCCACCGGCGGCGCGGGCGGACGGCACTGGCCAGCGCGATGACACCCACGACCGCCAGGGCGAGGCCGACCACCTCTCCGCGCACCCCCGCGGCGGTCGCCACGGCCACCGCGAGCACGGCCCACAGCCCGGCGGGGACCTCCGCCGCCTCCAGCAGGGGGCTCCGCAGCCGGGGGGCGA
The DNA here is from genome assembly GCF_055632325.1 of Nocardiopsis sp. KDC1DS13DA1. Lineage (NCBI taxonomy): Bacteria > Bacillati > Actinomycetota > Actinomycetes > Streptosporangiales > Nocardiopsidaceae > Nocardiopsis > Nocardiopsis sp. KDC1DS13DA1. The sequence continues at coordinate 49,888 of NZ_JBVMUY010000014.1, forward strand.
CCGCGGCCACCGCCGCGGCCAGGGCGACGGGCGTGAGCGCGGCGTACTCCACGGGCGCGCCCAGCGCCAGCGGCAACGCCAGCGCGAACGCCCCGGTGGCGGTCGTGGCCGCCGAGGTGGCGGCCACCGCCACGACCGTGGTCCTGGCCAGTGCGGCGGCGACCGCCCACACCACCGCGACGGCCATGAGGGAGGCGGTGAGGGCGTACCGCTCGGGCAGGGACCAGGCCAGCCCCAGGAACAGGGTGAACAGTCCCGAGGCGCCAAGCGCCCAGGCGACCCGGTGGTCCCTCGACAGCGCCGAACCCGCGGTCAGGGCGGCCCCCACCACGAGGGTCCACACGAGCGCCACGGCGAACGGTGCGCCGAGCACCACCGGGACGGGGACCAGCGCGGACGGTGTCACGAGCGCGACCGCGTGCGTCGTCCACCTCCGGGCGACGAGGAGGACCGCCCCCACGGCGAGCGCGCCGGAGAGGACGAGCCCGGACGCCACGGCCAGGGCCGTGCCCGTGCCGGGCTGGGCCGGGAGGCCGAGGACCGCGTACGCGGGCCGGAGCAGGGCCTCCGGGGAGACGGCGGTGAGGAAGGGGATCCGGGCGAACCCGGCCAGCACGGGCGCGCCGCGCGGCCCCGCGAGCAGCGGAACGATGGCGAGCACGGCCAGCCCGACCAGGCTGAACGCCGACGTCTCCGGTCGAGGGTGTCCCACCCCTGGGCGGCGCCGCCCGTGCGGGCGGGCGCGGCCGACCGCCAGCATCGCCGTCCCGACCAGGAGCGCGGACACGGCGAGCAGCCACCGGGGGACCGGGCCTGCCGCGACGACGGCCACCGAGACCAGGCAGACCGTGCCGACGGCGGTGCCCAGCGCGCCCAGTGCCAGTGCCGTCCACCGGCCCCTGGAGATGCGCCCGCTCGGATCCGGGACGGCGTCCCGGGGCAGCAGCAGCGCGTTGGCCAGGGACGCGGCGGCCACCACCACGACCACGAACAGGGTCGCGTGCCGTTCCGGAAGAGCCCACAGCAACCCGAGCAGGAGGGTGAGGGCACCGGTGATCCCGGGGACCCAGCCGGAGCCGTCCGCGATCCGGGACGTGCCCAGGGTGAGCGCGGCGCCGAGCAGCGCCGTCCACGCGACGGCCGCGGAGAAGGGCAGCCCGAGGATCACCGGCAGGGGTACCAGCGCGGTGGGCGCGGCGAGCGCGAGGGCCGTCGCGGTCCACCGGCGGTCGACGAGCCGGGCGACCACGACGACCAGCGCACCCGTCGCGACGACGCCGAGGGCCGTGCCGACGGCCGCGGCGGTGCTCTCCCGGGCCGGTAGCCCCAGCACCGCGTGCGCCGGTTCGAGCAGCGCCGACACCGGCGCCGACCACGGCGGGTGGGGGCGGGACGGGCCGGGGAGGACGGGGGAGGTCTCGGGGCCGGTCAGCAGCGGGGCGACCGGCAGCAGGAGCAGACCGGCGCCGGTGAGCAGCGTCGGGAGGACGGAGTCGTCCCACCCGGGCTTGGTGAAGGGGCTCGGCAGTCGGCCGAACAGCAGGGCGGTCGCGGCGGAGACGAGCACGAGCGCGGCCAGCAGCCAGCCCAGCGGCGCGGTCATCGCCCCGGTCACGCGCGCCCAGGCCAGCAGCGCACCGCCCACGAGCAGCGCGAGCGCCCACAGCACCGCGCCGGTCACGTACAGGGGGCGGGCGGGGCCGTCCGGCTGCCCAGCACCCGTCCGGGCCCGGAGGAGCACGACGACGAACGCTGTCGCCGCCACCAGCAGGGCCGCCGCCACGGTGCCGTGGACCGTCGGCAGCGACCAGCACACGCCCGTGACCACGGTGAGGACCCCCGTGCCCGCGGGCACCCAGCCCAGGTGGCCCGAGCGGGTGAGGGACGTGCCGAGGACGAGCGCCGCACCGCCCAGGACCGCCCAGACGGCCGCGGCGACTGCGGGGAAGCCCAGGAGCGGCGGCACCGCCAGCAGGGCGGCGGGGGCCGCCACGGCGGCCGCGGGCAGGACGAGCCGGGGCACCAGCAGGGCGGTCGCCCCCACGGCCAGGCCGGCGCCGAGGAGGACGGCGACCAGATAGCCCGCGCCGAGCGGGGGCAGCGCCTCCGGTACGGGGATCCCCAGCAGCGCGGCGATCGGGGTCGTGACGGCCGCGTTCCCAGCCGGCCACGGCGCCGCCGGGATCCGGGGCAGGGCGGGCAGGGAGGCGGGACCGGCGGCCAGCGGCAGCGCGCCCAGGGCCGTGAGGGCCGCGCCGGAGAACACGCGGGGCGGCACGTCGGGGCCGGGCAGGGGGCGCCGGGCGAACAGGAGGCCGGTCACCCCGAGCAGGAGGAGGCTCACGGCCACGGCCCACCAGCGCTCCGGCCCGACTCCCGTGTCGCCGCCGAAGAGGACGAGGCCGGACGCCCCGGCGGCGCCCACCCACAGGAGCAGGGCGCACACCAGCAGGGTCCGGACCGGACGCCCGGGACGCGGGTCTTCGAGCCGACGGGCGACGAGCAGGTCGGCCAGAGCGGTGGCGGCGACGGCGGGCAGCAGCCACCACCAGCGGGCTCCGCCCGGAGCGGCCAGTACCGCCAGGACGGCGACCGGTTGGGCCAGCAGGACCGCGATGACACGCGGCCCGGCCAGCGGGACGGCCAGCGGGTACAGCGCCATCAGGGTGACGATCACGGCGAGGGAGCACGCCGCGTATCCCGAGGCGTTGCCGAGGTCGTCGGACAGCAGGAACAGGGCGAGGGCGTCGACCCCGAGCAGGGCCGCCGCCAGGGCGCCGAAGGTCTCGGCGCTCGCGCGCAGTCCGCGCCGGTACAGGGGGTGGGCCACCCCGGCGAACAGCAGTGTGGTGGTGCCGAGCACGGTCGCGCGCGTGCCGGTGCCCATGTCGCTCCACGTCCAGACGGCGAACACCAGCGCCGCGACACCCACGAGGAGCCCGCCCAGGCCGAGGATGACGTTCTGCGCGGAGCGGCGGGTGACCTCTCCCACGCGGCTCGGTGCCGGTCGGGGCGGCCGCGGTCCCTGGGGCGGCGCAGCGGACCCGGACACGTCGAGCGGCACGGGCACGACGGCCCCGGCAGCGGACCACTGGTCTCCCGCGGTGCCGGGCACCTGGACGGGCGCGAGGCGGTCGTCACCGCCGCCGTCGTCACCGCCGCCGTCGTCACCGACGCGGGCGACGACCGGAGCGGCAGGGGGGAGCGGTGCCGGAGCGGCCGGCCGCGCGGCGTGGTGCGACTCCTGTCGAAGCGTGTGCAGGACGGCGGTGCGTTCGGTGCGCAGCGCGCGTTCGCGGTCGGCGAGCCCGGACAGCGCGCTGTCGATCCGCCACAGGTGTGCGGCGGTGGGGCCCACGAGCAGGATCCCGCACCGGGCGCAGGCGCGGGGGCGGTCGCCCAGCGGCGCACGGCAGTCCGGGCACCGCGAACCCGGGACCGCTCGGTGCGGTGGAGGTCCTTGCTGGTTCATGCCGCCATCCTGGTCCGGTCGCGCCCCGACGGCATCCGTACGGGTACTCAGACGGTGTCGTTCCGGGCGTGCCGCCGCCCACCGGAGCGGTTCGGGAGAGACTTCCCACGACCTTCCCGGATTGACCCGCCCTTGACTCTTCGTGTCTCTTTGCTGGTCAGGAGGCCGCAAATACGACACATTCCGTAATGTGACCCAAGGCACAGTAAAAGTGGAGTCACTTTACCGTGACGGTAGTGCAGGCTGAATCCGCTGCACAGAGTGTCCCCGCCCCGCGCGGGACCCCTCGCCGCGGTGGGTCCGAACGGAGCGCTTCCTCCGTCCCCACCGTGCACGGCACGCGCCCCGAGGCCGCGTGTCCCCCCGCGAACGTGCGCGACCGCGCCACCTGTGCAGGCGACCACCCGTCCCACCAGGGATCTCCCTGCCGGACACCCCCTCTTGGGAAAGGCAACCGTGGTACTCAACCGAATGTCGCTGCGGATCGGTGCGGCGGTCGGTGCGGCGGCCCTCGTCGCCGGTGCGACCTTCACCGTCGTCGCCTTCGCCGACGACGACGTGGAACCCGGCGCGGCCGCCAGCGCAGCCGGCGTCGACGGGCCAGGTGCCGAGGCGCCCGCCGCCGACACCGACGCGGAGGACGACTTCTTCGCCTCCGAGGAACTGACCGACGAGGATCTCCAGAGCCGGCGGTCCCAGGCCGAGCAGGAGCGCGACACCGCTCTCGGCGCGGGCGTGCGCACCTCCCGGGCCCAGGGAAACGACATCGTCGAGGAGCCGGAGGAGGAAGAGGAGGACTCGGCCGACGCCCCCGCGTTCACGGGCGACCCCAAGACCATCGCGCTCGACATGGTTCTGGCCCAGGGCTGGGCGGAGAGCGAGTTCAGCGGCTGCCTCGAACCCCTCTGGGAGAAGGAGAGCAACTGGAACCACACGGCGCAGAACGCCAGTTCCGGTGCCTACGGCATCCCCCAGGCCTATCCCGGTGACAGGATGGCCAGCCACGGCGACGACTGGCGGACCAACCCCGCCACCCAGATCGCGTGGGGCATCGACTACATCAAGGGCACCTACGGCACCCCGTGCGAGGCCTGGGCCCACTCCCAGGCCAACGGCTGGTACTGACCGCCGCCTGCCGAGCGGACGCGGGCCGCGCCGCCCGCGTCCGCTCGGCCCCGGGTCACCGCGGGGCCGGGACGAAGGTCTCGACGACCTCCGCGGGGAGGTCGTCGTAGAGGTCGGCGTCGGCCCGCGGGACATTGACGCTCACGAGGTAGAAGAACCGCACGTCCCCGTCCTCGAAGCTGATCGCGACCCGCCAGAACCGCCGCTCGGTGGTGGCCCACTGCTCGTTGGTGAAGTCCGCCGCCACCCGCGCGACATCCCAGTCCTCGTTCCAGGAGTCGGGGAAGTCGCCGCTGTCGACCTGCTCCAGGTCCAGCTGCCGGTAGTCCCTCGTGACGTCGCCCTCCACGATGCTCGTCCCGCCCTCGGTCTCCTCCAGGAACTCCGCGCTGCCGCGGTCGTAGACCTGCTCCGTCCACGCGGCGACCTGGACCTGGTGGTCGTTGCCGGGAGCGGCGAAGAACACGCGGCCCTCGTCGATCTCGCCGTCACGGACCGTCCACCCGGACGGGTAGTCCACGGTGAACCACCGGGAGCTGAAGCCCGTCAGGTCGTCGTAGGACTGCGGGTGGCCGTCGTCGCCGTCGTCCCGACCCCCGGTCGCGGGCGCGCCGCTCCCGGGGGGTTGGGCGACCGCCGACGGATCATCGGTGGGCCGTTCGCCCGAACGGACGACGAGGGCGGCCGCGACCACCACGATGAGCACCACGGCCACACCGGCCGCACCCAGACCGATCAGTAGTTTGCCCGTCGAGCCCGTTCCGGGGCGGCGGCCGCCGTGCCCGCCCGAGGGGACGGGGCCGGTGTCCGAGCGGACGGGACCCGTCGTACCGGCGGGGGCGGGACCGTAGGGGGGACGCGGCGGATAGGCGGGACTGTGCGGAGCGGGTCCGTGCCCCGGGAAGGGCGTCGTCGGACCGTGGCTGTGCTGGGGGCCCGTGTACGGTCCCGCGGGCCCGGTGCCGGGTACCGGGTACCCGCCGCCGGGTGCGTGGTGGGGGGCTCCCGCGCCGGGGCCCGGGCGGGCGCCGCCGGGGTGACCCGCGGAGCCGGGCGCGGCCGCACCCGGACCCGCGGCCGGTGCGGCCCCCGCGCCGCCGACCGCTCCCGAGGGCTGCGCACCGGTGCCCCCGGCACCGCGGTCGCGCAGCAGGGCCAGTGCCCCGTCGGCGCTCAGCCGCCGGTCCGGATCCCGTTCCAGGAGCCCGGAGATGACCGGTTCCAGCCACCCGGCGCGTGTCATCGGCGGCAGCGGCGCGGAGACCACCGCGGCGATCGCGGCCGTGATGCTGTCGCGGCGGAACGGCGAGGCGCCCTCCACGGCCGCGAACAGGGTCACGCCGATGCTCCACAGGTCGCCCCGGTGTTCGGCGGGGCCGCCCTCCAGGCGCTCCGGAGGCATGTACTCGGGCGAGCCGATGAGGGCCCCGGTACGGGTGATGCTCGGTCCGCCCTCCATCGTGGCGATACCGAAGTCCGTGAGGAGGACCCGGCCGTCCGCGGACATCATGATGTTGCCGGGCTTGATGTCGCGGTGCAGGACCCCGGCCTCGTCGGCCGCCCGCACCGCCCGCAGGAGGGACTCGGCGACCGTCGCCACGGTGTCCGTGTCCAGCGGGCCGCGCTCGGCGAGCAGGTTCGCCAGTGATCCGCCCTCGACGAGTTCCATGACCACCCACGGGTCGCCCTCGAAGACGAACACGTCGTGGATGGTGATCACGGTGGGGTGGCGCACACGCGCCGCCGACCGGGCCTCCCGGCGGACCCGCGCGTGCGCGTCCTCGCGCTCCGACGCGGTGAAGTGGTCGGGCAGGAGCACCTGTTTGACGGCGACGACGCGGTCCAGAGACGGGTCGAAGGCCTCCCAGACGACGCCCATCCCGCCGCGTCCGAGTTCGCGGCGGAGGACGTAACGGTCCGCGACGACGCGCTCACGGTCGCTGTTGCTCGACATGTATCGCCCTCTCGGCGGGCTCAGTTCGGGTGCTCTGACACGAATGTCGGACGTCGCCCGAACCGAAAAGGTTCCTGGGAAGGGGAGGGAACCACACCCGGGAGGGCGGTCCCGGACCCAGGACGCGGGGCGCCCCGCCGAGGTGGGGCGCCCCGCCGCCGAGATCCGTGCCTACTGGCGCGCGTTGGTCATCTTCAGGACGTCGAGGGCCGCGTCGAGCTGCTCCTCGGTGAGCTTGCCGTCCTCGACGTAGCCGCGCTCGATGACCACCTGGCGGATGGTCTTGCGCTCGGCCAGCGACTGCTTGGCGACCTTGGCGGCCTCCTCGTAGCCGATGTAGCGGTTGAGCGGGGTGACGATCGAGGGGGAGGACTCCGCGTAGGTGCGGCACTGCTCCTCGTCGGCCTCGATCCCCGCGACGCAGCGGTCCGCGAACACGCGCGAGACGTTGGCCAGCAGGCGGATCGACTCCAGCACGTTGCGGGCGATCATCGGCAGCTGGACGTTGAGCTCGAAGTTGCCGCTCGCGCCGCCGAACGCCACTGCCGCGTCGTTCCCGACGACCTGCGAGGAGACCTGGAGCATGGCCTCGCACAGGACCGGGTTGACCTTGCCCGGCATGATCGACGAACCCGGCTGGAGGTCGGGGAGGCGGACCTCGGACAGGCCGGTGGTCGGGCCCGAACCCATCCAGCGGATGTCGTTGGCGATCTTGCAGTAGGCCACGGCGATCGTCCGCAGCTGGCCGGACAGCTCCACCAGCCCGTCGCGGGCGCCCTGGGCCTCGAAGTGGTCGCGGGCCTCGGTCAGCGGGAGACCGGTGTTCACGGCGATCTCGGCGATGACGCGGGCGGCGAACCCGTCCGGGGTGTTGATGCCGGTGCCGACGGCGGTGCCGCCCAGGGGCAGTTCGGCCACGCGCGGCAGGACGGCCTCCAGGCGCTCGACGCCGTAGCGCACCTGGGCGGCGAACCCGGCGAACTCCTGGCCGAGGGTGACCGGGGTGGCGTCCATGAGGTGGGTGCGGCCGCTCTTGACGACGGACGCGAACTCGATCGACTTGCGGGTGAGCTCGCCCTCCAGGTGCCGCAGCGCCGGGATCAGGTCGTTCTGGACGGCTGAGGTGGCGGCGATGTGGATGGAGGACGGGAAGACGTCGTTGGAGGACTGCGACGCGTTGACGTGGTCGTTGGGGTGCACGTCCAGGCCGGTGCGCTCCCTGGCGAGCGTGGCCACGACCTCGTTGGTGTTCATGTTGCTGGAGGTGCCGGACCCCGTCTGGAAGACGTCGATCGGGAACTCGTCGTTCCACCGGCCCTCGGCGACCTCCAGGGCCGCGTCGCGGATGGCCTTGCCGAATTCGTCGCTGATGACGCCGAGTTCCGCGTTGACCTTGGCCGCGGCGGCCTTGATCTGGCCGAGCGCGGCGACGTGGGCGCCCTCCAGGCCCTGGCCCGAGATCGGGAAGTTCTCGACCGCGCGCTGCGTCTGGGCCCGCCACTTGGCCTCGGCGGGAACCCTGACCTCACCCATCGAGTCGTGCTCGATGCGGAACTCACTCATTGCAACCCATCCCTCCTGGGAAAACCTGTGAGTCACAGACTGCCAGACGCGCGACCGGCCCCGGCCACTCACCCTGAGTTGGCGGTGTTGCGCGCGTCATGTCCGCGTCCGCGCGGGTTCAGGACCCGATTCCGCGCCGCCGGGGACGCCGCCGCCAGCCCAGGAACCGGCGCCTCCTCGGGGCCCGCACCCGGACGGAGCCCAGCAGGCTGAAACCGTCGATCTCCACCACGGGCGGGTGCGACAGGGCCGACGGGCGGGCCGACGTCGTGCGCAGACCGAGGAAGGACCAGCCGCGCAGACGCACCTCGACGCCCTCCGGGACGTCGATCTCGACGCGGCCCAGGACGGCGGTCACCGTCATCCGGTGGTGGTTGCGCAGCAGCAGGGCCTCGCGCATGTCCACGTCGACGCGTCCGGCGAGCGCGGCCACGTGCTCGCCGGGGACCGCGACCCAGCGGCCGCGTCGGCTGAGCGTGCCGAACAGGGCGAGGGCCGGCTGGGGCTCCAGACGGACGGGCTGCTGTTCGGCGGGGAGGAGGTCGGCGGTCAGTCCGGGGAGCTCACCGAGGGTCCGCGCCTCCTGCGCGCGTCCACTGCGCTCCTCGAACTCCTCCAGGTCCAGGCGTCCGTCGGCCGCGGCGTCGCGCAGCACCCCCAGGACCCGTTCCCGGTCGCTGTGGGAGGCGCGCAGCCGGGCTGGGGACACTTCCTCACTCACACCGCCAGACTAGGGGAGACGGGCACCCGGGCGGGACCCCGTCCGCCGGGCCGCCTGGCGGGCGGCACGGCGGACGGAGCGGGCCGGGGCGTGCGCCCTACAGGTGGAGGAGGGCCCGTCGCGGGACGGATCCGTCCGCCAGGGGGCGGACCGCGAGCCGGACCAGGGCGCGGGCGTTGTCGTCCCCCGCCACACGGTTGGCGCTGAGCTCTCCGCAGCGGACGCAGCGGTGGACGAGCAGCCACTCCCCGTCCGGTCGCGCGGCCAGGCTCAGCGCGGCCATCCGTCCCCGGCAGTCGGACCGGCGGTCGCCGGGGACCCGCCCGTCCACGTGCAGACTCGTCAGACAGTGCGGGCAGTGGTTGCGGTGCGCGGTGCCCGGTGCGTCGACCGGGATCTGGAGCCCGCACCCCGTACAGCGGAACGCCCGGGCCCGGCCGGACTCGCCGTGGACGTGCGTCACGGACTTGCGCCGCTGCGGACGGCGCCCGCGCGCGGTGTTGCGCCGGCCCACGGTCACACCTCCCCGAACAGGTCGAGCGGGAAGGGCGGGTCGGCGAGCGGACGCACGGCGATCCGCATGAGCACGAGGTGGTTGTCGTCCGCGCGGACGGTGCTCTCGGACATCTCGTCGCACAGCGTGCAGCGGTGGACGAGCAGCCAGGATCCGCCGCGCGGGACCGCGATCGAGATCGGCGCCATGCGCCCGCCGCAGGGCGGGGCGCCGCCGTCCGCCCGTTCGACGACGTGCCTGGAGCTCAGGCAGCTCGGACAGTGGTCGCGCGGGGTGCCGTCGGGATCGAGGGCGGACACGGTGAGGCCGCAGCGCACACAGGTGAACGCGGAGGCACTGGTGGTGTGGTCGGGTTCGGTGGTGGACACCCGGGAACTCCTTGCTGGGCGGTTCGGGACATCAGCAGGAGGAGCGCCGAGCGGTTCTCGACGGCGGGGCGGGTCGGGTCAGACGGCCGAACGGGGCCGGGGACGCGGACCGCCCGTACGTGTGTGAGGCGCGCTCGGCGCTGTCCGGGTCATACTCACCGTTCCTCGTCCCGCCGGGGCTCGGCCCGCGGGGTCGTCTGTCGTCACCGGGTGTCGATCGTAGGATCCCCGGTCGGCCGGGGCAACGGATTTTCTCCGCTGGCGGCGTGCGGTGGCGGGCGCCGCCCCGGCCGCCCGGCGCTCCGGCCGGGGTTGTCCACAGGCGGGGAAAAGTGCTGGATCTCGGTACCGCCCGATGCCTACGGTTGGCCCATGAGCACATCACTCCCCGGCCGCCGGGCGCCCGGAAGCGCCGCCATGAGCGGCCGGGACGCCCCGGCCGTGCCCGCCCTGCTCCTGCGCGGGGTCGTCAAGCGCTTCGGTTCCCTCACCGCCGTCAACGGCCTCGACCTGGAGGTCCCCCAGGGCATCGTCCTCGGTCTCCTCGGCCCCAACGGGGCGGGCAAGTCGACCACCATGCGGATGCTCACCGCGCAGAGCCTGGCCGACGAGGGCGAGATCCGCATCCTCGGGCACGGGATCCCGGCCGAGTCCAAGTGGGCCCGTGCCCGCATGGGCGTCGTCCCCCAGCACGACAACCTCGACGAGGAGCTCACCGTCGAGCAGAACCTGAGGATGTTCACGTACCTGTACCGGGTCCCGCGTCGGCACCGGGCGGAGTCCGTCTCCCGCGCCCTGCGCCTGGCCCAGCTCGTCGGCCGGGGCGACACCCGGGTCGACGACCTGTCCGGGGGGATGCGCCGCCGCCTGCTCATCGTCCGCGCCCTGCTGCACCGCCCCGAACTCGTCCTCATGGACGAACCCACCGTCGGCCTCGACCCCCAGGTGCGCCAGGACCTGTGGAGCGTCATCTCCGCCCTGCGGGACCAGGGGGTCACGGTCCTGATGTCCACGCACTACATCGAGGAGGCCGAACGCCTCTCCGACGAGGTCGCCCTCATGGCCAGCGGCAGGGTGGTCGAGCGCGGCACCCCCGCGGACCTGGTGGCCAAGTACGCGGGGGCGACCGTGGAGGAGTACACACCCGGGGCGGAGGGTGTCGACGCGCTCGAACGCCTCATCCACGGGCAGGGCTTCACCACCCGCCGTACCGGCACCACCCTGTCCGTGCTGCGCGCGGAGGAGCTGCCCGACTCACTGCGCGACCGGCTCGGCCAGCCCCAGCGCCGGGCCAGCAACCTGGAGGACGTGTTCGTGACCCTGACGGGAGAGACCTTCGAATGACCCTGGAACAGACCCGTGCGGACGCGCGCCCGGAGACGCACGCGCGGCCCGGGCGGTTCGAGATGGACGCGGTCATGGGCGTCGTCGCGCGCGAGTGGATCCTCTTCCGCGAGTCCTGGAGCTCGACCACCTTCGCCGCCGTGGTCGAACCCACCCTGTACCTGCTCGCCTTCGGCTTCGGTATGGGCGCCCTCGTCGGGACGCTCGCCGGCTACGACTACATCGACTTCCTCGGCACCGGCATCGTGGCGGTGTCGGTCATGTTCCAGTCGATGATGCCCGGCGTCATCAACACCTTCATCAAACGGAAGTTCCAGCACACCTACGAGGGGATCCTCGCCGCCCCCGTGGACGTGCGCGAGGTGGTGACCGGTGAGGCCCTGTGGCTGGCGGTGCGCTCCGGGACCTACGGCTGCGTACCGCTGCTCGTGGCGGTCTGCTTCGGGCTCAGGCCGGGCCCCTGGGCGTTGCTCGTGCCGCTCGTCGCCTTCGTCGCGGGCTTCGCCTTCGCCCTCTTCGGGATCTGGATCTCGGCGGTGATCAGGTCGGTGCGGTCGATGGACTACGTGTTCAGCGGGCTGTTCACGCCGCTGTTCCTCATGGCGGGGACGTTCTTCCCGCTCACCGAGCTGCCCGGGTGGGTGCAGGTGGGGGCCATGGCCAACCCGCTGTACCACGCGGTCGAACTCATCCGGGGCGCGGTGTTCGGGGACATCGCCCCGGGTGCCGTGCTCCTGCACGTCGCGGTGATGCTGGTGTTCATCGTGCTCATCTGGTTCCTGGCCGTCCACCAGCTCCGGCGCCGCGTCGTCAGCTGAGGCCCGGCGGGCGGCGCGGTCGGGACCGGGAAGGCCGACGGCGCGGGAGGGGCCCCTCCCGCGCCGTCCGTTCAGCTGCTCCGGCCGGGGGGCTACTCCCCGGCGCTGGGCGACCACCGCAGTTCCAGGCTGCTGCGGCGCCCCTCCTCGGTGACGCTCAGGGCCAGACCCACCGCGCCCCACTGGCCGGGATCGGCGACGTCCTCAGCGGGAACCACCTGTCGCAGGTCGAAGAACCCGGCGAGGACCGCGTCGTCCATGTCCTGCATGGTCTGCTGGAACACCGGGTCGTCGGCCAGCGCGCCCGTCCCGCTGGTGCCGCGCGAGACCAGCACGGTGTCGCCGTCGCTGCTCACACCGGGGGGTGTGGAGTAGGTGTCGGAGAACACCCCGTCGACGAGGTCGCCGAGCACCTGCTCGTCACCGCCCACGGCGCGGTACTCGAACGCGAAGTCCTCACCGGAGCCGCCCCCGTAGGAGGACCCGAAGAAGGAGTCCGGGTCGATGCTGGTGATCCCGAACGCGGTCGACGAACCGAGCAGGCCGCCGAGGCTCTCCGGCAGCGGCACGCCCAGGGAGTTGAACTCGCGGTCGATCTCGGTGCGCTCACCGCTGCTCATCGGCAACTGGTCGTTCTCGTAGGCCTCGGTCAGGGCCTGGTCCAGACCGTCGGCGCCCACCGCGATCACGGTGTCCTCGGGCAGGGTCCCCATGGCCTCCACGGCCGCCCCCGGGGTCTCCGAGAGCCACGACAGGTCGGCCTGCTCGAACTCGAAGTCGAAGAAGTCCGTCCGCGCCTCCAGGTAGTCGCCGTCCACCCGTACGGACGCGGTCATCCGGCCGCTCAGGCTCTCGACGTCCTCGCTGCCGAAGGACGAGCCCATGGCGTACCCCTCGGTGAACGCGTCGATCCGCGTCAGGGCGGCGCCGTCGGCCCAGGCCGCGGCCAGACTGCCGGAGGGCAGGTCGGACATGTCGGAGGAGAACACGTCGTCGCGCTCCAGCGGGCCGAACTCCGCCATCTGGTCCTGGAGGTCGTCCAGGCTGTCCGGGTCGGACAGGAGAGCGAAACCGTCCACGACCTCGTAGGCCATACCGTCCCCGTCCAGGTCGGAGAGGGTCTCCTCGGCCAGCTGCTCGTCGGTCACCGCCAGCGCGAACGCGCCGGAGACGCCTTCGTCGTTGGCGTCCGACGGCCAGACGGCGACCCCCGCCCGCTGGCCGATCCACTCCTCGACCTCGCTCTGGCGGGCGTCGGGGAAGATCTCGGTGAAGCTCTCCGCGAAGGTCTCGGTCATGTCGCCGTCGGGTTCACCCATCTCCTCGGTGATCTCGGCCGGGAGCCGGTCGACGAACCGGAGCAGCTCGATCGCCTGGGAACCGTCGATGGACAGGTCGATCTTGGCGAAGGCCGCCGCGCTCGCGGGCAGGACGGACTCCGGCTGCGGACCGCCGAAGTCGACCAGCGCCACCGTGGCCCAGACCGTGCTCGCCATGACCACGCCCGCCACGGCGATGGCCGAGGGGATCAGCCAGCGGTTCCGCCCGCCGCCCGACGGCGGAATCTGCCCGCCCGAGAAGTTGCCGCCCGGGTACCGCCCTCCGGGCGGCGGACCGCCCGGAGGCGGCCCACCGGGCATACCGCCGCCCGGGTACGGGGGCTGACCGGGTACGCCGCCCTGGGGCGGCGGGAAGCCCGGTGCGGGCTGCCCGGGCCGGGGCGGCTGCCACTGGGGCTGCTGCGGGGGATCGGGGTAGGACATCGGACCTCCGATGAGGGGAAACTCGGTGTGCGGCCGCACTGGGGGATCTGATGCGCGCGCACCCCGTCACGGTTCCCGTCGTCTTCGTGTTTGCTGTGTGACGGTTGCTGTACACAGCGGCGGGCCCGCCCCGAGCGGGGCGGGCCGGTGGCCGGTGCGGCAGCTGTCAGGGGGCGGACGTGAGGTCCACACCGCTGTAGGCGGACAGCTTGCTCAGCCGGTGCTCGCTGAGCACCTGCCGGACCGTACCACTGCGGCCGCGCATGACCAGCGAGTCGGTGATGACGCGGGAGGACTCGTAGCGCACCCCGCCGACGAGCTCTCCGTCGGTGATGCCGGTGGCGGCGAAGAACACGTCGTCGGAGGAGACGAGGTCGTCGGTGAGCAGCACGCGGTCGAGGTCGTGGCCGGCGTCGAGGGCCTTCTGGCGCTCCTGCTCGTCCTTCGGCCACAGGCGCCCCTGGATGACGCCGCCCAGGCACTTCATCGCGCAGGCGGTGATGATGCCCTCCGGGGTGCCGCCGATGCCGAGCAGCAGGTCCACACCGGTTCCGGCGCGGGCCGCCATGATCGCGCCCGCCACGTCACCGTCGCGGATGAACTTGATCCGCGCGCCCGCGTCCCGCACGTCCTGGACGATCTGCTTGTGGCGGGGGCGGTCCAGGATGACCACCGTGACGTCCTGTGGGGCCTTGCCCTTGGCCCGGGCGACGGCGCGGATGTTGTCACCGACCGGGGCGGCGATGTCCACGGCGTCGGCGGCCTCGGGCCCGGCGGCGAGCTTCTCCATGTAGAACACCGCGGACGGGTCGAACATGGTGTTCCGCGGGCTGGCCGCGATCACGGCGATCGCGTTGGGCATGCCCATGGCGGTGAGGGTGGTGCCGTCGATCGGGTCGACCGCGACGTCCCACTCCTGGCCGCCGCCGTCACCGACCCGCTCACCGTTGAAGAGCATGGGGGCCTCGTCCTTCTCGCCCTCGCCGATGACCACGGTCCCGTTCATCGACACGGTGCTGATCATGTGCCGCATGCCGCGCACGGCCGCACCGTCGGCACCGATCTTGTCGCCCTTGCCGACCCAGCGGGCGGCGGCCAGGGCGGCGGTCTCGGTGACGCGGACGAGCTCGAGCGCCAGGTTGCGGTCCGGGGTGGAGGAGGGCGCGGGCGAGCTGCTGGCCTGCGACATGGGATGACACCTTCCATCAGGGATCGGGGCGGGGCTTCGCCCCTTAGGGTAGTCACCCGACGTGATCCCCGGCTGCTGTGGGTGCGCCGCACGTGACCGCCGCTCCCGCGACGCGGCCGGTACCGTCTACCCTGGCGGGATCCGGACGGGAGTGAGGGCATGACAGTGGACAAGACGGACAAGCCCGCGCGGGTGTCCCCCCGCGGAGCCGCCACCCGCAGCGCCCTGCTCAGGGCGGCGTCCCAGGTCTTCCGTACCGTCGGCTTCGCGAAGGCGGGGGTGAGCGAGGTCGTGACCGTCGCGGGTGCCAGCGTCGGCAGCCTGTACCACCACTTCACGGGCAAGGCGGACCTCTACCTCGCGCTGTACGAGGAGTTCCAGCAGCGGCAGCAGGAGCGCACCCACCAGGCGGTCGTCGACGCACGCGCGCAGGGTGAGAGTGATCCCACACGGCTGATGAACCTCGCCGCGCGCGCCTACCTCCTGGGCTGCATCGAGGAGAGGGACACGGCGCGGCTGTTCTTCAGCGGCGACGGCCCGCCCGGTTTCGACTACCAGCTGCGGGCCCGGCTCACGCAGTGGACCGACCGCAACGTGGCGCTGTTCCGCAAGGCCGACGAGCCGGTGGACGAGGCGCTGCTGATCGTGGTGAGCGGCGCGATGCTGCTCGCCGTGGCCGAGGTGGTCCGCCGCGACGACGCGGACGCGCGCCGGCTCGCCGACGACATCACCCGGGTGCTCACCCAGTTGGAGCCGGGGCGCCGGGGATGAGATCCGGCGCACTGGACCCACCCCGGGTCGGAGGGCTCCCGGACCTGCGGCAAGCTTGATGGGGTCATGAGTGAGCACAGCCGGTCCAACGCGACCTTCGTCAACTACGCCATCTCACTGGGGATCGTCGTCGGCATCCTGCTGGTGATGGCGTTCGTGGTCTCCACCCGGTCCGGGGAGCACATCCCGTCGGTGAACTACCGGCCGGACGCCGACGTCCTGCGCGAGGCGGCCGACTATCCGGTGACCCTTCCGGCGGAGGAGCTTCCCGAACAGGGGTGGACGCCGACCAGTTCGACCCTCGACGTGACGGGCCCGGTCGAGTGGAGCGTCGGCTTCGCCACCGCGGCCGACAGCCACGCCCGGTTCATCCAGAGCGACGCCGACCCGGGAGCGGTCGTGCGCGAGCACGTCCGCGGCGCCGAGGAGGTCGGCACGGTCGCCGTGGGCGGACGCGAGTGGGACCACTACGAGTCGCCGGACTGGGGAGCGCTCGTCCTGCGTGAGGAGGGCGTGACCCTGGTCGTGGCGGGCAGCGCCGACCTGGACGAACTCGCCCACCTGGCCGAGGGCCTGGAGACGGACGAGAGCGCCGACACCGGCGTCGGCCCCGAGGACGGGGAGGAGGGCGCCGGGGAGGACGGCGCGGATCAGGATCCGGAGAGCGGAGCCGCTTCCGAGGAGGGCTCAGCGGACGCGTAGGCGCGGGCCCGGTACGCGCCCGCCCGAACACGGCGACGGCCCCCGCCGGATCAGGCGGGGGCCGTCGGTGGTTCCGGGACCTCCTACTCGGCGCGCAGGTCGCGGCGCAGCTCCTTGGGGAGCGAGAAGGTCAGCGTCTCGTCGGCGGTGGTCACCGGGGTCACCGTGCCGTAGCCGTGGCCGGACAGCTTGTCGAGCAGTTCGCGCACCAGGATGTCCGGCACGGACGCGCCGCTGGTCACGCCGACCGTGGTCACACCCTCCAACCAGGCGTCGTCCATGAGCGAGGCGTTGTCGATGAGGTGGGCGGCGTCCGCACCCGCGTCGAGGGCGACCTCGACCAGGCGGACCGAGTTCGACGAGTTGTCGGAGCCGACCACGATGACCAGTTCGCACTCGGGGGCCATGGCCTTGACGGCGTCCTGGCGGTTGGAGGTGGCGTAGCAGATGTCGTCGCTGGGCGGGTCCAGCAGGTTCGGGAACCGCTCGCGCAGCGCGTCCACGGTCTGGGTGGTCTCGTCGACGGACAGGGTGGTCTGCGACAGCCAGGAGACGTTGTCGGGGTCCCGGACCCGGACCTTGCCGACCTCGTCCGGGCTCTCCACGATCTGGATGTGCTCGGGGGCCTCACCGCTGGTCCCCTCGACCTCCTCATGGCCGATGTGGCCGATGAGGATGATGTCCCGGTCCTCGGACGCGAAGCGCTTGGCCTCCTTGTGGACCTTGGTCACGAGCGGGCAGGTGGCGTCGATCGTCTTGAGCTGGCGCCGCTCGGCCTGCTCGTGGACGGCCGGGGACACGCCGTGGGCGGAGAAGACGACGATGGCGCCCTCGGGCACCTCCTCGGTCTCCTCCACGAAGATCGCTCCGCGCTCCTCCAGCGTGCGTACCACGTGGGTGTTGTGCACGATCTGCTTGCGCACGTAGATCGGCGCGCCGTACTGCTCCAGGGCCTTCTCGACGGTGATGACCGCGCGGTCGACACCGGCGCAGTATCCCCGGGGGTTGGCGAGCAGGACACGGCGTTGGGTCGTCGCAGTCGTCGTCGCAGTCATGCACCCCATCCTAGGTGCCCTGTGCGGTCCCCGCGGCGTGTGTGTCCGAAGGCACCGGGGGCCGCGGGACCGGTCCGGGGTGTCACGGGTGCGTGGCGGAGTGTGTCGGGTTCGGCCGCGACGTGGCGAAATCGTTCACTTATCGCCTGCTCATGCTGATCGACCCTCCTCTATCCTGGTTCACCATCGCATCTTGTAGATAGGCGGTTCGCCCCAACTCGGCCTTGCCTGGTTTGCTGGACGCGCGCCGCTGGCCCACCCGCCGAGAGCATCAGGAGCCCCCGTCCTATGTCGAATCCGACCGTCGCCACGAAGCTGCTGACCCTGGTCAAGGGGATCTTCGGGCGCAAGGAGCCCGTGTCCGCCACCGGTTCCCCCCAGGCGGACGAGTCCGCGCAGCCGCGGAGTGCGGCCCCCGAGAAGACCGAGGCCGTCGAGACCACCACCGAGACCGCGGAGGCGGAGAAGGCCGGGGACGCCGAGAAGGCCGAGACCCCTGAGAAGGCCGAGAAGCCGGAGGCCACCGAGACCGCGGAGGCGGAGAAGCCCGAGGCCACCGAGACCGCGGAGGTGGAGAAGGCCGGGGACGCCGAGAAGGCCGAGACCCCTGAGAAGGCCGAGAAGCCGGAGGAGGCCCAACCGGAGTCCGCCGTTCCCGCCACGGTCGACCTCGGGGAGGAGGGCGCGCAGATCGCCGAGGAGATCGCGGTCGCCGAGGCGCACACCGAGGTCGCCAGTGACGCGGTCCTGGAGAAGGTCCGCAAGGACGCCGCCCCCTCGGCGGACGATCTCGCCGTGCCCACCTACGACGACCTCACGCTGCCGTCGATCCGCGCCCGCCTGCGCAAGCTCACCGTGGCCCAGGTGCGCGACCTGCGCGCCTACGAGGTCGCGCACGAGGGCCGGCCGGAGTTCATCCGCATGTACGACAACCGCATCGCCAAGCTGGAGTCCGGCGAGTGACCGACCCCGGTGTCCCGGGGCCGCCCCCTCGGTCCGGCGGCCCCGCCCGGGGCGCGGTCAGGCGCCCGTGATCGCCCTCAGCGCGGCCACATGGGCGCGGTAGGCCGTCCTGCCCTCCTCGGTCAGGGAGAGCCACACGCGCTGCCGCCGGTCCCGGGTGGCGCGGGTCTGGTGCAGGAAGCCCCTGTCCATCAGGACGCTCACGTGCTTGCTGAGGACCGACGCGCTCACCTTCAGCTGTCCCTGGACGGTCGCGAACTCGACCCGCTCGACGGCGTCGAGCATCGCGCAGATCCGCAGCCGCTGGGGGGCGTGGATCGTCGGGTCGAAACCGTCCTGTCCGGTGGTGCTCAAGCGTTCCCGTTCCCGCGGTAGTAGGGGCTGGTGCGGCGGTGGTAGGGCCCGAACAGGGCGACCGCGACGCCCAGGCCCGCCGTCGTGGCGACCCAGGCCCACGGGGTGCCGTGCACCAGGTACAGCCCGATCCCGCCGATGACCGGGAACAGGGACCAGACCGCGATCGGCCGCAACTCCCGGAGGGTCAGCCACCGGAACACCCCCATCTGGTTCACGCCGACCCGCATCAGCACCAGGGTCGCGGTGAGGAACGCGGCCAGGCCGAGCAGGTACGCCGCGAGCCACCACCCGTCGCGGGGGATGACGAACAGCAGTCCGTAGGGGGCGATGACCAGTCCGAGCACCGGGTAGTACCAGGCGGGCACCTTCACGGCCCGGGTCGACTCCCGCGCGGACTCCGCCTCGCGCAGCGCGGCCGCGGCCTCCTCGGGGGTGGGGCGGGGGACGGCAGGTTCAGTTTCCATGATGGAAACATAGCCGTTCACTTTCCATGTCGTCAACTCTGCCTCCGTCGCGTCCGGGGCCGCGTCGTGCCAGGTTGTCGGTGGCCTCCCGTAGGGTCGGTCGGTATGGGGATGGAGAGTTCCGCCGAGGCGCCGCAGCCGGTACGCGTGGTCCTGGGCGCCGTCGGCGGCTGGATCAACCGACTGGGCCGGATCTGGGTCGAGGGTCAGATCGCCGAGCTCAACCGGCGCGGTCGCATGGCGTACATGACGCTGCGCGACCCCGTCGCCAACGTGTCCGTGCGCGTCGTGTGCCAGACCGCGGTCCTGGACGCCCAGAGCCCGCCTCCCGAGGCCGGGGCGCGCGTCGTCGTCCACGCCAAACCCGACTTCTACGAGGTGCGCGGCACCTTCTCGCTGCGGGCGCTGGAGATCCGCCACGTCGGCCTGGGCGAGCTCCTGGCCCGGCTGGACCAGCTGCGCCGCACGCTGTCCGCCGAGGGCCTGTTCTCCGCCGACCGCAAGCGACCGCTGCCGTTCCTGCCCAACACCGTCGGCCTCATCTGCGGCCGTGACTCCGCGGCCGAACGGGACGTGTTGGAGAACGGCCGCCGCCGCTGGCCCGCCGTGCGCTTCGAGGTCCGTCCGGTCGCGGTCCAGGGCGACCGCGCCGTCCGCGAGGTCATGGAGGCGCTGAAGGACCTCGACTCGCACCCGGACGTCGACGTCATCGTCATCGCGCGCGGCGGCGGCTCCCTGGAGGACCTCCTGCCCTTCTCCGACGAGGCGCTGGTCCGGGCGGTCGCCGCCGCGGGCACACCCGTGGTGAGCGCGATCGGACACGAGCAGGACGCGCCCCTGCTCGACCACGTGGCCGACCTGCGCGCCTCCACGCCCACCGACGCCGCCAAGCGGACCGTCCCCGACGTGGGGGAGCAGTTGGAGATCGTGCGCCAGCTGCGCGACCGCGGCCGCCGGGTGATCCGGGGCGGGGTGGAGCGGGAGCTCGCCTGGCTGGCGGCCATCCGCTCGCGCCCCGCGCTGGCCAGCCCCGTGCGGGAGGTGGACCGCCTCACCGAGCAGGTCCTGGAGCTGCGCGACCGCGCGCGCCGGAGCCTGACCGCGTCCCTGGACAGGGAGGGGGACGGCCTCGCGCACACCCGCGCCCGTCTGCACGCCCTGTCCCCGGCCACCACCCTGGCCCGCGGCTACGCCATCGTGCAGCGCGCGGACGGGGCGGTGGTGCGCTCGGCGGGCGAGCCGGACGTGGGGGAGTCCCTGCGTGTGCGCTTCGCCGGGGACAGCCTGACGGCGACCGTGGACGAGGTCCACACCGACGACACCGACCACACCACAGAGGGGGAGTAGCCATGGCGGAACGGGGCAACGACGCGGGCGCCGCGGACACCGGGCCCGAACTCAGCTACGAGGAGAGCCGGGAGGAGCTGAACAGCGTCGTCCGCCGGCTGGAGTCCGGCGGTCTCAGCCTCAAGGACTCCCTCGCGCTGTGGGAGCGCGGCGAGGAGCTGGCCCGCGTGTGCGAGCAGTGGTTGGAAGGGGCCCGCGCGAAGCTGGCCGCCGCCATGGACGAGCGTCGGGGTGAGGCCGCCGAGGACGACGACGCCCCCTTCTAGGGGCCCGTCCCCGGGAGTCCGAGCGTTCCGCCCCGCGTGCCCTAGCGGCGGCCGTTGAGGTCGTCGCCCAGCTCGCGGATGTTGCCGGGCAGCCCCCGGAAGACTCCGATCACCAGGACCAGGGCCGTGCCCAGGAACAGCCAGGGGGCCACCTCGGCCAGGCGCGCGGCCAGTCCCAGCAGGACGACGCGGGCGAAGCCCTCGGTGCCCAGCGCGATCAGGCACTCGGCGACGGTCACGGCGGCGAAGTAGGCGATGGGCGGACTCACCGACAGCGACAGCAGGTCGCCCGGTCGGACCAGGGACGCCGTGACCAGGCACGCCGTGGTGAAGGCCAGGCCCGGGGCCGCCGGGGCGGACGTCCAGTGCGCGATCATGGTCCCGGCGAAGCTGAGTACGCAGATGAGCAGTACGCCGCCCCTGCCGGTCAGGCGGGGCGCTCGCCGGGCGGGTGCCTTCGGTGGTGGATCCGTACGGGTGGACTTCGTGGCGCGAGGGACGTCCCGTCCGCGGCCGCGGGGCCGTACGGAGTGCGGTGCGTGTCCGGGCCTCGGACCGTCCGCCTTCCGCGGGGGCATGACCGTGCGCCTCCCAAGTGTGTTACTCACGGTGTTCAGTGTGTCACTTCACGTGAGACTTCGGTGACTTTTCCTTGGATCGTGTCGTCATTTCGGCTGCTTGCCCCTTCCGCGACGAACACGTCTTCCAGCCCGTTGGACACCGGGTTGGGGCGTGATGGTTCCGCCGTGTTTCGGGACCCGGCTCAGTGCACGGTACCCCCGCGATCCATTTGGGTCCGGTCATGCGTGGCGTTATCCGCGTGCCGAATTCCGTCCACCACGGCGGCCTCCCGCAACATTTCGGAGGACATGTCGGGTTCGGCCAGCTCCGGGGAGGTCATCTCGGGGGCGGCCACGGTGCGGGGGCGCTCCTCCACCCCCGACGGCCGCTCCAGGTCCGTGTCCACCAGTCCGAGGTCGCGGAAGCGGCGGGCGGTCACCAGGACCCGGCTCTCCAGGGAGCCCACCGTCTGGTTGTAGGCGCTCACCGTGCGGGTCAGCGCCCTGCCCAGGCCCTCCACGTGCCCGCCCAGCGTGGACAGCCGGCCGTGCAGCAGCTTGCCGAGTTCGAAGACCTCCCGGGCGTTCTCGCTCAGGGCCTGCTGCTGCCACGCGTACTGCGCGGTCCGCAGCAGGGAGATCAGCGTCGTGGGGGTGGCGATGTGCACCCGCCGCGTCATCGCGTGCTCCAGCAGGCCCGGGTCGTGCTCCAGCGCGGGGGCGAGGAAGGCCTCTCCGGGGACGAACAGCACCACGAACTCGGGCGCGGGCGCGAAGGCCGCCCAGTACGACTTCGCCGCCAGCTGGCCCACGTGCGTGCGCAACTGCCTGGCGTGGGCGCGCAGCCGCTCCGCCGAGACCTCCTCGTCCTCGGTCTCCACCGCGTCCAGGTAGGCCGCCAGCGGCACCTTGGCGTCCACGACGATGTTCTTGCCGCCCGCCAGGCGCACCACCATGTCCGGGCGCAGCGCTCCGTCGCGGGTGCTCGCCTGCTCGTCGAAGTCGCAGCGCGCGGCCATCCCGGCCAGTTCGGCGACCCTGCGCAGCTGCAGCTCGCCCCACCGGCCGCGCGCCTCCGGACGCCGCAGCGCGGTCACCAGGGACCGCGTCTGGTCCCTCAGCCGATCGGAGCCCTCGCGCACCAACTCCACCTGCCTGGCCAGCTCCGCGTGGGCGGCGGCCCGGCCCGCGTCCGCCTCCCGCAGCTGGGTCTCCACCCGGTTCAGCGTGGCGGTCAGGGGCTCCACCATGCGCTCGACCGCGCGGCGTCGCTCGTCCAGGTCGCCTCCGGCCTCGGCGCTGACCGCCCGCAGACGCCCCTCGGCGAGTTCGAGGAAGCGCTGGTTGGTCTGGTCCAGGGCCTGGGCGGACAGTGCGCGGAAGCGGTCGGCCAGCTGTTCCTCGACGTAGGCGGCGCGTTCCCGCGCCGCGCGGGCGTCGGCGCGTTCCTCGGCCGTGCGGCCGCGGGCCAGGGCCCAGCCCACCGCCACACCGACGGCCAGACCGACCAGGAGCACGAGTACGAGAACGAGGGCGTCCATGGCCCTCCATGGTGTCAGTGCGGTGCGGGGTCCGTGGGCGCGCCACGCAGGACATCGGTGAGGAGTCCCATCAGATCCGGCATGTCCACGGAATCCGGATCGTACAGCCACTGGATCTGGAGGCCGTCCATGGCTGCGGTGAGCAGTGCGGCGGCCTGGTCGGGGGTCGCCCCGCCCGGGAGCCGGTCGCCGTGCTCGGCGCGCAGCGTGCCCGCGACCCTCTCCCGTACGCGGGTGTAGCGGTCGCGGACGTAGGCGGCGGCCGGATGGTCGCCGGTCAGGCCCTCGGCGGTGAGCAGCGTGTGCAGCCGGACCACGTCGGGGCGCCGCGTGTTGCGCTCGGCGAGCTCGGTGGGCACGGCGGCCCCGCCGAGTCCGTCCAGTTCGCGGAGGTCGACCTCGTCGCGCCGGTCGAGCACGGCGACCAGCAGGGCCTCCTTGCTGGCGAAGTGGTGGAGCAGGCCCTGCTGGCTCAGTCCGACCCTGCGTGCCACGGCGGCCAGGGACGCCCCCCGGAAGCCGGACTCGGCGAACTCCGCGAGCGCGGCGTCGAGGATCTGGTCCCGGCGCTCCGTGGCGCGCGGGCGTCCGCGCCCCCTGCGCGCGGGTGCGCCCGGGGCCGGGGCGTCCGGTGGGGTGGGTTCCTGCTCGCTCATCGCAGCAAGGCTACGCGGGGGTGCTTCACACGAGATGATTATGCGTTTAACCTGAGGTCAGTGTTTTCCCGAATGACCGGTAGGTCAATTCCTTCCGCGTCCCCCGACCCACCCCTGGGAGCGACATGACCGCACCGACCGACGCCGACCTGGCCCGCGAACGGCGGGTGGACGCCGCCCTGGCCGCCCTCGACCTCGACGCCAAGGTCCGTCTGCTGTCCGGCGACTCCATGTGGGCCATCGCCGCCAACCCCGACATCGGGCTCGGCCGCCTCGTCATGTCCGACGGGCCCGTCGGGGTGCGCGGCGAGCGCTGGACCCCCGACGACCCCTCCGTCCAGCTCCCCAGCCCCACCGCCATCGCCGCCACCTGGGACCGCGACCTCGTCCGCACCGCCGGGCACCTGCTGGCCCAGGAGGCACGCCGCAAGGGCGTCCACGTCCTGCTCGCCCCCGCGGTCAACATGCACCGCTCCCCGCTGGGCGGGCGCCACTTCGAGACCTTCTCCGAGGACCCCTACCTCACCGGTGAGATCGGGGCCGCCTACGTCCTGGGCGTCCAGGAGGGCGGGGTCGGCACCACCGTCAAGCACTTCGTCGCCAACGACTCCGAGACCGACCGCTTCACCGTCGACGTCCGCGCCGAGGAGCGCACCCTGCGCGAGATCTACCTCGCCCCCTTCGAGCGCATCGTCGCCCGGGCGCGCCCCTGGGGCGTCATGGCCGCCTACAACAAGGTCAACGGCACCACCATGACCGAGCACCTCGACCTCAACACGGTGCTGCGCGACGAGTGGGGCTTCGACGGCTTCGTCGTCTCGGACTGGACGGCCGCCCGCGACACCGTCCGCGACTGCCTGGCCGGGCTCGACGTCGCCATGCCCGGTCCCAACACGGTCTACGGACAGCACCTCGTCGACGCGGTCCGCGACGGCCGGGTCCCCGAGGATGCCGTGGACGCCCTCGCCCGGCGGGTGCTGCTGCTCGCCGCCCGCGTGGGCCTGCTGGAGGGCGCCGACCCCGTCGTGGCCCCCGGTGACCGGCCGTCCGGCCTCGACGGGCGCGCCGTCGCGCGGGAGGTCGCCACCCGGTCCTTCGTACTGCTGCGCAACGAGCGCGCCGCCCTGCCCGTCGACCCGGCCCGGACCGGCCGGATCGCGCTCGTCGGGCTGGCCGCCTCCGAGGCCCGGACCAGCGGCGGCGGCAGCGCCAGCGTGTTCGCCGAGCGCACGGTCACCCCGTTGGAGGGGTTGCGCGCCGCCCTGCCCGACGGCGTGGAACTCACCTACGCGGTGGGCGCCGACCCGCGCGCCAACCTGCCCGCCGTCGACGCGGCCATGACCGCCGCCTTCCTGGCCGCCGACGGGCGGGTGCTGGCCACCGAGGCCCTGCCCGACGGCACCGCCCGGTGGATCGGCGAGCTTCCCGACGGCGTGACCAACGCCGGACTGGACCGCGTCGAGGTGGGCGGGACCCTCACCCCGAAGGCGACCGGGGAGCACCTGCTCGGCATCTCGGGTGCCGGGCGCTACGTCCTCAGCGTCGACGGAAAGGTCCTCTTCGACGGCGAGCTCCACTTCGAGGGCGACGACCCGGCCGCGGCGATGTTCGACCCGCCCACGACCACCGTCCCGGTCACGCTCACCGAGGGGCGGGACGTCCGCCTGAGCGTGGTCAAGACCCACCAGGACCTGGGCATGGGGGACTTCGCGTTCATCGGGTTCACCCTCACCCACCGCGGGCCGATGGCCGACGACGACGTGCTCATCGAGGAGGCCGTCGAGGCCGCGCGCGACGCCGACGTGGCCGTCGTCCTGGCGGCCACGACCGCCGAGGTCGAGTCGGAGGGCTTCGACCGCTCCGACCTGCGGCTGCCCGGGCGCCAGGACGAGCTCGTCGCCCGGGTCGCCCAGGTCAACGACCGGACCGTGGTCGTGGTGAACGCCGGTTCCCCCGTGGAGATGCCCTGGCGCGAGGACGTCTCCGCGATCCTGCTCACCTGGTTCGGGGGCCAGGAGCTCGGCGGGGCGCTCGCCGACGTCCTGCTCGGGCACCGCGACCCGTCCGGGCGCCTGCCCACGACCTGGCCGGCCGCGAAGGAGGACGTCCCGGTGCTGGACGTGGTGCCCGAGGACGGCACCCTGGAGTACGCGGAGGGCGTGTTCGTCGGCTACCGGGGCTGGGAGCGCGCGGGGAGGGCCCCGGCGTTCTGCTTCGGGCACGGACTGTCCTACACGCAGTGGCGCTACGACGGTGTCGACGTCCAGCAGGTCGACCCCGGCGCCGACGGGGACACCCTCGCCACGGTGCGGGTCCGCGTGACCAACACCGGGGAGCGCGACGGCGACGAGGTCGTGCAGGTCTACCTGGCCCCGCGCGAGCCGGGGGACCGCCCCGCGCGCGTGCTGGCCGGGTTCGCGACCGTGCGCGCGGCCGCCGGGGCGACCGCCGAGGCCGTCGTCACCGTTCCCCGGGAGGCGATCCGCACGTGGGCGTCCGACGCCGACGAGTGGGAGTACGTCGCCGGTGCCTACGAGCTGCTCGTCGGCCGTTCGTACCGGGACACGCGACTGTCCGCCCCCGTCGAGCTGCGGTAGCCGTTCCCGTGCCCTGCCCTGCCCGACCGGCCGGGCAGGGCACGCCTAGGTCTCCCGCTCCACCAGGACCGGCGTCCACGGGGACAGGTGCACCGCCGTGTGCTCCCGGAGCGCCTCGACGATCCGCCGCGCCGTGGCCCCGGGCTCCTCGGACTCCAGCCGCACGCTGGTGAGCCGGGGCCGGAGCATCCGGCACAGCATGACGTCGTCCGCGCCCACCAGCCCGACCCGCTCGGGCACCCGCACGCCCGCGTCCAGCAGGGCGCCGAGCAGGAGTCCGCTGAACTCGTCGTTGTAGCCGAACACGCCGTCGGGCAGCCCCTCCTCCACCCACGTTCCGACCAGCTCCGCCGCGCTCTCCGGCGTCCAGTCCATCTCGTGGCGCCGTACGGACGCGCCGGACCCGGCCCGCTCCACCGCCGAGCGCACCCCGGCCAGCCGCCCCTCGCCCATCTGGCGCAGGGTGTCCTCGCGCGGTACGACGACGGCGATGTCGCGGTGGCCCCGTCCGAGCAGGTGCTCCCCGGCGCACTCGCCCAGCCCGCGGTGGTCCATCGTCAGCGTGGACACGCCCAGTTCCTTGGCCCGCTCCGGGGGAGTGCCCACCGCGAACACGTGGATGTCGGCCTTGCGCAGCAGCTCCACCCCGGCGGGGGTGAGGCGGTCGTCCCCGGCCACGACGGCGGAGGGCCGCATGGCCGCCCAGGCGCGTGCCGCCTTCACCCCCCGGCTGCGCTCGGCCCCGTACTGGAGGAGTGTGTAGCCCAGCTCGCGCAGGCCGTGTGAGAGGTCGTGCAGGAACCGCGACGCCAGCGGCCCCTGGACCACGTCCATCTGGACGTGCAGGACCAGGTCGCTGGTGCCCGTGCGCAGCGACCGCGCGCTGGCGTGCGGGACGTAGCCCAGTTCGTCGGCCACGGACCGCACCCGCTTGCGCGTCGCCTCCGGGATGCGGGCCCCCGGTGCGTCGTTGAGGACGTACGACACGGTCGCGGTCGACACACCCGCGCGCCTGGCGATGTCGGTGATGGTCGCGGGTCGGGGGCGGATCGAAGTCATGACCCTATCCTGCCTGCCTGTCGGGGCCGGTGCCCAAGGGAGGTCCCGGGCGTGGACCGGCGCGTGTGAACTCCTGATGACGAACCCATTGACAAGGTTAAACGCGTAACCTAGCTTAAACGCGTAACCGATGCCTGAACAGGCGTTTCTCCATCACACAGGTTCACGCCAGGGAGATCACATGTCCGAGCACCCCTCCCCCAGGCCGGACGCTCCGGAAGCAGCCCCAGCCCCAGCCCCAGCCCCAGCCCCCGGCCACGCGCCCACGTCCGGACGGCGCGGTCTCGGCCGCCTCATCCCGCTGCTCGGGGCGGGCAACCTCGCCGTCTACGCCTTCTACCTCGGCATCGGGGCGGTCCTGCTCCCCCTCCAGGTCCAGGGGCTCACCCCCGGCGACGAGGAGGCCGCCGTCGCCAACCTCGGCCTGGTCGCCGGGATCGCCGCCGTCTTCGGTACCGTGTTCAACCCGGTCGGCGGAGCGCTCTCCGACCGCACCCGCACACGCTGGGGCCGCCGCAACCCCTGGCTCATCGGCGGCGCGCTCGCCGCCTTCGCCCTCGTGTTCGTCCTGGGCTACGCCGACTCGCTGCTGATGATGGTGATCGGCTGGTGCCTGGCCCAGGGCGCCATGAACCTGCACCACGCGGCGCTCACCGCGATCATCCCCGACCGCGTGCCCCACGACCGGCGCGGCACCGCGGCCGCCGCCATGGGCATCGCGCTCTCCGCGGCCGGGGTCCTGGGCACCGGCCTGGCCGCCCTCTTCACCGCCCGGCTCCCGCTCGGCTACATCGTGCTCGGCGGCATCGTCGTCGCCGCGGCCGTCCTGGTCGCCGCGACCACCCACGACCCCAGAGGCGACGAGCTGCCCGAGCGCGGCCCCGCCCGGAGGACCCACCCCCTCGCCTCGGCGGGGCGCTTCCTGTCCGCGCTGGCCCACCGCGACTTCGCCCTCGTCTTCACCGGCCGGGCGCTGCTCTTCCTCGGCTACTTCCTCATCTTCGGCTTCCAGCTCTACATCCTCGACTACTTCGTCGCCCTGCCCGAGGGCCTGGAACCCGCCGCCGCCGTCACCGTGCTCACCCTGGTGACCGCCGCGGGCACCGTCCTCACCACCGCCGTGGGCGGACCCCTCTCCGACCGCCTCGACCGCCGCAAGCTCTTCGCCCTGGTCTCCGGGGTCGTCTCCGCGCTGGCGATGCTCATCCCCTTCCTCACGCCGACCTGGACCGGCATGCTCGTGTTCGCCGTGGTCAACGGCAGCGCCTTCGGCTGCTTCATGGCCGTGGACACCGCCCTGGCCACCCTCGTCCTGCCCAGCGACGCCGACGCGGCCCGAGACATGGGCGTCCTCAACATCGCCGCCGCCGGACCGCAGATCGTCGCCCCGTTCATCGCCTCGGCGATCATCCTGCACCTGGGCGGCTACGGATCGCTGTTCCTGGTCGGATCGGCCGTCGGCCTCCTCGGCGCGCTGGCCATCGTCTTCGTCCGCGGTGTCCGCTGACCCCGCCCACCCGCCCGGGCCGACCCCGTTCCCGGTCCGCGCCAGCCCCGCTCCCGACCCACCCCAGAGGAGGACCCCTTGAGACTCGCCACCCACGTGACCGGTGACGGCGACCGGACCGCCCTACTCGTCCACGGCGCCATGTCCGACCACGGCACCTGGCACGCCCTCGCAGCCGACCTGGCCGCCCGCGGCTACCGGGTGGTCGGCGTCGACCTGCGCGGCCACGGGAGCAGCCCCCGCGGCGACTACTCCGTCGCGGCGCTCGGCCAGGACCTCGTCGACACCCTGCCGACCGGCGCGGACCTGGCCGTGGGCCACTCCATGGGCGGCCTCGCCCTCTCCCTGGCCGTCGACCGGCTGCGCCCGGCACGCGCGGTCTACTCCGACCCGGCGTTCCGGTTCGCCGGGGCCTCGGCGGCCGCCCTCGGCGCCATGCGCCGCATGGTCGTCCAGGCCACCGAGGAGAGCGTGCGCGCGATGAACCCGCGCTGGAGCGACGCCGACGTCAGGGCGGAACTCGCCGGCTTCGCCGCCTTCGACCCGGACTTCTTCGACGTCATCGCCGAAGCCTCCGCGAAGGACCGCATGCCCGCGACCGCCGCGGTCCCCTCCCTGGTCCAGCTCGCCGACCCGAGCTTCACCGTGGACGAGGACGGCGCCCGTCTGCTGGCCGGGCGCGGGTTCACCGTCCGCACCGTCGGGGGCGCGGGCCACTGCATCCACCGTGACGACTACCCGGCCTTCCTCGCCTCACTGGAGGGCTGGCTGTGACCGCCGTGATCCGCCGCGCCGCCGCCGTCCTGGCACTGCCGCTGCTCGCCGCCTGCTCCGCTCCCGACACCGCCACCGACGGGACGTCCGACCGAGGCGCGGGCGCGGACTTCGCCCCCGCCACCCTCGACGGTCTGCGGGTGCTCCTGGCCAACGACGACTCCGTGCGGGCCGCCGAGGAGGACGGGTCGGACGGCCTGGGCCTGTACGCACTGCGGTCGGCACTGTGCGCGGCCGGAGCGGACGTGGTGGTCTTCGCCCCGTGGGACTACCAGTCCGGTATGGGCAGCGCCGTCTCGCACAGCGGCTCGTTCGGGCTGGGAAGCCCCTCCGGCCCGCCCGACGAGTACGCCGACGACTGCGCCGACGCCCCCGGCGGGGGAGCGGTCCACGGTGTCTGCGTCGAGGACGGCCCCTGCGGGGAGGACTCGCCCAGCGCCACACCCGTCGACTCCGTCACCTTCGCGCTCCACCACGGCCTGCGGGAGCTGGTCGGCTGGAGCGAGGCACCCGACGTCGTGGTCTCCGGCGTCAACTCGGGTCCCAACGTGGCCACCCAGATCCCCAACTCCGGCACGGTCGGGGCGGCCCTCGCGGGGCAGTTGGCCGGCGTGCCGGCCCTCGCCGTGAGCGCCTCCGTCGACGAGGACCTCGTGGTCACCCCCGAGACCTACTCCGCCACGGCCGCGTTCGCCGCCGACCTGCTCGCGCGCCTGCGCGGGGCCGATCTGCTCACCAGCGAGTACCTGGTCAACGTCAACCACCCGCACTCCGCGGACGGGGAGCCCGCCCCCGACGTCCGGTGGACCGAGGCGGGCACCGGAACCGTCCTGGTCCCCGAGTTCACCGGCGAGGACGGCTACGAACTCGGCGTGACCGTCTGCGGGCCGGACACACCGGGGTGCCTCCCGGAGACCAAGGAGGACGCCGACAGCACGGCACTCCTGGCGGAGGGCGCGGTCTCGGTCAGCGCCCTCACCTCCGACCGCACCTACGCCTCCGGTGAGGACCCGGCCGAGGTGGAGCGCCTGGCCCTGCTGGTGGAGTCCCTCGGCTCCCCCTGACCCGGAACGGCCCCGGGAACCCGCCCCGACCCCCGCCCGCCCCGCGCGGCGCGGGGGTTCAGGCGTCCCGGCGCGCGCCCGGGACACACGCCTCCAGGGCGCCCCGCCACGCGCCGACCGAGCGCCAGAACTCCTCCGGGACCGGGGCGGGGGTGAACATCCACATCCGTTCCCACGCGGGCGAGGCGCGCCCGGCGATCTCCTCGCACGCCTGGTAGGGAGGCGGCCCGCTCACCGGGTACCACGTGTAGCCGAGCGGGTCGAGCAGGGCCATGAGCCGCTCCTCCACCCCCCGGTCCGGGCGCACCTTCACCAGCATCCACGGCCGGTGGCGCCGCAGCACCTCCAGACCGCCCGCGACCACGTCCGGTTCGGTGCCCACGGTGTCCACCTTGACCACGGCCGGCAGGACCGAGGCGTCCTCGCTCCAGTGCGCCAGCGTCGTCACCTCCACCGGGACGTGCGCGAGGTCGGCGCGGGTGGCGTGCACGACCGTGTTGCACATGTCGTTGTGCCGCGCCCGGTGCAGTCGGGCGGTGCCGTTGTGGTTGCTCAGCGCCAGCTCCACGACCGCGAACCCCATCCCGCCGCTCCGGGCCACCGCCCGCGCCGCGGAGGCGATCTCCGGGGTCGGCTCGAAGGCGAACACCGGCCGCTCCGTCCGCGCGGCGGCCAGGATCGCGTAGACGCCCACCCCGGCCCCCACGTCGAGCACGGCGCCGGGCGGGGTGTGGTCCAGCATCGCCAGGAAGCAGGCGAGGCTGTCGGGCTCGTGCCGGGAGAGGCCGGACGCGGCCAGGCGCCGGGGCACGGTGAGGTCGCCGGGCAGCCGCAGCGTGATGCTGTCGGGTCCGGCCGGGGGCGTGTCCGAGTCGAGCCGGGGCAGGACGACGGTCAGGTCGCGGCTCCACGGCGGGACGCGTGCGGGGTCGAGCCCGCCCAGCCGTCTGGGAAGGCGCACACGGATCTGGCGGGTGGCGAAGCGCACCGCGGGATAGCGGCGTACGAACGCTCGTAGCTGGTCGGTGACCACAGTTGACTCCCCCCAGGAACGGGGTCGCGGCGCGGGCTCGGGGGGTGGGCCGCCCGGTGTCCCGTGACACGCGGGCGGCGGCGCGCGGCACCCCGTGTGCCCCCTCGGCTCCAGGACTCCGGTGACTGTGTCGAACCTACTGTGCGTGGTGATCCCTGTGCAGTGTGTTTCGGCGATTGGCCCGGATCCCCGCCGCGGGAGGATCGGCGTACTCGCGGGTCCGCATAGACTCTGACCTTGTGAGTCTGTCTATCGGGATCGTCGGCCTGCCCAACGTCGGCAAGTCCACCCTCTTCAACGCGCTGACCAAGAACGACGCTCTGGCCGCGAACTACCCGTTCGCGACCATCGAGCCCAACGTCGGGGTCGTGGGTGTGCCCGACTCCCGACTCGACACCCTGGCCGGGATCTTCGGCTCGGCGAAGGTCCTGCCCGCGACGGTGGACTTCGTCGACATCGCGGGCATCGTCCGCGGCGCCTCCACGGGTGAGGGCCTGGGCAACAAGTTCCTCGCCAACATCCGCGAGAGCGACGCCATCTGCCAGGTGATCCGGGCCTTCGAGGACCCGGACGTCACACACGTGGACGGCGACGTCGAGCCCTCGCGCGACATCGAGACGATCAACACCGAGCTGATCCTCGCCGACCTCCAGACCCTGGAGAAGGCGATTCCGCGCCTGGAGAAGGACGCCAAGCGCAACGCCAAGGACAAGGCCGCCCAGGAGCTGCTCCAGACGGCGCTGGCCGCCCGCGAGGTCCTGGACGGCGGCACGTCGCTCTACGCGGCCCAGGGCCTGGACACGCACCGGTTGCGCGAGCTGAGCCTGCTCACCGTCAAGCCGTTCATCTACGTGTTCAACCTCGACAGCGGTG
This sequence comes from Nocardiopsis sp. KDC1DS13DA1, assembly GCF_055632325.1. Lineage (NCBI taxonomy): Bacteria > Bacillati > Actinomycetota > Actinomycetes > Streptosporangiales > Nocardiopsidaceae > Nocardiopsis > Nocardiopsis sp. KDC1DS13DA1. Next base: position 82,308 of record NZ_JBVMUY010000014.1, read on the forward strand.
AGCTGGCCGACGAGACCCTGCGCGCCAAGCTCCAGGAGCTCGTCGCCCCGGCCGAGGCGATCTTCCTCGACGCCAAGATCGAGGCCGAGCTGGCCGAGCTGGACGAGGAGGAGGCGCAGGAGCTCCTGGAGTCGATGGGGCAGACGGAGTCGGGCCTGGCGCAGCTGGCCCGGGTCGGTTTCGACACCCTGGGCCTCCAGACCTACCTGACCGCAGGGCCCAAGGAGGCCCGCGCGTGGACCGTGCGCAAGGGCGCCACGGCGCCCGAGGCCGCCGGAGTCATCCACACCGACTTCCAGCGCGGCTTCATCAAGGCCGAGGTGGTCTCCTTCGACGACCTGGTCGGCGCGGGCGACATGCAGGCCGCCCGCTCCGCGGGCAAGGTCCGCATGGAGGGCAAGGACTACGTGATGGCCGACGGCGACGTGGTGGAGTTCCGCTTCAACGTGTGACCGGGGACGATCGCTCCCGAGACGCTCGCGCGAAGGCCCGCACCGGAAGAGGGTGCGGGCCTTCGCGCGTCGCCGGGAGCTCAGCCGTGCTCCGGGACCGGGCACCCGTCCGGGCCGCAGGCCTCGGCCCCCTCGGCGGAACCGACCGCGGTGAGGGGCGCGTGGTCGGCCCACGCCCGATCCAGGGCCTGGCGGAACGCCTCGACGGGCTGGGCCCCGGAGACGCCGTAGGCGCGGTCGAGCACGAAGAACGGCACCCCGGTGGCCCCGAGCCGGGCGGCCTCGCGTTCGTCGGCGCGCACCTGGTCGGCGTACCGCTCGGGGTCGGTCAGGACGGCGCGGGCGTCGTCCGGGTCGAGCCCCGCCTCGACGGCCAGCTCCACCAGGCGCTCGACCCCCTCGAAGGCGGAGCGCTCCTCGACGAAGTTGGCCCGGTAGAGCACGTCGATCAGTGCGTTCTGGCGGCCCCGCTCCAGGGCGAGGCGCAGCAGCCGGTGCATGTCGAAGCTGTTGCCGACGTCCCGACCCGCCGTGCGGTACCCCAGCCCCTCGGCGGCGGCGTTGGCGGCGATCCGCTGCTCGGCCTCCTGAGCCTGTGCCTCGGTCATGCCGTACTTCCTCGCGAGCATCGGCAGGACCGGCTCCGTGGTGTCCCGGGGGAACGAGGGGTCCAGTTCGAAGGGGCGGTGGACGACCTCGACCTCGTCGCGGTGCTCGAAGCCGGCGAGCGCCTTCTCGAAGCGTGCCTTGCCCACGTAGCACCAGGGGCAGTTGATGTCGGTCCAGATCTCGACGCGCATGTGACGGCTTCTCTCTCGGGACGGCCCGGTTCGGGGCGCGCTCCCAGGAACGGTGTGGCAGCTTCCGAGGGGCGTCAACACGGGTCGGCCCCCCGGCATTCCGGTCGCGGCGCCGCCACCGATGTGACGTCGGGCCGGTCGCGCGGGAGCACCGGGTTCGGGACCGCCGGGACCGGAGCGGCACCGGGGGAACGAGACTCCGGTTACATCCAGCCAACGGTTTTCTCGTCCCGGGGGCGACAGCGTGCTTTCTGCCAGGTGACTAATCGCTGTCTTGGACAACCGGAATTGCTCTGACCTGCACCGTCGCCATCCTGATTACCTGGGAATTCGCCGTATTCGATGTCTTTCGCGAACTTTGACCGGTGTGCTGGTCCCCGCGTCGACACCGAAACACCGGACGCCCAAGGCCGCTCCCAACCCGCACAATGCCTCACTATAGGGATGGGGTAGACAAGGGCATGGCGGAAGGGCCGTCCGGACCGGACGGCGGAAACTGAGCGCAGGAGGCGGGGATGGCGAAGGCGTCACGGCTCGGTCGGACCGGGCGTGACCAGTCCGACGGCACCGAGGCGGAGTTCGGCGCCGCACGGCCCCGTGCGCCCCGCGCGGGCGCGGGCGGGCGCTGGTGGGTCGGCGTGGGACGCGCCGTGCTGTGGGCGTTCATCGTCGTCGTCGTCGTCAACGGCATCTGGTTCCCCCTGCGCGGCGGATTCGCCCTGCCCAGCGTCGACGAGGAGCCCCCGAGCACCGACGCCGCCACCTACCCCGAGACCGCCTCCGCCGCGTTCGCCCTCCGTTTCGCCGACGTCTACCTCGACACCGAGGACACCGAGGCGCGCCGCGACGAACTCGCCGCGTTCGTCCCCGAGGGTGAGGCCACCGAACTGGACGCCGCGTCCGGCAGCCTCACCGGCGAGAACCTCACGGTCGTCGCCGTGGACGTCCTCGACGACAACAACGCCGTCGTGGTGGTCCGCGCCGACGTCAACGGTGCGCCGATGCGCCTGGACGTGCCCGTCTACGCCGACGGGGACGCCCTCGTGGTCTCCGGGCGCCCGGCCCTGCTGGCCGCGCCCACCCAGGCCGCCCTGCCCCCCGGCGCGTCCTTCGAGACCGACCCGAACGCCGCCGAGCAGCTCGGCGAGGTACTGCCCGGCTTCTTCGAGGCCTACGCCGGAGAGCCGGACTTCCTGGAACGGTTCCTCGAACAGGGCGCCGCCATCACCCCGCTTCCGACGAACACCCTGGAATTCGCCGAACTGTCCGATATCACGGTGCCATCCCAGACGTCGACCGGGGATGATGACGTACGACAGGTGGCGGTCACCGTCCGCTGGAACGTCCCGGCCTCCGATGGCGGAGAGGCGGGCCAACTGGTGCAGGATTACCTGGTCACCGTGGTCAACTCGGGCAACGAGTGGCACGTGCGTGACATCCGGGGCGCCCCGCGTTCGTTCGGCGGCTGACGGGGCCCGTAGGCAAGGAGACGAGAAGGACCATGCGCACACCAGCGACGACACCGGAGGGCGGCGCCTGACATGCTCCCCCTGCTGTCTTCCACGACGGACGCCCTCGCCCAGGCGGGCGGCGCCGACCTCCTCCACCTCGCGGCGGCGGCACCGCCGTCACCGACGCAGGAGGCCCCCGACACGGGCGGCCTCGCTGACTTCCTCCGCGGCTTCTTCGGGCCGCTGTTCCTCGTCATCGTGTCGATCGTGGCGGTGTTCTTCCTGTTCACGCGTGAGATCACGCGGTTCGCGCAGTTCATCATCCTGGCGATCTTCATCGGGATCGTCTTCTACGTCCCCGGCATCATCGAGGTCATCGCGGTGGCGCTCGCGCGAGCGATGGGCGTATCGGCGGAATAGGCGAGGGAGGCCGGGAACGTGGATCTGCCCACGTACACCAATATCTGGCGTATCGAGAAGCGGCTGTACAAGCTCTACGATTTCCGGCTGCCCATGCCGCTCCCGGTGGGGACCTTCGGGGTCGCGCTGGGGGTCTTCGCGATCTGGGTGGTGCTGCTCAGCATCCTCAACGCCCCGTTCACCTTCGGCAACGGCTGGCACCTGGTGCTCTGGGTGGTACCGCCCGGGGTGATCACCGTGCTGGCCACCCGGCCGGTGATCGAGGGCAAACGCCTCACCGAGCTGCTCATCTCCCAGGCCCGCTTCCTCACCGAGGCCCGTGTCTACACCAGGCTCGCACCCGAGTACGAGCCGGACGAGGCCCGGGTGGTGGTGCGCGTGTGGCACCGCCACCCGGACGCCGGGCCGTTGCCCGCGTCCGGACGGCGCCGGGGTGAACGCGCCGAGGCGACGCCGGAGACCGACCGGACCGCGGTCGGGGAGCTCCCGACGCGTCCCTCCCCGGATTCCGCGCCGCCGCTCGTGGGCGTGGCCGCACCCGTTCCCGATCTTCTCTCCGGGCAGGACGCCGGACCCGTCCCCGAGGAGGAGTCCGAGCACACCGTGCCAGGGGCCGCCGCCGGGACGGAGGAGGTCCCGGCCGACACGCGGCCCCCCGAGGACGCCCCCGACACGCGCGGCGTGACCCGCCGTGTCCTGAACTACTTCGGCATCGCCCTCGAACCCGTCGCTCCCGTGCCGTCGCGGGGTCGCGGGGACGGGTCCGACGAGCACGTCCGGGGCTCCGAACGGGACGAACCCGGGCAGGAGCGGGACGGCGAGGAGTGGATCTCCGGTCTGCGCGCGCACTCCGGGCGGCCCCCCGTCGGTCTCAGCTCCAGGGCCGCCCACGAGGTCGGTGACACCGGTGCCCCGAGCCGCGCCGAGGTCGACGAGGCGACCGGTGGGCCCGAGTCCGAGGAGGAGGCTGGGGCACCCGGGGTCGACGAGACGGCGGAGGTGTCCGGGGGGCCCGAACGCGTACGCGAGCGCCGCCGGGCCGAGGAGGTCATGGCCGCGCCCGAACCGGAGGCGGAGGAGTCGGCCCCCGCGCGCCGCCTGCGCGGACGCGTCCAGGGCATCAGGGTCGCCAGGGAACTGGACGAGCGCCGCTCCGAAGGCGTTCGTGAGCGCGCCCCGCAGGACCCGCCGTCCGGGCGGGCCCGGGGCACCGCCCTGCCCGCGGACGAGCCGCCGCGCCCGCCCCGCCGCAGGGGCCGCCCGCACGCCGCCCCCTGGGAGTTGGACGAGCCCCGCCGCGACGGCGGTGCCGTGCCGGAAGCCGAGGACGGGCCCGCGGACCGGGCCGGGCTCGGTGACCTGTCCGACTACGCCGAGCGCTACGCGGCCGCCACCGGCCGTTCCGCCGTGCCGGAGACCCCCTCCACCCCCTGGCTGCCGCCCGCCGCCTCGGCGCCCAAGGACACGGCGGACACCGCCCGCGAGGCCGACCCCGACACCGAGGACGGCGCGGACACCCCGGACACCGCGGTCGCTTCGGGCGGTGCGGCCGCACCGCCCGAACCGGACGTCCCGGACTCCCCGGACTCCCCGGAGCCCCCGACCGGCACCGACCTCAGGCTCCCGGCCGGAGCACCGCCGGAGCTGGACCACGGGACCGGCGAGCAGGAGGCGATGCCGGTCCGCCCGAGCCACGACCACGGCGACCGCGGGACCGGGTGGAACGAGCACATGTCGGTGCTCGACCAGCACCTCAGCAAGGCGGACACCCCCGCGCCGCCGCGGCCCAGGTTCGCCGACGCCCTGCGGGGCGGTGAGCGCGACCCGAAGGCCGCGGACCCGGCGCAGTGGTTCGACGACGGCAAGCGGCGCCACCCCGACCAGCCCAAGGTCGGCGACCGGGGGAACCCGGTGATCCCGGCCAGCGAGCTGCGCGAGGAGAGCGCGGCCGAGAGCGAGGAGTCGGCGGACACCGCCGTCCGGCCGGACGACTCCGGCGGGGCCGACCGGACCCACGGGGGAGCGCCCGCCGAGGTGCCCGAGGCCGAGTCCTCCGAGACCGGGGCGCCGGGTGCCACCGGTGACGTCGGTGACTCCAAGCCGCCCACCCAGCTCGACCACGGAACCGGCGAGCTGGTGAGCTTCGCCGAGGTCAGGGGCGAGGCCAGGGGCGCCGCCGCCGACCGCGCCGCCCCGCGATCCACCGTCGGCTCCCGGGACGCGTCCGACGGGGCGCCCGCTTCCCGCCGCACGACCGCGGACCTGGAGGAGGCCGAGGCCGCCGCGCTGGCCCGACGCCGTGCGGACGCCCGGCGCGACCCCGACCCCGACCCTGACCCCGACCCGGACTCCGGCTCCGGTTCCGGCTCGGACGGGCGTCCGGCCCCGGTCCTCGACCCGCGGGCCAACCGCAGCCTCGCGGACGTGCTCACGGAGGAGGGCACCGCCTCCCCGACCACGCGGGCCGGTGACGACCGGGCCGCGACCGGAGCCGGCTCCCGCACCGGTACCGACTCCTCCGCCGGTACCGATCCGGACGCGTCCGACGGCCACCCGGGCGGCGACCCCCACGACGGTGTCTTCCACCGGGTCGCGCAGAACGCCCGCAGGCTCGGCCACCTCTTCGGCCAGCCCGTTCCCGGGGAGGAACCCGAACCCCCGCGCCGGGAGGAGCCCGAGCCGCCACTGGAGCTCGACCACGGCACCGGCGAGCAGGAGCGGCTCGGCGAGGCCCCGGACGGGGGCCCGGACCCCCGCCCCGTGCCCACGGAGCCCGAACCCCGGGAGGGCGACACCGAGTCCGGCGGTACGCGCGGCTGGCGCCGCCTGGCCAAGGTGGTCACCGGCGGCGCCGCACCGGTCCGCTCCGACCTGCCCGCGAGCGACATCGCCCGGCTGCGCACCCCCCTGCCGGAGCCGCGCAGCCTGGTCGTGCTCGGGTGCACCGGCGGCGCCGGCCAGACCGTCACCTCGCTCATGATCGGGCACACCCTGGCCGCGCACCGCGACGAACCCGTGGTCGCGGTCGACGTCAACCCCGGTCCCAACGGTCTGTCCCGCCGGGTCGGCGCGCAGGCCCCCGAGACCCTCACCGCGCTGCTCGCCAACGCGGACGAGGTCGACGACCACGCGCGGATGCGCGACTACACCAGCCGTGCCAGCACCGGCCTGGAGGTCGTCCAGACCCTCGACGACCCCTACGTCCAGACGCTCGACGACCGCGACTACGGCCAGCTCGCCGAACTGCTCGGCCGCTTCTACGCGGTGACGCTCCTGGACCCGGCGGCCACGGGAGTGGCCCGGGCCCTGCCGGTGGCGGACAGCCTGGTCCTGGTGGCCCCGGCCAACGCCGACGCCGAGCGCGCCGTGTCCATGACCTTCGAGTGGCTGGACGGCAACGGCTACGGCGCCCTGCGGGCGAACTCGGTGCTCGTGGTCAACGGGGTGAGCAAGCGCAGTCTGGCGGACGTGGACGCCGCCGAGCGGGTGGCGCGCGGGCGCTGCCGGGCCATCGTCCGCGTTCCGTGGGACGACCACCTCGGCTCGTCCTACACCAGGATCGACGTCGGGGCCCTGCGCCCCGCGACCAAGCGGGCCCACGGTGCCCTGGGCGGGGTCCTGGTCAACTCCCTCACCCGCTCCTGAACGCGTCGTGCGGGCGGGCACGTGCCCGCCCGCACGGATGCGCCGGGTGGCGGTCGGGGACGGCCGCCCCTCAGCGGCGGCTCAGCGGCCGACCGGGGTGAAGTCGCGCGCGGACAGGAACTCCGGTCGCGGGCTGCTCGCGGCGAACGGCTTCACGCACGCGTTCTCGACGCTGTTGAACACGATGAAGATGTTCGACCGCGGGTAGGGCGTGATGTTGCCGCCCGACCCGTGCATGCAGTTGGAGTCGAACACGGTCGCGTCGCCCGCCGGGCCGGTGAGCACGTCGATGCCGTGCCGCTCGGCCAGCATGGTCAGCGAGCTCTGGTCCGGTGTGCCCACGTGCTGGCTCTGCAGCGACGCCTGGTAGTGGTTGTCCGGGGTCCGGCCGACACACGACACGAACGTCCTGTGCGAGCCGGGCATGATCATCAGGGCGCCGTTGTGCGTGTAGTTCTCCGTCAGCGGGATGGAGATGCTGGCCGCACGCATCCGCGACATGCCGTCCTCGGCGTGCCACGTCTCGAAGTCCGAGTGCCAGTAGAAGGAGCCCCCGCCGAACCCCGGTTTGTAGTTGATCCGGCTCTGGTGCACGTACACGTCCGACCCGAGGATCTGCCGGGCGCGGTCGACGAGCCGGGGATCGTTCACCAGGTCGTGGAAGACCTTGCTGATCCTGTGCACCTCGAAGATCGAGCGGACCTCGTCCGACGTCGGTTCGACGATCACCCGCCGGTCCCCGCGCAGCGCGCGGTCGGAGCTGAGCCGTTCCAGTTCGGCCCGGTAGGCGCTCACCTCCTCGTCCGAGACGAGGGACGGGACCTGCGCGTAGCCGCGCGTGTCGTAGGCACTGATCTCGTCGGCGGTGAAGGGCCCGTCCTCCGCCGGTCCCCAGACGACGGGGTCCTTGCGGTACAGGAGGGCGGGCTCGGTGGCCTTCCGGGTCGGGTACTCGTCCGCGGTCGGAGCATCCATCTGCAGAGTCATGGCCGATCCCCTCGGTGGGGGTTCATCCTCTCTGAGGTCGACGGTCGTCCTTACGACACGCGAACTTAACAAATTTCCGGAGACCTTTATGAGGATGCCCACCGGCAGTGTGTTTAGTAATTATTTGACTGGGTATTACTGTCATACTATATGGGGCGGAGATGGAAGTTGGGCCTCTCTTTTTCCTTCTTTTCCGATCCCCTTTCCCGCTGATGGCGCGCCTCACCTGCGGAGTCGCGCCACGTGTCTTCAGGGTACGCCTCGAATCGATATCTTCCCAGGTCGTCCAGTTGCGGGCATGGTCGTCGCGCAGGGGTGCGCAAGCCCGGACTTTTCCTGTGCGCTAGATCACAGGGATCTGGTACAGCGGTGAGATCGGGGTTTCTGCCGGGACCCGTCTGTGTCACTTCGGATTACGCACGAATTCCCCTGGCGGGACTGGTCCGGAAACCGTTGTCGGCGCACTGTGGTGGGGTCCCTTCCCTCCACCCGCTCCAGAGGAGAGAACGTGCCCACCACCCCCCGCTCCCCGGGCAGAGCCCTGGCGGCCCTGGCCGCCGCCGTCCTGCTCGTCGTCCTCGGCTGGGCCTCCCCCGCCGCCGCCGACCACGTCCTGCCGCCGGGCATCCCCAGCACCGGGACCGCCCAGAGCCAGCTCAACTCCCTCACCGTCGCTCCCAAGGGTCCCCAGAGCGGCTACGACCGCAGCCTCTTCCCGCACTGGGTCGACGTCCAGGGCAACTGCTCGGCGCGCCAGGTCGTCCTCATGCGTGACGGCCACGACGTCGTCACCGACTCCCGCTGCCAGCCCACCTCCGGCAGCTGGTGGAGTGCCTTCGACAGTACGTGGGTCCACGACGACCCGTCCCGGATCAGCGTCGACCACATGGTCCCGCTCAGCGAGGCATGGAAGACCGGCGCGCGCTACTGGAGCACGTCCGAGCGCCGTGCCTTCGCCAACGACGTGAACTCCTCACAGCTGTGGCTGGCCACCCCCTCCAGCAACAGCAGCAAGGGCGACGACGACCCGTCCGAGTGGATGCCGCCCAACACGGCCGTCCACTGCGACTACGTCAAGTCCTGGGTGAACGTGAAGTACCGCTACGACCTCACCGTCACCTCCGCCGAGCGGTCCGCCATCCAGTCCACGATCAACAACCGCTGCTAGAGGTCCCCGCCGACACGCGGGAGGGCCCGTCCCCGGGTCGACGGTCCCCGGGGCGGGTCCTCGTGCGTGTCGGCCGCACGCGGAACCTGCGGACGCTCCGGTCCGTGCCCGAACCGGAGCCGCCCCGGCCCGGACCGGAGGCCCCGCCCCGGGCCGTCCGTCCCGGACCGGACACCCCGGGACAGCCGGACCGACCCGGACGGTTCGGGTCCGGCGATTCGGGCACGCCGGAACACCGTCCACTTCTCTGCCCCCAGACGATGCAGCACTATGGGGGGTGGCACAGGCGGGAGGCCCGGGGGCGGCCCCGGATCGGGCACGCCCCGCCGCGACGCGACCAGAAGGGCAACCAGATGACCGGCACCAGGGGAACCCGGGGCGCGACCCGCCTCGCGGTCCGCTACTTCGACGACCGCGTGCTGTTCAGCGACAGCGAGGCCTGGGCCTACTTCCGCCTGCCGACGGTGTCCTACGAGTTCACCACCCCTGAGGAGCGCCAGGCACTCGCCACCAACATCACCATCGCGCTCGCCGCCATCCGGATGAACGACGCCGAGGTCCACCTCCGCGTCGCCCACCGCACCTACCCGGCCGCCGCCTGGGCCACCCGCCTGGACGGCACCGCCGACTCCGGCCCCGGCTGGTACGACTACCTCGACGAGATGTACCGCCACGTCTGGGCCAAGGACTTCTGGACCAAGGAGGTCTACCTCGGCGTCCGCCTGGGGCCGCGCAACGCCGGGGGCGGCCTCGGCCTCTTCGCCCAGCTCCTGGGCGCCTACCAGCGCACCGAACAGGTCCTCGGCATCACCGACGACGCCGTCGACGACCGGGAGATCGCCCGCTGGACCGATCAGTCCGAACGCCTCGGCCGAGCCCTCGCCGCCAGCTCGCTGCACGCCCGCCACGCCACCTCCGACGAGATCGCCTGGCTCGTCCGCCACGCCGTCAGCGGCACCGTCGAGGAGATCCGCCCCTCCGCGGTCGGGCGCCGCACGTGGGGCCGCGGCGAGATCGAGGCGCTCGTCGACGGAGTCGTGCACAACGGCCGCTCGTCCCTGCGCCTCGAACAGCCCGCGGGGTCCACCCACGTCGCCTACCTGTCCTTCGCCCGCTTCCCGGACCTCATGCCCTTCCCGGACGGCGAACCCTGGATGCACCACGCCGACGCCCTGCCCTTCCCCGTCGAGATGTCCCTGCGGATGAAGCTCATCCCGCCCGCCAAGGCCAGCAAGGACGTCGGCCGCAAGCTGGCGCACGCCCGCGACATGGACGCCCACATCCGCGAGGCCGGGGTCGAGGCCCCCATCGCCCTGGCCGAGCAGATCGACGCCGCCCGGATGCTGGAGCACGGCATCACCAAGGAGCGCCTGCCGTTCGTCTACGGCTGGCACCGGCTCATGGTCTCCGCGCCCACCGAACGCCTCCTCGGCCAGCACGTCGAGGCGGTCATCGAGCACTACCGCGACATCGGCATCGACGTCATCAACTCCACCGGGGACCAGTTCGCCCTGTTCAACGAGGCGCTGCCCGGCGACCGCATCCGCCTGGGCGCCTACGCCCAGCGCCAGCCCCTGCGCACCATCGCGGGCGGCATGCCCACCGCCACCGTCGACGTCGGCGACCGGGTCGACCACTCCGGCGGCGGCTGGGTGGGCCCCTACATCGGCGAGAGCATCGGCCGCGCCCGCTCCATCGTCCACTTCGACCCCATGGTCGCCGCGGCCCGCAACCGCCCCACCGCCATCGCCATCACCGGCGAGCCCGGCGGCGGCAAGACCACCCTCGCCCTCCTGCTCATCTACCAGCTCGCCCTGCGCGGGGTCACCGTCGCCGCCATCGACCCCAAGGGCGACGCCGAGTCCCTCGTCGAACTCCTCCAGCGGCGGGGGCGCAAGGCCCGCGTCATGTCCCTGGGGTCCGCCCAGCCGGGCCTGCTCGACCCCTTCGCGTTCGGCGACGACCTGCCCTCCCGCAAGACCATGGCCACCGAGACCCTCCGCCTCCTCCTGCCGCGCATGAGCGAGGAGCGCGAGTCGGCGATGATCCAGGCCGTGGCGGCCGTCGCCAACCAGCCGCGCCCGTCCCTGGCCAAGGTCGTCGACCACCTCGTCTCCTCGCCGGGCGCCGCCTCCCGCAACCTGGGCGCGGTCCTGCAGTCGATGTCGGAGATGCGCCTGGCCAGCCTGTGCTTCGACCCCCAGGGCGACGCCCGGATCGACACGGAGGGGTGGACGACCGTCTTCACCCTGGGCGGACTCACCCTCCCCGACTCCGGTGTGGGCCGCGACGACTACTCCTACGAGCAGCGCCTGTCCGTCGCGCTGCTCTACCTGGTCTCCCAGTTCGCGCGCCGCCTGATGAACGGTCTGGACCGCCACCTGCCCAAGGCGATCTTCCTCGACGAGGCCTGGGCGGTCACCTCCACCCCGGAGGGCGCCAAGCTCGTCCCGGAGGTCTCCCGCATGGGCCGCTCCCGCAACACCGCCCTCATCCTCGTCTCCCAGAACGCCGGTGACCTGCTCAACGAACAGGTCACCAACTGCCTGTCCTCGGTGTTCGCGTTCCGCTCCAGCGAGCGGTACGAGGTGGAGAGCGTCATGTCCCTGATGGGCGTCGAGCCCACCGAGGACCACCTCGCGGTGCTGCGCAACCTCGGCAACGGCGAGTGCCTGTTCCGGGACCTCGACGGCCGGGCGGGCCGGATCGGCGTCGACCTGGTCTCGGAGAACCTCCTGCGCTGGCTCGACACCAACCCCACCCGACAGCGGCCCGCCGAGGGCGACGACCTCGTGTCCGCCTCCGGCCAGGAGGTGGCGGACCGACGCTGACGGACGTTCCCGCACGTCCACGCTCACCCGGGTGCGTTCGCGGTAGGAACGGACAAGTCGCCGCAAAGGGGATTGGCGGCACCAGGTTCGGGGTCCGTCCGGGGTGGGGATGACCTACTCTGTCGGGTTTTCCCGTCCCGGCGCACCGACTCCGCACCCCGACCGAGACCCACCACTCACGAGGGACCGCCCATGAGTGAGGACGTGCCGCGCCCCGTTGTCGACCCCACCCTCCCCGACGTCCTGCGCGAGCGGATCGCGCGGGAGAGCCGGACCCCGCAGCCGCCCCCGCGCCGCGCCAACGGGGAGATCGTCACCCGCCCCGTCCGCGTGCGCGAGGGCGCCGTCCAGGTGCTCGCCGCCGGATTCACGACCGCCCTCGCGACGGCCGCCGGAGGCTGGCCCCTGGGCCTGGTCATCACCATCGTGATCCTCCTGGCCCAGGTGCTCGTGCTCGTCTGTATCGAGGACACCCACCCCGTGACACGGGTGATGGGCGCGACGGCCGGGGCGGGCACCGTCGTCGCCACCCCCGCCATGGTCATGGCGGCGCCCGACGGGATCGCCGCCGTGCCCTGGCTCGTACTCGGCGTCTTCGTCTCCCTCATCGGGGCCGACGCCGCCACCGCGCGGGTCAGCCGGACCCCCGACGACCACGAGGGCCTGGTCGTCCTCCCCGAGGACGTCGGCGACCACGCCCACGCCCACCTGGCGGCCGTCCAGCGCACCATCGACCGGGTCGCCTCCGCCCGGCGCGAACTCGGCGGCGGAGACTCCCTGGACACCGACCGCGCGCTCGCGGTGCTGCGCGACCAGGAGTGGCGGATCGCCACGCTCCTGGTCCGCCAGCGCGAACTGCGCCGCGCCCACCTGCGCCGCTGGCAGCGCGCGGCCTCCCCCCGCGTCCGGGAGGCCCTCAAACCCCAGCGCGAGCACCTGAACACCGTCGACGCCGCCGTCCGGGCCCGGGTCGAGGAGATCACCGAGTACGGGCGGATGGTCGAGCGCGCGGTCGCCGCGCACCGCGAGTGGGAGCAGTGCCAGGAGGCACTCGACTCCACCGCCGAGTACACCGAGCACCTCGCCTCGGCCGCCTTCCTCGACACCCGTCCCGCCGACCTCGGCGCGCTGACCGCCACCGCCGAGGCCGCCCGGCGCGTCCGCGACGAACGGGTCCGGCTGCTGGCCGGCCACGCCCTCACGGCCGGTGTCGCCCCGGAGTGGCCGGAGCCGGTCGGCCGCGCTCCGGGGGCCGTGACGCGAGTGCCCGCCGAATCTGACAGATTGGGCGCATGAGTGAAGTCTCCCAGCCCCTCGCCGCCGCCCGCCGTGACGCGATCGCCGACGTGGTGTACGGGAGGGGCGGATTCGTCGAGATCTACCGCAGGGCCGTCGAGGACCTCGCCCGCCCCTCCGGGCCGGACACCGGTCAGGAGGGCCCGGAAGCCCCGGAGGAGCCGGGGGCGGCGGTCCGTACCGCACTCGCGGCGGCCATCGACGACGCCATGGCGGAGCACGCCCAGAAGCAGCGCCGCTGGCCCGTCCGTACCGACGGCGATCGGCTCACCCGTGCCTTCCGCGCCCTCGACGAGTCCGGAATCCTCGCCCGCGAGGACTTCACCTGCTGCGGCGGCTGCGCCCGCGACGCGCTCCGCTCGGAGGTCGCCGCCCACGACACGGACGCGGGTTCCGCGATCCGCGGCTACGTCTACTACCACGCCCGGGAGACCGGGCCGGCGGCGGAGAAGGGCGCGCTCCGGCTCGGTTTCACCGCCGTCCACGAGGTCCGCCGCGCCGCCGTCGGCGAGGAGATCGCCGAGACACTCCGCGCGCACGGCCTCACCGTCGCCTGGAACGGTGACTCCGACGACGCGCTCACGGTCGAGATGGACGGCCGCTGGCGCCGCTGGGGACGCCGTGCCGCCCATCCGGGAGCCGACATCCACGGGGAACCGTTGGTCGAGGCCGCCTACACCAACCCGAGCCCCTACGCGACGCCCGCGTGGGTCACCCACTACGAGGGACGGGTGACCGTCCGCGAACTCGCCCGCATGGTGCTGCCCTGGCTGCCCCAGGACTTCACGGTGACGGTGACCAGTGACCGGGGGGAGACGGTCGTGATCGAGCGCGCCTTCGACGTGCTCCGGGTGCGCGAGACCGGACGCGCCCTGCCCCGCGAACGCGTGGAGGAGCCGCTCAGCCGCTGGGCGGTCGGCGGCGTCTGGCCGGAGGAGGACGCCGCGTCGACCGGGGACGGCATGGTCGACGTCAGCTACCAGGACACGTCCCAGGACGGCATCGGCTCGGTCGACGTCGCCGAACCGATGGAGACGGCCGCCGCCCGCGCCCTCGTCCACCAGCTCACCCCCGCCCCGGACAGCTTCGCGGTCTTCGTCGCCCGCGACGACTCGTGCGTGCAGATGATGTGGCACGCCGGGCCGCGGCTGTGGATGGAGACACCCGAGCCCCGGGAGTCCAGGTCCAGAGGTCGGTACGTCAGTGTCTCCGAGGCGGACGAGATGGTGCGGATCCTCGCGGAGGAGGGGCGGATCGCCCTCGACGAACTCGGTGGGCTGACGGTCCTCAACTGGTAGCGGGCGGGCGTGTCCGCGTCCGGGAGTACGGCCGCGCTCAGGACGCGTCGGGGCCGAACCCGAAGAACGCGCGCGCCCTGGGCGGGATCAGCAGCAGCCCGCCGATCACCAGGTTGAACACCAGGATCAGCGCGTACCAGACGAACTGGCCGAGTGCGTAGATCAGCACGTGGAACATCGTGTACGTCAGCAGTACCGACACCACGACCTGCACGATCATCACGGCGCCGTACAGGAGGCGCGACCGCGTCATCAGGCCCGTACCCGCGAACGCCGAGAACACCCCCCAGGCGCCGATCAGCAGCACCGTGCCCCACGCGTAATCCTCCGAGCCGTTGACCGCCTCAGCGGCGAACAGGGCCGTGAGCACCATGAGGTAGAGCGCGTTCAGCCCCAGCATGACCGCGGCGGTGACCACCGACGCGGGCTTGGGCGCGTCGGGCCGGTTCCCGTTCCACGCGGCCCGGCCGGCTCCGACGGGCGGCCGTGCGCCGACCTGCGGCGGCTGGCCGACGAGGCGGCCCGTGTGCGCGACGGGAGCGGATCCGGGACCGAACCGCGCCGTCGCGGCCGTCGGGTCGCCTCCCGGCCCGTGCGCCCCCGGCCGGGGGCCGTCGGGTCCCTGGTGCGCCCACTGCGGGCCGCTGGGCGGCTGGGCGGATGGGTGGCCGGCCGAGGTGGCGGGCGTGTTCGGGCCGGAGGCCCGCTGGACCGGCGCGGACTGGTGCGGCGTGCGCGGGCCCGGGGCGTGCGGACGGGGTGTGTGGTGCTGAGCCTGGCCGCCGGTGTCCGGCCGGTGCGGCCCCGAGGGGGCCTGGGCGGGCTGTCCGCCCGTCGGCCCGTGCACGGGCGCCTGCGGGCCGCTCACGGGGTGCTGGGGGCCGCTCGGGGGAGCCTGGGAACCGTTCACGGGCGGCTGGGGGCCGTCCGCGGGTGCGTGCGCGTCGTCGGTTTCGGCGGCTCGCTCCTCCCGGGCCGCTCTCTCCCGGTCCAGCACGCCGAGTGCCTCGGCGGGAGTGGGACGCTCCGCCGGGTCGCGGTTCAGCAGTGCGGCGATCAACGCGTGCAGCGGCGCGCTCGCGGAGCGGTCACCGGTGTCGGGGGCGGACAGCCGCGGCGGCAGCGGAGCGGTCAGGACGGCGCTGATGATCCCCGTGATGCTGTCCCGCTTGAACGGGGTGCGCCCCTCCAGCAGCGAGTACAGGGTGACGCCCAGGCTCCACAGGTCGGACGCGGGCAGCGCGCGCTCGCCCTCGAACCGCTCGGGGGCCATGTACTCGGGGGAGCCGATGTACACGCCGGTCTGGGTGAGCGCCGTGCTGCCGTCCACGTTCGCGATGCCGAAGTCCGTCAGCACGGTCCGGTCGTCGGCGGTGAGCATGATGTTCGCGGGCTTGATGTCCCGGTGGGTGACGCCCGCGGCGTGGGCCGCGCGCAGTCCGCCCAGGAGCGACCGGGCGACCTCCTCGACCCGGGTCACCGTCATGGGGCCGTGCGCGTCCAGGTGCTGCTGGAGCGAGGACCCGGAGAGCAGTTCCATGACGATCCAGGGGCTCTCGCCGTCGTCGAGCACGTCGTGGACGGCGACCACGGCCGTGCTGTGGATCCGGGCGGTCGCCTGGGCCTCACGCATACTGCGCGCGTGCGCCTCCGCACGGGCGTGCGGGTCCATGCCCTCGGGGAGCAGGACCTCCTTGACGGCCACGTCGCGTTGGAGGGCGGGGTCCCAGGCGCGCCACACCGTTCCCATCCCGCCCGCGCCGAGCCGCTCCCGCAGTTCGTAGCGGCCCACGGAGGAACGACCGTCGGACGACATAGGGGGCATCCCTTCTGGGGGCGGGGGACGATGCGCAGGCCAATCTATCCGAGAAGGGCTCACCGCCCCGGATTACGGCGCGGGTTACCGACATCTGCGTCCATCTCACTGTAAGTCGGGCTGCCCCGGGCGTCTCCGCGGTGCCGGGAGCTGACCGGTTGCGGTCATCGGGGGCGCCGTTGTTCCGGCGGTCACGGGTGGGGACCTCCGGTGATCCGCCCGGCGAGCGCGAGGGCGTCGCCGTCCCCGCCGAACTCCTCGCAGCTCACGGGACCGGGATCGGGCACGCAGTCGTGGCGGGGCGGACCGTCGTCCCCGGAAGCCCCGGAGCCCGCGGAGCCGGGAGCTCCGGAATCGGGGGCCGCCCGGGTGACGACGATGACCTCGCGGCCCTCCTCGTCCTCGTACCCGACCGACACCCTGCCGCTGCGGTGGTCCGCGTAGGCGAAGGTCGGTGCCCAGCCGTCGGCCGCCAGGAGGAGCATCGTGTCCGGATACCCGGAGCGTTCGCCCGCCGACACGTCGAACTCACCCCGCGCCCGCTCGACCTGGAGCCCGCGGTCCATCCCGGCCCGGGCGCTGGTCACCGGGCTCCGTCGGATCGGGGGAGTAGGGCGGTGGGGGTGGCTGCGGCGGCACGGTGGGGTCTCCGGGGTCGGAGGCGGGGGCCGCCCCCCCGGTGGGACGCGCGGCCGGGGCTGGGGGTTTTCGGCCGGGCGGCAATAGGGACTGTGGGTACTTCGGAAGCCGGGCCGAGCAGTGGGCGTCAGTCCGATTGATGGATGTATGTCCACTTTTGCTTGCGAAAGTGGATGTGACGCCGCTCATACTCGTGGCTGGGGTACTAAATTGTGGCCTGGTGGTTTATGGGTGTTCTGGAAGTCCGTTGATGTCTGTTACCTGCGCAAACGCGGGTGTTGTGTTGCTTCGCACCGGCCCGGTGGGGTGGCGTGTCGGTAGGAACCGGAAATCACGACGCGTTGCACTCATCTTCCGAGCCACCGATGAAGCACCATAGAGGATGGGGTAAGGACATGCGGGGGGCTGTGCCCGTGCGCGGTCTCGCTACGGCATGCGCGCGGGCGGAGTCACCGTGTCTGCCATCGACCCTCGGCCCGAACCACGACGCAGGAGCCAGCAGATGACGCATCAGCACGTCCGACGGCGCGGATGGCGACGCCTACTGATGATGTTCCTGCTGATGGTCGGGTTCGTCGTGATTCCGGCGACGACGGCGCAGGCGAACACGCTGTGCCCCGGCGAGCCCGCGCCGCTGCCGGAGGCCGCGGGGAGCGGATCGGACGGTCTGCTGGTTCCGCCCCGATCTCAGTCGGCTATTGAGGGTGCACCGGACGGTCTTCCGCCCGACGCGAGTATGTACGGGCAGTACGGGACGGCCGGAACCCAGTGGCACATGATCACCGAGTCATGCGTTGACGGCATCTCCAACGGGGCCCAGGCCACGCTGGCCAACACGGCGTGGGACCTGTCCAAGACCATCAACCAGTCGACGATCACCGTCTACCAGGCGGCCACCTCGGACGGTCTGCTGGCGAGCTTCAACGAGCTGGTGGAGAACGTCGTCGTCACCCTGCGGGAGGGTATCTGGCGCCCGCTCATCCCGACGGTCGTCATCCTCGGCGCCATCTGGCTCGGGTGGTACGGGCTGGTTCGGAAGCGCGTCACGCTCACCATCGAGTCCACGGTGTGGATGGTGGGCGCGGTCGCGCTCGGCATGTGGATCCTGGTGAACCCGGCGCAGATCATGGGTATGGCCAGCGGACTGGTGAACTCCGGAAGCCAGTTGGTGACCAGCACAGTGGGCCAGGTGCCGTACGGAGGAGGTTCGGGCACATGTCCGGCCGGGGCTGAGGCACCGGAGCGGGCGGAGTGGGAGTCCGAGGCGGACTTCCAGGTCCGTCGGAACGCCGACATGCTGTGGTCGAGCCTGGTCTGCCAGCCGTGGGTGGCGGGGCAGTTCGGCAACGACGGGTTGGCAGAGGATGCCTCCATCGATCATGCCTCCGACCTGATTGTGGCACAGGGAATCAGCCGAATCGAGCAGCAGCAGATCGCTGACGGACAAGTTGACCCAGCGGAACTTGTCTCGGAGAAACAGGAATCCTACGAAGCCATTGCTGCGGACATTGAGTCGACGTACCCAAGTGTTTATCCGCTTTTTTCTGGTGAAGATCAGGGAAGTCGACTGGGTGTTGCTACGCTTGCGCTCTTCGCAGCGTTTTTCGCAGGTGGGTTGATTCTTGCGGGTTCCGTGGCGCTGATCGTGTTGAAGATCGCCTTCCTGCTCCTGTTCCTGCTCGCACCGATCTTCCTGCTCATCGGTATCCACCCCGGTTACGGCCGCATGGTCATGCTGAGGTGGGTGGAACTGATGGTCGGCTTCCTGCTCAAGCAGATCTTCATCGTGCTCCTGATCTCCCTGCTCGTGATGTGCTACGGGATGGTCATGTCGAGCACGCTCGGATGGGGACTGCAGATGATCCTGCTGGCCCTGTTCACCGTCGCTCTCTTCGTCTACCGCAAGCCCTTCGCCTACCTCTTCACCTCAGTCAACGCCAACACCTTCACCTCGCGCATCGTCAACGACGTCGCGCAGAGCCAGGCCCTCAGCAAGAGCGCCGTGGTACTGCCCCCGATGGCCAACCTCAAGGCCCAGGCGTGGGGGCTGCGGAGGGCTCCGCAGATCGCCGCTGCTGCCTCCGGGGTCCCTGCGGGCGGTGGAGCACCTGGTGCGCAGAACGGTGTGGCGGAGGCAGGAACCGGAACCGGGGAGGAAGCCTCCGGCGAGGGGGCTCCGATCCGGGGGGATGGTGTCCGGGCACGCGGAGCCGCGGGCTACGGGCGTGTGCGTGGTGAGCGGACGGCTCCTCCGCTCAACGTGCACAGGTCCGGCTCCGCCTCCTCCGGCGGTGGCCAGCGTCCGGAGAACACCGCGCGGAGCAGTGAGCAGGCACCGAGCCTCAGTGGTGGCGGCTCGATCCCGCCCCGGCCGACCGGCGGCTACACCGGTACCGGAGACAGCGGTTGGTCCTCGGTGTTCGGAACGGACTCCGGTGGCCGAGCTTCCACCGACCGCCGTGACAACGGGGGCGGCGGCTCTCTGTTCGGCGGAGGGGCTCCCGCCGCTGACGGGCGTGCCGCCAGTGCCGAACGACCGGAACCCAGTACGGGACGGGGGATCTTCAACGGCCGGGAGGACACCCCGGCGAAGGGCAGCTTCGGCAGCCGGGGCTCCCGCTGGGGAGCGCCCAGGGAGCGACGGGAACGACCTGCGCCGCAGCGCCCCGCCCGCCCGGCTCCTCAGAGCGGAGGCGGAGGCCGAGGCGACGGGGACGGCGGATGGCTGACCGGCTCCGGCAAGCGCAAGAATGACGCACCCATCACCCCGTTCTGGGGAGAGACCAGTGCCTCCAGGACCAGGGATCGCAAGCGTGACGTCCCCTTCTGGCTGAACGACGACTGACGTACGAAGGCTCCGAGCGATGCCCAACTCTCTGTCCGAACGCGCCCAGCGGCTGGTCTTCATCGGCCTGATCGTGGTCCTGGTCGCGTTCGGCCTCTATCTCACCCTCGGCGGATTCGGCGGAGGTGACGATGACACCGAGGAGCCCGCGGCAGCCCCCGAGGAGGCGCGGTCCGGCGAGAACGGGTCAGGTGACGACTCGTCGCTCGACGGCCTGTCCACGGTCGAGCCGAGCCCGATCACCACGACGGAGGAGGACGACGTCGACGTCCTCACGTGGTTCCCGTTCGAGGAGGACGAACTCCGGGTGGCCGGTGCCACGGCGAGGGAGTTCTCCGAGGCTTACGGAACCATCGACTACTCCCAGTCCCCGGAGACCTACTTCGGTGCCATGGAGGAGCTGGCCACCGACGAGTACGCCGAGGTGCTGGCCGACACCAGCAGGGTCGGTGCCTTCTGGGAGGAGATGTCAGAAGCCGAGGCTGTGGCCGAGGGACGTGCCGAGATCGACCGGATCCGTACCTTCGGAGAGGACTCCGTCACCTTCGTGGTGACGGCGCAGTCCATCACCGAGACCGGTGACGCACAGTTCGACGAGAATCTCGGCGAGTTCGCAGTGACCGTTGTTCGAGAAGGCGGCTCCTGGCTGGTCTTCGACTTCCAACCCGCCGACGTAGGACAGTTCGGGGAGGAGTAGCCCTTGTTCCCCCGTTTCACCCCCACCCCCACGACCACCTCCGACTCAGGCGCTACGGGCATGTGGGTCGGCATGACGGCCGCGATCATGGTCGCCCTCATGATCTTCCTGACCATGTTCATGGTTCCGCTGATCACCAACTCGACACAGCAGATCAGCAGCTACCTGGCGAACGGACTCGCCTGCGGGCCCAACGCCGACGCTGAGCAACCCGGTGCCAGCGGCTACGCCATGGACTCCATTCCGGAGAACTACCTGGAGCTGTACAGGGAGGCCGGAGCGGACCGGGGGATTCCGTGGAACATCCTCGCCGGAGTCGGTCAGGTCGAGTCCCACCACGGCCGGTGGGAGGGGCCGGGAATCACTGAGGGACACAACGACTGGGGTGCGGCGGGTCCCATGCAGTTCGGAGCGTTGGACGGATCCGCCGCCGGTAACAGCTGGGGCGGCGAGCCGATCCAGGCGGTCGGCGACCGGCCGGACGGCGGGTACGGACTCGACGGCAACGGCGACGGCATCGTCAACGTCTATGATCCGGGCGACGCGATCCCGGCGGCCGCCGACTACCTGATCGCACACGGCCTGCAGGACGACGTCCGACAGGCGATCTTCGGCTACAACCACGCCTGGTGGTACGTGGACGACGTGATGGAGTGGGCCGACCGGTACGCCGACGGTGCATTCGACACGTCCAACTCCATTCGCACGGCGGTGCTGTGCGAGCTGGACACCGAGGGACTCCCGATCGGTCGGGCCCCGGACGAGCTGACCCAGGCCGTGATCGACTGGGCGCTCGACCAGCGGGGAAAGCCCTACATCTGGGGTGGCACGGGGCCGACCGGTTACGACTGCTCGGGACTCACGATGAAGGCCTACGAGAGCATCGGGGTCACCATTCCCCGTGTCTCGCAGGACCAGTGGAGTTTCGGCCCGGAGATTCCCATCGGCGAGGAACAACCAGGTGACCTGGTGTTCTTCGACGTGACGCGTGCAGGTGAACCACCGGGGCCCGGTCACATGGGAATGGTGATCGGGGACGGTCTGATGGTGGAGGCCTGGTGCACCAACTGTGGCCCGATCGCTGTGCGCGAGTACGATGACCCCAACCGTTCGGACATCGTGGGTTTCACGCGTCCGTTGCAGCACCCAAACGTGGTCGCTCAGTTGGAGGCAGCCGATAGTCGTGGATGACACGAAGGAGCTAGTTCGGAAGAAGGGCCTACGCGGCTGGCGAGCTGCGGTTGCCGTCTTCGGTTGCGGGACAGTAGCAGCTTTCGGTGTCTTCGGTGCGATCATCAGCGTTCTGAATTTGCTGCTCACCACGGCGGCATCTGGGATCTCCTCTGATGACGAAGAAGTTCCGGTGGCAGTTCAGCCAGCTCAGCCGCGTGAGGATTTGGAATCGGGGGCGCTGGATCTTTGTTCTGATTATCTGATGGAGATATCAGATATTGAAATCCAGAACACTCTGTCTGCGGATCATTCGGATAGTGCTCAGAATCCCGAATATGACAGTGATACCCTTAGGATGGTGACAGGGGAGTGCAGATTTGATGTGACACCGCAGTACGGATCTACCGCACAGTGGGTGTTTGACTTTGATTTCGACGCGGTGATCTACGACCCGGAGCAAGATCGTGATCAGACAGCCACAGAGATTCTGACGCAGCGACTTGGCGCGGTGGAGGATGAGTTGGTGTCAGTTCAGTCCCGGTCTGAGCATGACTGGTCTGATTTCTCTCGCTCAGTTTATGGAGAGGGCGCCAATGGTGCATCAAAATACATTGTAGTTTCTCGAACTCGCAGTGCAGTATATGTCGTGGCGTTCGCGGGAATTCCTGACAGTGTGGAACGGGGAGTCGTTCCAGAATTTGACTTCCAGCGTCAAGCGGAAGCCTTGGTTGGCCGCCTGAATGAAAGATTTTTCAGGGTAATTCCAGAATAGAGGGGACTGGGGTCAGGCGACACCGGCCATGAAGTGGTGGCGGCACAGCGTCGTGTACGACTCGTTGCCCCCGATGTGCACCTGCTCGCCCTCGTAGACCATCACGCCGTCCACGACCCGCGCGTTGTGCGTCGCGCGCTCACCGCACCAGCAGCGCGCGTACACGGGAAGCACCTCTATCTTGTCGGCGAGCTCGACCAGGCGCTTCGAACCCGGGAACAGCCGCCCCTGGAAGTCGGTGAGGATCCCATAGCAGTACACGTCGATGCGCATCCCGTCGACCGCCCCGGCGAGCTGGCCGACCTGCTTGAACGACAGGAACTGAGCCTCGTCGCAGATGACGTACGGGACCTTGCGCTCGGCGATGTCGTCGTACAGGTCCAGGTCGTCGCCGACCTCGACGGCGGGTGACGTCAGGCCCAGGCGCGACGAGATGATGCCCGCCCCGGCGCGGTCCTGCTTCGTGTACAGAACGCCCTCACCACCGCGTGAGTGGTGCTCCTGGAGAGCCATCGTGCTCTTACCCGAGTTCATCGACCCGGTGAAGTACTTCAGCTCCGGCATGCATCTTCCTCGGTCGCGGGCGCTGTCCGACGGCACGGGCTCCCTTGCCGCGGCCAGCTGTGAAGATACCAGCGGCTCCCCGTCCCCCGTGAATCGCTGTTCCCCTCCCGGTCTCCGGTGTGTACCCGAGGGCGGGGTGTGACCGTGTCACTTACGGTCCTCGGTGCCGAGGGGCGAACCCCATCCGAAAACAGGGGTGTGGGATGTCGCACCCAGGTGGCGCTACACCACCGCTGCCCTGAACCGACCGCATCCGCGATCCGGGCTCACTTTCGGTAGAGCGGGAAGTGGCCCAAAGGGCGGGCCGACTCCTTCGCTATATTTGGTCGCTGGCTGCCCGAATGGGGGTGAGATTTACGGAGGGGGCGTGACATTGCGGCGTGATCAGGTCACACGCATGGTGGAGAGTCGGTGGTTCTCCAGCCTGATGCTTCTGGTGATCCTCACGAATGCCGCCGTTTTGGGGTTGGCCACTTACGGAGGTTCCGCCCTGCCGTATCTCCTCGTGGTGGAACGCGTCTTCATCGGGCTCTTCATCATCGAGTTGGCGCTCAAGATCCACGCCTGGCGGGGCCAGTACTTCCGCAGTGCCTGGAACTGGTTCGACTTCCTCGTCGTGGTTGTCTCCGTGGTCCCGGCGACCGGTCCGTTCTCCGTGCTCCGGGTGCTGCGCGTGCTGCGGATCCTGAGGATCATCAGCGCGGTGCCCCAGATGCGGATGATCATCACGGCCCTGTTCCGCTCGGCCCCCGGGATGGGCACCGTGATCGGCCTGCTCCTGGTGATCATCTACTCCGCGGCCGTTCTCGGGCACCAGCTGTTCGGTACGAACGTGCCGGAGTACTTCGGGGACCTGGGGACGACGCTGTACACCCTGTTCCTGGTGATGACCACGGAGAACTGGCCGGACGTCGCCGACGCCGTCCTCACCCACCATCCGATGGGCTGGATGTTCTTCGTCGTCTACATCGTGCTCACGACCTTCATCATCCTGAACCTCGTGATCGGCGTGATCGTCACGTCGATGGAGCAGGAGGTCGACAAGGCCATGTGGGCCGAGGACCAGGAGTTGGAGGAGGTCCAGCACAAGGCGGTGATGGACCGACTCGCCGAGCTGAGCCAGCAGGTCGAACGGCTTGAGCGGTTGGTGCGTGAGCGAGACGAGCAGCCGATGAGCCCACCCGTGAGTGAGAACTAGCGGCCCTGGGCAGCCGAACACCCGGAGGCCGTGAGGGGTGTGGCGTCCGGGTGCTGTGCGTGTGGGGGCCAGGAGGGGGTCAGAGTCGAGCGGTCCTGAGGAAGGAGGACCACTCGCCGGTGGGGAAGGGGAGGTAACCAGCGCTGGGGTGCTTCGAATCGCGGATGGCGGCCCCGCTGGGAAGGTCGCCGACCTCGACGCAGTTGACGTCCCGGCCGCTGTAGCTGCTCTTCCGGAAGTTCGTGGGGATGTGGGCGACCTCGACGCAGTTGACGTCGTGTGCGCTGTAGCTGCTCTTGTGGAAAGCCAACTTCGGGGTTCTCATCTGGTGGTCTCCAAGGTCTTGATCCGGTCAGCGAGGTACTCAGCGGACTCCGACGAAGAGATGGCGGCTCCTTGAACGTCTCCGAAGGTTGCAGTGTAGAGGTTGATGTCATCTGGCTCTTCGAGGTACAGAACGTCTGTCAGTGTGGGAACGCAGATGATCGTCGGATCCAGTGGGTTGGGGAAGTCCAGGATGACGAACGGGCCCGCGAGGCCCGCGTGCGACCCCTTGCTGAAGGGCAGGATCTGGATGTCTATGTGAGGCATCTGAGCCATGTGCAGCAGGTACTTGAGCTGCTGAATCGTCACCTCCGAGGATCCCATGAGGCGATGGAACGCGGCTTCGTCAATCACGGCTCGGTAGATAACCGGGTTGAAACGCGTGAGGATCTCACGGCGAGCCATACGGGCCTCTACACGCCGTTGGATCTCCTCTGGGCTCGTGAAGCGACCACCCCTGAGTAGCGCAGCGGTGTAGTCCGGAGTCTGGAGCAGCCCTGGGATGACCTGAGCCTCGTAAGTTCGTAGGTTGGACGCCTCGGCTTCGAAGTCCGGGAGGGACTCGCTCTTGAAGACGTCCTTGTACTGGGTCCACCAACCTCGGATCTTCGCGTCGCGTGCGAGTTGATGGAGGGCTTCGCGCTTCGAGAGATCCTCGATTTGGTATAGATCAAGCAATTTGTCCAAATCACCCGGCTTTATGGTCTGAATCTCGCCGTTCTCGATCATGCTGAGCTTGCCGGGAGACCATTTGAGTGATTTTGCCGCGTTCTTGCTGGTTAGCGGTATCTCCTGGCGCGCACGGCGCAGTTCTGCTGACAGGCGTCGCCGTCGGATTGAGGGGCTTCTCGGGTGATTTTGTGTGGTCATGTGAGGGTTGCTCCCGAGGAACTTCTCGGAAATTCAGCAGGGCGCTTGACGGGGCTGAATTTCAATCAGAGTATTGAAGTGTAGCCGAAGGGCGCTGGATGACTGTTGGTTCGCGCTGGCCAGGCTACGCCGTGCCCCATCCCGGCGTCCCGGGATTCTCGAACTCATCTGTTGCGGGCACAATTCATCCCTTTTGTCCCTACTCCGACATGTCAAGGAGTGTGCTCGCCATGCCCGTAACCCTTCGGACGGCTGACCTCGGCGAGGTCACCGTGCCGCTCGCGACCCTCATCCAGCCCCGGTGCAGGCACTACTTCTCCGGGCGACCCGAGCGCTCCAACTACCGGGTCCGGCGTTACGACTTCCCCGGCACCCCCGCCGTGATGCCGTTGGTCAGGGCGTTCCTCGACACCTGCGCCGCGAACCGGTCCGAGGACTACCGCTACCTGTTCACCCTCCTCGGGTCGGAGCTGGCGAACAACGCCGTCCGGCACACGTGTTCGGGGCTCCCCGGCGGTACCTACAGCCTGGTGGTCGACCGGTACCGCGACGGCCTGCACCTGGTCTGCCGGGACGGCGGGACCGGCGGCTGCGCCCGGTCCGGAGTCCCCGCCGTGGACCCGAACGGGCTCGACCTCAGCGTCGAGTCAGGCCGGGGCCTCGCCCTGGTGGACGCGTTCGCGACCGACTGGGGAAGCAGGGCGTGCGGTCGGACCAGGCACGTCTGGTGCTACCTCGCCTTCGACCTCGAAGACAGCCTGTGGGACGCGTCCCCCGCGGCCTGATGCCACCACGGGGCGGGGCACGCCTGCCCCCGCGCCCGGCCCCGACCCCGCATCCCCCGCGTGTACGACGACCCGCCCCCACGACCACAGGCAGGACTCGATGACCGTGAACAGCGTCCCCTTCGCCCGCTCCGGTGGCGCCCCGACCTCTCCCGCCTCCGCGACGGTGGCGGCGGCAGCACCCCCTCGCCCCCGGTCGCCCGGGACCGGCCGGACACACGGCCCGGAGTGCGAGCGCTGCGACCACCCGACCTGCCGGGGGATCCGGGCGCGGTCGCTTCCCCTGCGCGGCGGACACCGTGCCGAGTACGCCCGCGAACACGCGAGGGCGGCGGCCGTCCAGGCCAGGTGCCCGCACCTGGTGATGTGGTTCGGCGAGTCGACCCAGACCTACTGGGTGATGACCCCGGACGGGCTGGTGGAGGCCGAGGGCGTCGACGAACTGCTGCTCGTGCTCCGGCCCCACACGGGGCACACCCCAGCCCCGGAACCGCGCCGGGCCACGGCCTCGACCCCGGGTCCGCCCCGGGAACCGACGGCCCCGGCTCCATCCGATCGGCCGGTGGTCCCGCACCCCCGCCGGGAGTCGTACTCCCGCCACCGCACACCCGGCCCCGGCGAAGGAAACCCGACGCTCACGGAGGCGCGGTGGCCCGCATCGGCGGCGATGACCGACCGTCGGACGGATACCGCTCCCGGCCGGAGGCGGCTCCTGATGCGGACGGGGCGCACGTGACCCGTGAGCATCGTTTCGCCTCACCGTGGTCACGCTGCTGACCTGCTCCCTTACGGTCCGCTTATGTCAAGGCGGTACGAAGGGGGCGAGCCTACGAAGTGAGTGAGCGATGTTCGACGACATGATCGATTGGTTCAAGGGCCTCTTCGGAGGGGCTGCGGAGGAGGCGGCACAGGGAGTTTCCGACACCGTGGCCGAGGCCGGCGGCGGGCTGGACGCCGCGCAGGAGACGGCGCAGTCCTTCGGCGAGGACACGATGGGCGCCGCCACCGAGAGCGCCCAGGCCTACGGTGAGGAGGCCTTCGGCGGGGCCGCCGAGACGGTGCAGGGATTCCAGGAACAGGCCGACACCGTCGGCGGCATCGTCGAGGACCCGGGCGGCGCAGCCACAGACGCGGCCACGGACCACTTCTTCGGCGACAACCGCTGACCCTCCGGTCACACGGGACGACTCGCGTGGGGAGGCCCGGAACTCCGGGTCTTCCCACACTGGGGACGACACCGATGCGCGAACCACCGCGCTGGTGTCGTCCCTCTCGGTCACCGCATCCTTCCCGGGAGCACCCCCACCGCCCGCCACAGGTGTGGTGGACAAGCCTTCGGCCGGGCACGCTCCGCGGCGGCTCTGATGGTCGCCGACCCGGCCCCGGACCTGCGCCGCTCCGAAACCGCCCGGGACGGACCGGGCGGACACGCTTGGCCGGACCGGTCCCGCGCCACCGAAGATTCCCCGTCGACCCGGTCCAGGCCGGGGCGAGCACACGGGGCCCAAACCAGCCGACCGGGTGAGTCCGTCTCCGGACCCCAACTGCTGTGCGGCCACCAGGATCTGCCGCCGACCTGCGTGAGCTGCGCGGCCGCCGCCGACGACGGCGGAACACGCACACCTTCGCTCCGGGGTCCTCCCACGGCGAGATCCGGGGCCGCGCCGGTCAGCCGGACGGGGTCCAGTAGCCGACCAGGCGGCCGACCCCGTGCTCCACCTCGTGCCAGGGTCCCTCGAAGGTGAGGAGCGCGACGGAGCTGGCGGGGAAGCCCGAGAGGTTCAGGCGCGCGAGCAGATCGCTGTCGGCCTCGCCGGTGAGGGCGTCGGCGAGCCAGTGCAGGCCGGGGTTGTGGCCGACGATCAGGAGGCCGTCCACGTCGTCGTCGGTCTCGTGGAGCATGCCGACCAGGTCGTTCGGGGCCGCCTCGTAGAGCCGTTCGTCGAAGACGGTCCTGGAGGGCGCGGACAGTTCGGGTTCGGCCAGTCCCCAGGTCTCGCGGCAGCGGGTCGCCGTCGAGCTCAGCACCAGGTCGAAGTCGGGTCCGTTCCGCGCCAGCCAGCGCCCCGAGGCGGGGGCCTGCTCGCGACCGCGGTCGGACAGCGGGCGTTCGTGGTCGACGTCGTGGGACCAACTGGCGGTGGAGTGGCGCAGGAGCGCGACGCGGCGTGTCTTCTCACCCATGGTGGTGATCGTCGCACAGAGTGACCACGCGCGCGGGAGAACCTGGAAAACCTGTCGGGGACCCGGTCGGGGAGGGGCTCAGCCGGTGACGGCCCCGACGAGGCGGTCGCGGTCACCGGACCTCTCCGGGCGCAGGTCCGGGACCAGGCCGACGAGGTTGGTGGGGACGCCGCCCGGTTCCGAGGCCACGCTGACGACGGCACCGTCGTCCAACCGGACGCGCAGCTCGTCCGGGGTGCCCGGTCCCCGGTCCATGAGGACCGTCCCGTCCGACGCCCGGCACCGCACCCCCGGGAAGTCGCAGCCCGCGCGGACACCCTCGTCGTCGGGGTCGATCAGCTCCGAGTCACCCCACGACAGCACGTGGACGGTCGCGCCGCCCGCGTGCCGGTAGGTGAGCCGCAGCCCGCCGTTGACCTCGTGGACCTCCTCCGGGGTCCATTCGGGATGGTCCAGGACGCCGATCGTGTGCTCGAACCCGGTGATCTGCTCCCGCGCGTGTTCGGCGCCCGCCCACGAGCGCATGAGGTCCGACAGCAGGGGGAGCGACACCAGTGCCGTCGCGGCCACGGCCGCGGCGACCAGCGGGCCGGGCGCTGCCGGGGACGGGAACCGCTCCACCAGCAGGCACGAGCCCAGGGCGGCGGTGGTGATCGTCCCGGTCAGGAAGGCGATGTTGACGGTGAGGCCGCCCGGCAGCGGGGTGGCCGCCGGGGCCAGGTAGGCCACGACCACCGGTGTGGCCATGGCGGTCGCGGTCACCAACGCGGCGATCATGGTGGGATGTCGGATACCCGACCCCTCCAGCCAGCGCGCCGCCAGCCACAGCATCAGCAGGATGGCCCCCACGATCACCGGGGCGAGCAGGAGGACCCACTCGACCGCACCGCTCAGCGCCAGCGCCCGGGCGGCCTCCCAGACCCCGACCGGGAACAGCGCCATCAGCGGGGATCCGACCAGACACAGGGTGAGGAGCGCGCCGACCGCGGATCTCCTCGGCCGGCGTGTGGGCGATCGTGTCAGCACACCGTCCATCACAACCCGGATCATCCTCCTGGCGGGGAGGACACGTTACGCCTGTTCAGGCTTGGGCGCCAGATGTCCGGCACAGGGTCCGCGCTTGACGTACGCCCCCGAGGGTCGGGATCCGGTCAACGGCCGGTGTTCGGGCGGGATTGCGCCGGGATATTCCCCGGGGCCGTCGGGAGGGGCGAACTGTTCCTTTCCTGACAGTTCCACCGGGGTCCACGCGACGCGGACCCGTTGCGGGGAACCCGTGGTGCGGGACCCGCCGGCGGGCCCTCTCCCGCGCGCCGGGGGCGGCCCAGCGTCCTAGGACCCCAGCTCGCGCCGGTACTGGCGGCGGAAGGCGTTGAACCAGGCCCACTCGGGGTCCAGTTCGCTGCGGAGCTTGACCTTCCCCTCCGGCCAGTCGACCAACTGGGCCTCGAACTCGGGCAGCACCCCCGACTCCGGGTCCAGGTAGAAGTGGTAGTGGCGCTCGCCGCGCTCGGTCTTCTGGGCGAACAGGGCCCCGTTCTCGCCGAGCACGCCCTCCAGCCGCGCCTCCAGGTCGCCTAGGGCCGCCTCGGATGCCTCGACCGGCCGCTTCTCGGCGTCCATGGCGGCGAACGGTACGACCACCTGCACGTAGAGGGAGAGCGCGGGGAAGTCGCGCCGGGTGAGCGGGTGGCGGACCAGGACGCGCACCGCACCGAACAGCGGGTGCGTGCCCTCCAGGGTCACCCAGCCCCCGGCACCGCCCAGCA
Organism: Nocardiopsis sp. KDC1DS13DA1; assembly: GCF_055632325.1. Classification (NCBI taxonomy): domain Bacteria; kingdom Bacillati; phylum Actinomycetota; class Actinomycetes; order Streptosporangiales; family Nocardiopsidaceae; genus Nocardiopsis; species Nocardiopsis sp. KDC1DS13DA1. The sequence continues at coordinate 112,292 of NZ_JBVMUY010000014.1, forward strand.
GGTCGGCCATCTGCCGGGTGACGGAGGGCATCGACGTGGGCGGCAGCGGGTCGAGCGGCGGCTCGTCCAGGGAGTCGACCCTGCCGATCCACCGCACCATGTCGTCCTCGCCCAGCGCCAGGAGGGTGACGTCCTCGGCCACGCCCTTGCGCACCTCCTCGGGCAGGAACATGTTGTCGGGGTGGTAGACGCCGACCTCGATCTTTCCGGTGGCCTGGTTCACGCGCAGGGACACCGACGTGTGTGACAGGTCCAGCTCGTGGCCGCCCCAGGTCAGCACCGACGACAGGCGTTCGTGGTCGGCCGGGCGGACCGGCTGGAAGCCCCACTGCTCGTCGTCGGGGGCCGAACGGGCCCAGCGCTCGGACATCACGCGGGCGGAGTCGGAGGGGCCGGGGCGGAGCGTCATGGCGTAGGTGGGGCCACCGGTCAGCCTGGACGGGTCGTCCAGCGCGGCGAGCTGCTCCAGGAGCGCGCTCGGATCGACGTCCGGGGACAGGTCCAGGTCCTCGACGCCACCGCCCTTCTGCTCCGGCGGGCGCCCCACCTCCCAGTCGAGGTCGGGATGGATGTCCTTGACCAGGGAGGTGACACGGTCGGAGACCTCGGCTGGAGCCGGCTGGGCGGACTCCACGGCGTTGGCCAGGGCTTCACGCACCTCGGGCCAGGCGTCCCAGAAGGCGGTGACGGCGGTGGTGGAGTCGGCGGGGCGGCGACGACGGAACAGAGCCATACGACGATTTTCGCAGAAGCCCGCGACCACCCTCGCCGCGCACCTGGCGGGTCGGCCGGGAGCGGGGTATTCGCGTGGCCGGGACCCCCGCACGCCGCATACGCTGGACGGCACTATGACTTTGCGTGTACTGGCAGCCATGTCCGGCGGGGTCGACTCCGCGGTCGCCGCGGCCCGGGTGGCCGAGGCGGGCCACGACGTCACCGGCGTCCACCTGGCCCTCTCCAAGAACCCGCAGTCCTACCGCACGGGGGCGCGGGGCTGCTGCACGGTGGAGGACTCCCACGACGCCCGGCGCGCCGCCGACGTCATCGGCATCCCCTTCTACGTGTGGGACATGTCCGAGGAGTTCGACCGCGAGGTGGTGCAGGACTTCGTCGCGGAGTACGAGGCGGGCAACACGCCCAACCCGTGCCTGCGGTGCAACGAGAAGATCAAGTTCGAGGCCGTGCTCGACCGGGCGGTCGCCCTGGGCTTCGACGCCGTGGCCACCGGACACCACGTGCGCAAGCTCGACGGCCGCCTGGTGCGCAGCGTCGACGAGCGCAAGGACCAGTCCTACGTCCTGGGCGTGCTCACCGCCGAGCAGCTCGACCACGCCATGTTCCCGCTGGGCGACTGCACCAAGGACGAGGTGCGCGCCGAGGCCGAGCGCCGGGGCCTGTCGGTCGCGGACAAGCCCGACAGCCACGACATCTGCTTCATCGCCGACGGCGACACGGCCGGGTTCCTCAACCGGAGGATCGGCGCCCGACCGGGGCCGATCCAGGACGAGGACGGCAACGTGGTGGGCACCCACGAGGGGTCGCACACCTTCACGGTGGGCCAGCGCAAGGGCCTGGGGCTCGGCGGGGCGGCGCACCCGCGCTACGTGCTCTCGATCGAGCCGGTGGACAACACGGTCACCGTCGGGCCGCGCGACTCCCTCAGGGTCGACCGGATCACCGGGGTGCGGCCGGTGTGGAGCGGATGCGCGCCGCTGACCGAGCCCACCGACTGCCGGGTGCAGCTGCGCGCCCACGGTGAGGTGTACCCGGCCAACGTCGTGCAGCGCGACGGCGAGGACGGGCCCGAACTGGCGGTGCGGCTGACCGAGCCCGCCACGGGTGTGGCGCCGGGGCAGGCGGTGGTGGTCTACGACGGCGACACCGTGCTCGGGTCGGCGACGATCTCGGCGACCGCGAGGGCGCAGGAGGCCGGAGCGGGCTCCTCCGGGGCCTCCCGCTGACGCCCGGTCCTCGCGCATGACCTGGACTGTTGGGAGGAACACCCTCCGCGGTGCCCGCCCCCTCTTGTCGAAGTTAGGTAAGGCATAGCATAGTTGCGGGCGAGATGAGGGGGCCTGGTCCATGCCTGAGTTCGGTTTCCTGGAGGGACAGCCTTTCTGGATCGTCTACTTCACGCTGCTCGGCGTGATCCTGCTCCGGGTGCAGGCCACCTACTGGATCGGCCGGGGGCTGGGCGAGGGCGTGTCCCGCAGCAGGACCGGCCGGCGGCTGGGGCCCCGCCTGGAGGCCGCGCGCGAGCGCATCGACCGCTACGGCGCCCCCGTCGTGACCCTGAGCTTCCTCACCGTGGGGGTGCAGACCGCCGTCAACCTGTCGGCGGGCGCGATGCGGATGCGGTTCGGCCGCTACCTCGTGGCCATGGCCCTCGGATCGCTGATCTGGGCGGGGCTGTGGTCGGTCGTGTTCTCCGGGGTGGTCGGCGCCTGGTGGGAGCTCTTCCTGAAATCGCCGTGGGTGGCGGTCGGGGTGATGGCCCTGGCGGTGGTGGTCGTCGGGGCGCTCGTCCTGCGGGCGCGGCGCCGGGAGAGTCCGCGGGCCGGGACCAGCGATCGGACCGGTACGGCGACGAGCGGTCGCACGGATGCGGCGGCCGACGCGGGGGCGGACGGATCCGTCGGCGCGGAGGGGACCGGACCGATGGCGGTCCACAGGCCGTCGGGTCCGGGTGGCGGCGGGTAGGGACCGGCGCCCACGCCCGATCACGGGGGCGCCTCGCACCTCCGTCCAGGGCACCCGAAACCCCCGATCCGAGTGTCCCCCGAACGTTCCGGCCCGGCCGGAGCCGTCCCCGCGGCTGCGGACGCGACCGCACCGGGTCCCGGACACGGTGAGCTCCCGGACACGACCGCGCCCGCGGTCCCGCACCCGACCGCCTCCGTTGCCCTAACCTTGGGCAACGTGAGCGAACAGCACCCCTACCCCTGGCCCGACGCCTCCGCGACCGGTGTCGGGTCCTGGCCGGGCGAGGACCCGGACGAGGCCGTACGCACGATCCTCGGCGAACTCCCCGACCTCCCCCACCTGCCCGAACTCCCCGCGCGCGGCGTCGGCGCCGACATGGTCGGCCGCACCGGCGGACTTCTCGTCGACTTCCCCGTCGAGGTCCAGCCCAGCGGGTGGCGGGTCGCCGACAGCCCCGGCCGCGACCTCGCCCGCGCCACCAGCCTCATGTCCTACGACCTGGACGCGCTCACCGAGCACGCGCACGGCTTCACGGGATCGCTCAAGGTCCAGGTGGCCGGTCCCTGGACCCTCGCCGCCTCGGTCGAACTCCGCTCCGGCCAGCGCCTGGTCTCCGACCCCGGCGCCCGCCGCGACCTCGCCGAATCCCACCTCGAAGGCGTCCTGGCCCACGTCGCCGAGGTCCGCAGGCGCGTCCCCGGCGCGCGGCTCCTCGTCCAGGTCGACGAACCCTCCCTGCCCGCGGTCCTCCTCGGCTCCCTCCCCACCGCCAGCGGGTACGGGCGGCTGCCCGCCGTCGACCGCGTCCACGTCGAGGCCGCCCTGCGTGTCCTCTTCGCCGCCCTCGACGACGCCGGGGCCGTCCCCGTCGCCCACTGCTGCGCCGCCGGGGCCCCCATCGACCTCATGCGCCGCAGCGGCGCCCGCGCCCTCAGCCTCAACGCCCTGCTGCTCGACCGCGACCACGACGAGATGCTCGGCACCGCCGTCGAGGCCGGTGTCGGGCTGCTGCTCGGTGTCGTCCCGTCCCTGGACGGCACGCCCGCCGAAGCCCGACCGTCGTCCGCCACCGCCCGGGGGCCGCTGCGCGGAGGGGCCGGGCGCACCCGGCGAACGCCTGCGGCGCGCTCCCCCCGACTGTCCGACCCGGCCGCTACCGTCGATCCCGTACGCGAGCTTTGGAACCGGTTGGGAATCACCCCTGACCTGCTCTCCCGCGCGGTGGTCACCACCCCCACGTGCGGTCTTGCGGGTGCCTCGCCCGGGCACGCGCGGGCCGCCCTCACCGCGGCACGCGCGGGGGCCCGGGTCCTGCGGGACGAGCCCCGCAGGTAGACCCGCCCCGGGGCCGCGACCGCAGCAGGCGAGCATGAGAGCAGCAGAAAGGCAGGACGTGAGCGCGCACGACGACACCATCCACATCCCCGACGAGGCCCGCGCCCGCCACGAGGAGCTGTGCCAGGAGCTGGACGACTACAGCTACCGCTACTACCTCGGCACACCCATCGTCTCGGACGCCGAGTACGACACCCTGATGGAGGAGCTGCGCGGCATCGAGCAGCGCTTCCCCATCCTCGTCACCCAGGACTCACCCACCCAGAAGGTCGGCGCGCCCATCAGCGTCGACTTCACCGAGGTCGAGCACCTGGTCCGGATGGAGAGCCTGGGCAACGCCTTCGACGTCGACGAGCTCAACTCCTGGGCCGACCGGGCCGGTGCCGAGGTTCCCGTCGCCTCCTACCTGTGCGAGCTGAAGATCGACGGCCTGGCCGTGGACCTCGTCTACGAGAGGGGCCGCCTCGTGCGCGCGGCCACCCGCGGCGACGGCCGCGTCGGCGAGGACATCACCCTCAACGTCCGCACCATCGACGTCGTCCCCGAGCGCCTCGACGATTCCGTCCGGCCCGCGCCCGAACTCCTGGAGGTGCGCGGCGAGGTCTTCCTGCCGGTCGAGGCCTTCGAGAAGCTCAACCGGCGCATCACCGACGCGGGCGAGCACCCCTTCGCCAACCCCCGCAACGCCGCCGCCGGATCGCTGCGGCAGAAGGACCCCCGGGTCACCGCCACCCGCCCGCTGTCGATGATCGTGCACGGTGTGGGCGCCTACGAACCGGCGGGCGGCGGGGACGCCCCCGACGGCGTCGCCCTCACCAGCCAGTCCCAGGCCTACACCCTCCTCGGAGAGTGGGGGCTGCCGCTCAGCGACCGCTACGAGGTGGTCGACTCGATGGCGGCGGTCCGCGCGTACGTCGCCCGCTACGAGCGCGACCGGCACGTGCCCGCCTACGAGATCGACGGCATCGTCATCAAGGTCGACGACTTCTCCCTCCAGCGCCGGCTGGGCTCCACCAGCCGCGCCCCCCGCTGGGCGATCGCCTACAAGTACCCGCCCGAGGAGGTGACCACCAAGCTCGTCGACATCAAGGTCGGCGTGGGCCGCACCGGCCGCGTCACCCCCTACGGCGTCATGGAGCCGGTGGTCGTGGCCGGGTCCGAGGTCGAGTTCGCCACCCTCCACAACGCGCAGGAGGTCGCCCGCAAGGGCGTGCTCATCGGCGACACCGTGGTCCTGCGCAAGGCGGGCGACGTCATCCCCGAGATCGTCGGCCCGGTCACCGACCTGCGTGACGGCGGCGAGCACGAGTTCGTCATGCCGGAGAACTGCCCCGAGTGCGGAACCAGGCTCGGCCAGCAGAAGGAGGGCGACGTCGATCTGCGCTGCCCCAACGCCCGCTCCTGCCCGGGCCAGCTGCGCGAACGGGTCGCCTTCATCGCCGGCCGCAAGGCCCTGGACATCGAGGCGCTCGGCTACGTGGCCGCCACCGCGCTCACCCAGCCGCTCGAACCCGCCGAGGCGCCGCTGCGCGACGAGGGCGACCTGTTCGACCTCACCGTCGACCAGCTGCTGCCCATCCGCACCCACGTCCTGGACCCCGACACCACCGAGCCCAAGACCGACCCCAAGACCGGCGATCCCAAGGTGGTGTCCTTCTTCGCCAACAAGCAGGGGGAGCCGAAGAAGACCGTCGAGAAGCTCTTCGAGCAGCTGGAGGAGGCCAAGAAGAAACCGCTCTGGCGGGTCCTGGTGGCCCTCTCGATCCGGCACGTGGGTCCCCGCGCGGCCGAGGACCTGGCCCGCCACTTCCGCTCGCTCGACGCCATCCGCGAGGCGAGCGAGGAGGAGCTGGCCTCCGTCGACGGCATCGGCCCGACCATCGCCACGTCGATCCGCGAGTGGTTCGAGGTCGACTGGCACGCCGAGATCGTCCGCAAGTGGCGCGACGCCGGTGTCCGCATGGAGGACGAGAGGTCCGACGAGTACGAGACGGACGTGCTCAAGGACGTCACCGTCGTGGTGACCGGCGGTCTGGAGGGCTTCACCCGCGACAGCGCCAAGGAGGCGATCGCCGAGCGCGGGGGGCGCGCGACGTCGTCGGTGTCGAAGAAGACCGGCTTCGTGGTGGCGGGGGAGAGCCCCGGCTCCAAGTACGACAAGGCGGTCAAGCTCGGCGTGCCGATCCTCGACGAACAGGGCTTTGGGATCCTGCTCGAATCAGGCCCGGAGGCCGCCGCCGAGGCGCGGATCAACCCGCCCGCCGACGAGGACGGGGGCACGGAGTCCCCCTAGCGCCGCCGCCGGGGTGGGGCGGCCGCCGCCGTCCCACCGAGGGCCGCGGACGACCACGACAGGGCGCTCGCCCTCCACCGTGACGCCCTCGGCCTGGAGGTGCGCGACGACGTCAGCTTCGAGGGGATGCGCTGGGTGACCGTCGGGCCGCCCTCGCAACCGGACGGGGACATCGTGCTGGAACTGCCCGTCGCCGATCCGAACGCCTCGGCGCAGGACCGGCGGTCCATGGCGGAGCTGTTGGCCGAGGGGGTGCCGCGCGGTGTCATCTGCGCCACGGACGACTGCGACGCCACGTTCGAGCGCGTCGGCGCGGCGGGCGCCGAGGTGCTCCGGGAGCCGACGGGCCAGCCCCGCGGCGTCCGCGGCCGCGCCTTCCGCGACCCCTCCGGCACCACGTACGCCGCGCTTCACCCAGCCGCTCGGGTAGCGGGACCGGAACCCGCAGGCGCTGCGACCGCCGTCGTCCCACCCATGTTACGCACCGTGTTTCACGGATAGTTTCTGGCGTGCGACAGTTGGTGATGAAACCGCGTAAGCTGGACATCAAGCGCCCGGATGTGGACACATCCAAATCCCGGATTCGGCTATGAGGGGTGGCCGTCTCGTGGGAACCTCGACACTCAGGAGCGGCGGTGCCACCCGCGCCGTCGTCCTCCGCGTCCCCCTCACGAGGACCACGGATGAAGGACCCCATCAGTACCAGGGACATCGGTCCCCGCGTCGGGACACCACTCTGGCTGTACATGGCGAGCACCATGCTCGCCGGACTGGGCCTGCTCGTCTTCGCCAGCCTCGAACTCGGCCTCGCACAGCTCCAGGCGCTCATGTCCGAACCGCTCCTGTGGGTCCTGCTGTGCATGATCGTCCTCGGCGAGCTCCGGCCGATCTCCATGCCCGGCCAGCCGCCCAACAGCGGCACCCCCACCTCCCTGCCCTTCTCCTTCGCCGTCGTCCTCTTCTTCGGGCTGCCCGTCGCCGCCCTCCTCCAGGCCGTCGCCACCGGGGTCGGCGGCTTCGTCCGGGGCCACGCCGCCCACCGGACCGCGTTCAACGCCGCCCAGTACACCCTCTCCCTGGGCGTCGCCGACGCCGTCCTGCGCCTGGTCCTGCCCGCCGTCCTGGCCGTCCCCTGGATGCCCGGCGGAGGCGAGCTCCTCGCCGTCGCCGCCGCGGGGGCCGCCTACTTCGCGGTCAACCGCGTCCTGGTGATGTGCGCCGTGGCCATGCACGAACGCTCGCCCCTCGCCCAGGTCATGTACAAGGGACTCGGCCAGCAGGTCTACGTCAACGGCGTCCTGCTCAGCCTGGCTCCGCTCGTCGTCACCGCCATGACCCACTCCCTGCTCTACGTGCCGCTGTTCGCCGTGCCCCTCGGCGCCCTGTACACCAGCGCCCAGCTGTCGGTGAAGCGCGACCACCAGGCCAACCACGACGAACTCACCGGCCTGGCCAACCGCAGCCGACTCACCGTCCGCGCCCGCCAGGAGATCGGCCAGGCCCAGCAGCGCGGCCGCAGGGTGGGCCTGCTCCTGCTCGACCTCGACCGGTTCAAGGAGGTCAACGACACCCTCGGCCACCCCACCGGCGACCGCCTCCTCCAGACCGTCGCGCAGCGGCTCACCCACAGCGTGCGCCCCGGCGACCTCGTCGCGCGGCTCGGCGGCGACGAGTTCGCCGTCCTGCTGCCCAAGGTCCGCGACACCGCCTCCGCGAGGGAGGTGGCCGCCCGACTGCGCGACGCCCTCGCCGAGCCCGTCCGGCTCGACGGCATGGACTTCGACCTGGAGGCCAGTATCGGCATCGCGCTCTTCCCCGGCGACGCCCCCGACTTCGAACTGCTCATGCAACGCGCGGACGTGGCCATGTACGTGGCCAAGAGCGGCCGGACCGGCGTCGAGTCCTACGACCCCGGCAAGGACCGCAACTCCACCGCGCGGCTCAGCCTCTTCAGCGAACTCCGGCGCGGCCTGACCGAGGGCGCCCTGGAGATGTACTACCAGCCCAAGGTCTGCCTCGCCGACGGGCGCCCCGTCGGCCTGGAGGCCCTGGCCCGCTGGCGCCACCCCTCCCGGGGCCTGCTCGCCCCGGAGGAGTTCATGCCGGTCGTGCAGCAGTCCAACCTGTTCCGGGCCTTCACCGGCCAGGTCCTCGACACCACCCTCGCCCGCGTCGCGGACTGGCGGGAGGGCGGGATCGACCTGCCCGTCTCCGTGAACCTGAGCATGCGCGAGCTCCTCGACCCGGCGCTGCCCGCCACCGTGGCCGCCGCGCTGCGCGACCACGGCGTCCCGCCCGAGCAGCTCGTCCTGGAGATCGGGGAGCAGGCACTGATCACCGACACCGAGGCCGCCACCGCCGCCGTGCGCGCGCTCCGCCGTCTGGGCGTCGGGCTGGCCCTCGACGACTTCGGCACCGGCCACTTCACCCTCGCCCAGCTCGCCGGCCTCCCCCTGGACGAGGTCAAGATCCACGAGTCCTTCACCACGCGCCTCACCGACGACTCCGACAACGGCCACACCGTCGTGCGCGCCGCCATCGCGCTGGTGCGCGCCCTGGGCATGAACGCCACCGCCGAGGGCGTCCAGACCCGGGAACTCGCCCAGGCCGCCCGCGACACCGGCTGCCACACCGCGCAGGGGCACTACTTCGCCCCCGCGCTCGCCGCCCGCGACGTCACCGGCTGGCTCGGCGGGCGGGGCCGCGGCGTCCCGTCCGGCGCGTCCGGCCGCCAGCCCTCCGCGTGTCACCGCTTCCTTCCCCGGTCGGCACCGGGACCGGTCACGGAGCCATAGGATTGGGGCGGTACACCAAGTCCGCCGAAGAAATGGTTCTGATGACCGCCATCACCCGCGATGAGGTCGCGCACCTCGCCCGGTTGTCGCGGCTGGCGCTCGACGAGGGCGAGCTCGACACACTCGCCGGCCAGCTCGGTGACATCCTCACCGCCGTGGCCAAGGTGCAGGAGGTCGCCAAGGGCGACATCCCGCCCAGCTCGCACGCGCTGCCGCTGACCAACGTCTACCGTCCCGACGAGGCCCGGCCCTGCCTCACGCCCGAGCAGGCCCTGTCCGGGGCCCCCGCGGTGGAGGACCAGCGCTTCCGGGTACCGCGGATCCTCGGGGAGGAGGAGTAGATGAGCCAGGTCGTCAGCCTGACCGCCGCCGAACTCGGCGCGGCCATCCGTTCGGGTGAGGTGTCCTCCGAGGAGGCCACCACGGCCTACCTGGACCGGATCGGCGCCGTCGACGAGGAGATCGGCGCCTTCCTGCACGTGGGCCGCGAGTCCGCGCTCTCCCAGGCCCGCGCGGTGGACGCCCGTCGCGCAGCCGGTGAGGAGATGGGGCCGCTCGCCGGCGTCCCCGTGGCGCACAAGGACGTGTTCACCACCAAGGACATGCCCACCACCGCCGCCTCCAGGATCCTGGAGGGCTGGCAGCCGCCCTACGACGCCACGGTGACCGCGCGCCTGCGCGAGGCCGGGCTCGTCATCCTGGGCAAGACCAACATGGACGAGTTCGCCATGGGCTCGTCCACGGAGAACTCCGCCTACCAGGTCACCCGCAACCCGTGGGACACCGACCGCATCCCCGGCGGCTCCTCCGGGGGCTCCTCCGCGGCCGTGGCCGCCTTCCAGGCGCCCCTGGCCACGGGCACCGACACCGGCGGCTCCATCCGCCAGCCCGCCGCCGTGTGCGGCCTGGTCGGCGCCAAGCCCACCTATGGCGGCTCCTCCCGGTACGGGATGATCGCCTTCGCCTCCTCCCTGGACACCCCCGGCCCGTTCGCGCGCAACGTGCTCGACGCGGCCCTGCTCCAGGACGCGTTCTCCGGCCACGACCCGCACGACTCCACCTCCATCGACGCGCCGGTGCCGCCGATCGTGGACGCCGCCCGCCAGGGCGAGATCGACGGCCTGCGGGTCGGCGTGGTCAAGGAGCTGGACAGCGACGGCTTCCAGGCGGGCGTGCGCCAGCGCTTCCACGAGACCATCGAGCTCCTGGAGTCCCTGGGCGCCAAGGTCGTGGAACTGTCCTGCCCGAGCTTCGACGCGGCGCTGTCGGCGTACTACCTCATCGCCCCCAGCGAGTGCTCCTCGAACCTGGCCCGCTTCGACGCCATGCGCTACGGCCTGCGCGTCGGGGACGACGGCACGCGCAGCGCCGAGGAGGTCATGTCGCTGACCCGCGCCCAGGGTTTCGGCGCCGAGGTCAAGCGCCGCATCATGCTGGGCACCTACGCCCTGTCCAGCGGCTACTACGACGCCTACTACGGCAGCGCCCAGCAGGTGCGCACGCTCATCAAGCGCGACTTCGACGCCGCCTTCGAGAACGTGGACGTGCTGGTCTCCCCGACCACGCCGACCACCGCGTTCCCGATCGGCGAGCGCCTGGACGACCCGATGGCGATGTACCTGGCCGACCTGTGCACGATCCCGTCCAACCTGGCCGGGAACGCGTCGCTGTCGGTGCCGTGCGGCCTGGCGCCCGAGGACGGCCTGCCCGTGGGCTTCCAGATCATGGCTCCGCCCCTGGCCGACGACCGCACCTACCGGGTCGCGGCGGCCGTCGAGCGCGCCCTTTCCGAGCGCGACGGCGCCCTGCTCGCCCGCAGCCCCTACGCGGTCTAGCCCGTCTCCGCTCCGGTCCCGCGGGGGCCGGATCCCGCCTGTGCCCGCCGTGTCCGACACGGCGGGCACACGCGTGTACGGACGGGGCGGCGACCGGCGTCCGCCGCGGGGGGCGTCCGGCTCCGCGACCCGCCGACACGGCTGTCCACACACAGAACGAGGGGCCCGTCCACACGTGGACGGGCCCCTCGCGTGCTCAACCGCTCACCGGCGGTCCCGGGGGCGTCAGCCCTCCAGGGACTCGCTGTCGGCGGCCTTGCGCTTGCGGCTCAGGTAGATCGCACCGGCACCGGCACCCAGGGCCGCGACACCGGCGGCCACCAGACCGGCCAGAGCGCCACCGGTCACCGGCAGGGACGGCGTGTTGTTGTCGTCCGGCGTCGGGGTGGGCTCCGGGGTCGGGGTGGGCTCCGGCGTCGGGGTCGGCGTCGGGGTGGGCTCCGGCGTCGGGGTCGGGCTGGGGCTCGGGCTGGGCGAGGGGGTGGGCTCGTCGGCCGCGACCCACTCGGCGGAGGCGGAGGCGGTCACGTCGACCTCGCCCTCCTCGGCCGTGATGAGGGTCTGGGTCTCGACCTCCTCACCCTTGAACAGGCGGCCGGTCTGCACCGTGGCGGAGGTGGACAGGCTGAAGGAGGCGGAACCGTCCGCGGCGTCCCCGGGGACGGAGAAGCCGACGGTGTCGCCGTTCTCGACGGCCTCCACGGCCTCGCCGCTCTCCAGGTCGACCAGCGCGACGCCCTCGGGGACGCCGGCGCCGAGGTCGACCGGGATCTCACCCTCGACACTGGTCTCGATGAGGAACTCGCCGACGGTCTCGCCCGCCTGGCCGGAGGCCTCGCCCGGCGTGATGCTCAGCGTGGCGTCGGGCTCGGCGGTCTGCGGCAGCTCGACGGCCTCACCGATGAGGTACTCGTAGATCGCCTCGATGTTCGGGTGCGCCTCGGTCAGCTCCGCACCGTTGCTGAAGTGCCAGATGGCCGCCTGGGTGGCGGAGAGCGCCTGCGCGTCGGTGGTCCGGCCGGTGGTACCGGCGGCCTCGGCCAGTTCGTCGGCGCTCGCCGCCGGGTAGCCGTTCTGGAGGACCCAGTGCACCAGCGCGGGCTGGGCGAAGTCACCGCGGCCCGGGTAGTTGGCCCAGGCGTCCTCGCGGTACCAGGCGTCACTGCGGATGCCCGTCTCCAGGTCGATGCAGTAGGTGGTGAGCGTGTCGCCGTTCTCCAACTGGAGGTTGAAGAGGCTCACCCGGGTGCGCTCGCCGTTCATCCCGATGGTCTCGCCGCTCTCGGCGTTGCCGACGTACCGGCCACGGACGGAGCCCTCGTAGGGTTCGGGCTCCGCGGCCGCGGGGGCGGCGGCCAGACCGAAGGCGAGCAGACCCGCCACGGTGGCCGTGAGACCGATCCGGGCGGCGGAACGGGGGAAGTTCAGGTCAGTCAAGTTGTGTCCCGGTGTGTCTAGGGGTTACCGGTGGGCCCGTACGGGTGGAAACGGGAGGTGCAACGGGCACGGCCTCCACGGGCGGCGGGCGGGACGAGTCTGTCGGGGGTCGTCGCAGCCGTCTGGGGCGTTCACCGGACGGTCCGGAAGCGTGGCACCGCGTCCGTGGGGTGGACGCGTCATCGGTGGGGCGCCAACGCGGGAGCGGGCCGCGTTCGTCGTGGAATGTCTGCCGCGCGGACGATACTAGCGACCGGCTCGGCCTCTTCCAACCCACTCCACCGAATTTGTCCGTGAATCGGGCATGGACAAAACCCGTCAGACCGTGTCCCGATCACGGTGCGGGGCGGTACCCGGGTGCGAGCGGCTCAGCTCCGGCGCTTACGCCCCAGAACGAGGATGATCAGGCCGGACACGACCAGCGCACCGGCGATGATCAGCAGCCCCGACAGCCAGGTCCCGGTACCGGCGAGGTCCTCGTCCGCGCCCTCTTCCTCCGGTTCTCCGGAGGGGGAGTCGGAGGGTGTGGTGTCGGGCACCCCGGCCTCAGGAGCGTCCGCGCCGGCGGCCGGGGACCCGGGGTCGGAAGCGGAGGGCGCGGGCGTTCCGGGGGCGGGGCCGGCGATCTCCTCGGGTTCCTCGGAGCGCCAGGTGAGGGTCGCCGCCGCCGAACGCGTCGCCGTCCCGGGCTCGGCCGTGACCAGGGGCTGCGTGCGCACCCCGTCCCGTCCGGTGAACAGGCGGCCGCCGGCGAGCGGCACGTCGTTCCCGCGCGCGTGCAGGGTCACCACCCCGGCCGGGACCGACGGGTCCACGTCGAGGTAGACCGAGTCCCCGTCGCGCACCCGTCGCACCTGGTCGCCGTCCGCGTCGACCAGCCACGACGCCGGAGCCCCACGGACCGAGACCCTGACGGGTTCCGAGCCGGAGCTGGTCACGGTCAGCGGGCCCAGGGGCTCCTCGGGCGCCACCGCCTCCAACTGGGGCGGGGTGATCTCCAGGGACGGCACGCCGGGTTCGTCGGGCGCGTCCGCGCTGCCCGCGATGAGGTACTCGTACAGCGCGGTCACGGTCGCGTCGTTGGCGTCGGGATCGAGCTCCGCCCCGTCCAGGACGTGCCAGAGCGCGGCCTGGGTGCCCGCGATCGCCTGGCGTTCGTCGAGGAAGACCGTCTCCGAGGCCAGGGCCAGGTCCGTGAGCGTCACGTGGGGGTAGGAGTTGGCGACCACCCAGGCCGCCTGGTCCGCGGGGTCCGTCACCGCCTCGGTTTCGGTCCACCGCGGATGGTCATCCCACACTGACTCGACGTAGGCGGCACGCGGACGCACCTCGCCGTCGGCCTCGGCCGTGTAGGCGCTCACCGAGGCGCTGTCGGCCACACGGAGGCTGAACAGGGCGGTGGGCGCCTCGGTCCCGTCGGCGAGGACGACCTCGCCGCCCTGGACGGGGTTGCGGTCCACCCGGGAGAAGTCGTCGGCGAGCGCCGCGGGGACGCCGCTCAGCCCGCTGACGAGGGCGGCCGACGTCAGTACGGCGGTGCACCGACGCAGGATGCTCCACACGCTCACATGCTCCCAGGAAAAGGGCGGCGGACGCGGAGTCCGGCCGACGAAACCACGATCTCGGACCACCCAGACTAACGTCCCGGTACCCTCCGTGACCGCGGGAGGGCCGGACAGCGGCGCAATCGTGTGCTGGCCGTGACATCCGTGTCGCATGGGAGCGGGGTGCTGCGCCGGAGGCGGCCCCTGAGGGTGGTGGAGGGCGACGAAGTGGGGGGTGCTGCGCCGGAGGCGGCCCTTGAGGGTGGTGGAGGGCGACGGGCGGGCTGGTTACCCCCATACCCTCGGTAGGCTGACCTGGAAGGTATGTCCTCTACGGAAACGGGTTTGCGGCGATGGCCCACGCGGTAACTCCCAGCACTGCCCCGAACAGCGGCCCCACTCCGGTGGCCTACGAGCAGGCGCTGGTCAAGTACGAACCCGTACTCGGCCTGGAGACCCACATCGAACTGGGTACCGCCTCCAAGATGTTCTGCTCCTGCCCCACCGCGTTCGGTGCGGAGCCCAACACCCAGGTGTGCCCGGTCTGCCTCGCGCTCCCCGGTTCGCTCCCGGTCGTCAACAGGAAGGCCGTCGAGGGCGCCATCCGGCTGGGGCTGGCGCTCGACTGCTCCATCGCCCCCTGGGGCCGGTTCGCCCGGAAGAACTACTTCTACCCGGACATGCCGAAGAACTACCAGATCTCCCAGTACGACGAGCCGATCTGCGTCGACGGCCACCTCGACGTGACCGTCGACACCCCCGAGGGTCCCCGGGTCTTCCGCGTGGACATCGAGCGCGTCCACATGGAGGAGGACACCGGCAAGACCTCCCACGTGGGCGGTGCCACCGGCCGGATCCACGGCGCCGACTACTCGATCGTCGACTACAACCGCGCGGGCATCCCGCTGCTGGAGATCGTCACCAAGCCCATCACCGGTACCGGCGAGTTGGCGCCGCTGGTCGCCCGCGCCTACGCCGCCGAGCTGCGCGACCTGGTCCGCTCCCTGGGCATCTCCGACGTGCGCATGGAGGAGGGCTCCATGCGCTGCGACGTGAACGTGTCCGTCAACGAGCGCGGCGCCGCCGAGTGGGGCACCCGTAGCGAGACCAAGAACGTCAACTCCCTCCGCTCCGTCGAGCGGGCCGTGCGCTCCGAGATCGAGCGCCAGGCCGGTGTACTCGAGGACGGGCAGAAGGTCGTCCAGGAGACCCGCCACTTCCAGGAGAACACCGGCCGCAGCATCTCCGGCCGTTCCAAGGAGGAGGCCCAGGACTACCGGTACTTCCCGGACCCCGACCTGGTCCCCGTCGCCCCCTCGGAGGAGTGGATCGAGGAGCTGCGGACCACCCTGCCCGAGCTGCCCGCCGCCAAGCGGGCCCGGGTCCGGGCCGAGTGGGAGCTCACCGACACCGAGCTGCGCGACCTGGTCAACGCCGACGCCATCGAACTGGTCGAGGCCACCGTCGCCGCGGGCGCTCCGTCGGCCGAGGCCCGCAAGCTGTGGCTGAACGAGCTGTCCCGCCGCGCCACCGAGCAGGAGGTCGAACTGGCCTCCCTGCCGATCACGCCCGGACAGGTGGCCCGGACCATCGCGCTCGTCGCCGAGGGCACGCTCACCAACAAGCTGGCCCGTCAGGTCGTCGAGGGCGTCCTGGCCGGCGAGGGCGAACCCGACGACGTCGTGGAGGCCCGCGGCCTCAGGGTGGTCAGCGACGACGGCGCGCTCGGCTCGGCCGTCGACGAGGCGATCGCCGCCAACCCCGACGTCGCCGAGAAGGTGCGCGGCGGCAAGGTGGCCGCGGCCGGCGCCCTCGTCGGCGCCGTCATGAAGGCGACACGGGGCCAGGCCGACGCGGGCCGCGCCCGCGAGCTCATCCTGGAGAAGCTCGGCGCGAAGTGACCCGGAGCGGGCGTGCGCCGGGGAAGCCGGGCGCACGCCTGACGGTTACGGAGTGTCATTGCTCTGACGTCAACTCTCTGTCGGTCCTCAATCGCTGTGTGACCTTGGTTGCGTAGGGTGTCCGAACACGGGGGTGTGCGTGCCCTTCGGGGCTGTCGGACGCCGGTCCGCCGCGCGCCCGTGGGGCGTGGACGGCGGGCCGAGGTGTTCGGGTGCCGTGCCGCGCCCGGAGTCGATCGACACGAGGGTGGTGCCCCATGGCCGAGGAGAGAGCCCGACGGTGGCCAGACGCCGCACACTCCGTGTCCCGCACCCGGGGAGGCCGGTGATGGGCGACAGGGCACGTCAGCTGTGGTTGGTCGGGGTGGGGGCGCTGTTCCTGTTCCACGTCTCGCTGACGCTCGTACCCACGCCGGGCGGGACCCTGGCCGCGGCCCTGGGGGAGTGGCCGACGACGCTCGCGGCGGGTGCGGCCGGGGTGTCCCTGCTGTTCGCCTCGCGCCGCTGGGCGGCCACCGGCGCCGACCGGGGCGCGCACGCGGACGGCGCCGACGGCGCGGCCGCGCTCCGCAACCTCGCCTTCGCCGCGTTCGCCTGGTGCCTGGGCGGCCTCACGCACGGGATCACGGGTCTGCTCAGCTCGGGTTCGGTGTTCTCGCTCACGTTGGGTGATCTTTTCGCTCTCACCGCGTTGCCACTCTTCGTAGTCGGATTCACCCGGTTCGCGCCGTGGCCCGGAGGGCTCCGGACCGCCCTGAGGCATATCACCGACAGCTACGTGTGTGCGGCCGCCGTGTTCTCCGTCGTGTGGCTGCTGATCTTCGCGCCGCTCTACCGCGAGCTGGGGGAGGGCGCCGGTTTCCTCGGCTTCGCCCTGGTCTACCCGGTCGCCGACATCGTCGTGCTGTGCCTGCTGGTGCCCCTGGTGTTCATGTCGCCGCACAGCACGCGGCGGGCGGTGCTCTGGGCGATCGGCTCGCTGATCCTCATCGCCGGAGCGGACCTGATCGGCGCGATCACCCGGCTGACCGGCCCGCCCGTGGCCGGGGGGATCGAGTACCCGGTCAAGCTCCTGGGCTTCGCCGCCCTGGGCGCGCTGCCGTGGCTGGTCGAGCACCGCCAGGCCGCGACCCCGCGCCGCATCACCGGCCGGGGACTGTACCGTTTCGCCCCCGAACTCGCGGCCATCGGCGCCCTGCTCGTGGCCACCGTGGTCCTCACCGTGGCCGCGCTCGGGCTGCCCGGGGTCGCCGCGGTACTCCCGCTGGCAGCGGGAACCGCCGTGGTCGTGCTGCTCGTCCGCGTCGTCGGCATGCTGGAGGAGAACTCCACGCTGGCACGCATGGTGCGCAACCGTGAGGGGCACTTCCACGAGCTGGCGCGCAACAGCGGCGACGTCATCCTCATCGTGGACCGCGACGGCGCCGTCCACCACGCCAGCCCGGGCACGGCGGAGGCGTTCGGCTACCGGCTCGACGACGTGCTCGCCGCACCGGTCACCGCGCTCATCCACCCCGAGGACCTGTCACGTACCCAGGCCGTCACCGACCTGTTCACCGGTCACGGTGGCCGGGGGGTCCACCTGCGGCTGCGCGTGCGCGCCGCGGACGGGACGTGGCGGCACACCGAGTCGACGGTCTCGCTGTACGAGCAGCCCGGCGAGCCGGCGCGGCTCCTGGTGACCACCCGGGACATCAGCGCGCAGGTGGCGCTCCAGGACGAGGTGGAGCACCTGACCTTCCACGACGGCGTCACCGGACTGCCCAACCGCGCCTACCTGGAGGAGCGGGCCAGCGACGTGCTCGCGCACCGGGCGATCAGCGACGAGCCCGCCGGGGACGTCGCGGTGATCTTCCTGGACCTGGACGGCTTCACGGCCGTCAACGACTCCGCCGGGCACGTGCGCGGCGACCACCTGTTGGGACAGGCGGCCCGCAGACTCCGCCGCGAGCTGGAGTCCTCCGCGACGCTCGCGCGCTGGGGAGGGGACGAGTTCGCGGTCCTGATCGAGGAGATGCCGCGCGCCCAGCAGGTGGTGGACCTGGCCGAGCGCCTGGGCCGGGCGATCGCGTCCGAACCGTTCCAGGTCGCCGACCGGGACATCGTCCTGACGGCGAGCATCGGCGTGGCCTTCGCCGAGCCCACGATCGACAGCGGGGAGCTGCTGCGCAACGCCGACGTGGCGATGACCCGCGCCAAGGAGCGCGGCACCGGCCACGTGGAGGTGTACGCGGCGCACATGCACGACACGGTCGTCTCCCGCCTGGAGCTCCAGATCCGGTTGCGCGAGGCGCTCGCGCGCGGTGAGTTCTTCCTGGAGTACCAGCCGATCGTGGACCTGGGCTCCTCCCAGGTGACGGCGGTCGAGGCGCTCGTGCGCTGGGACCGCGACGGCGAGGTGGCCGGTCCGGACACCTTCCTGGGGGCGGCCGAGGAGTCGGGGATGATCGTCCCCCTGGGGGAGTGGATCCTGCGGGAGGCCTGCGCGAAGGTCGCCGTGTGGCGGATCTCGGACTGGGAGATCGGTCTGTCGGTGAACCTGTCCGCCAAGCAGGTGCTGTCGCCGCGCTTCGTGCGGACCGTCGAGGAGGTCCTCGCCGAGACGGGCCTGCCCGCGGAGGTGCTCACCCTGGAGGTGGACGAGGACGTCCTGCTGGGTGACAGCGCCGAGGCCGTCGAGCGCCTCGGTGAGCTGCGCGCGCTGGGCGTACGCCTGGCCATCGACGACTACGGCATGGGCTACGCCTCCCTGGCACACCTGCGCGAGCTGAGTGTGGACGCGATCAAGATCGACCCGTCGTTCACCGCGGACCTGGGCCGCGACGACACGGTCACGCTGCTCACCCACACGATCATCCAGCTCGGGCGCGACCTGGGCGTCCAGGTGGTGGCCGAGGGCATCGAGCGCCCCGAGCAGCTCGAACAGCTGCGGGGGATGGGCTGCGACCACGGCCAGGGCTTCCTGGTGGCCCGCCCGATGCCCGCGAGCGGTGTCGAGGCGCTCGTCGGCGGTGAGGCGGGCGCCAGCCTCTAGGCTGTGCTTTCCGGGTCCTGCGCTTGGCTTCGGACCGTGTCCGGCCGCCCGGGGGACGGGGACGGTGCATCCTCGGCCGCGCCTGCCGCTCGTTCCTCGCTCGGCGGCCCGCCCCGTCCCGCGGAACCCGGCCGGAGCCGGGGTGGGCGCGGCGCTGTCGGCGCCGGGTGCGGGACCGGGCCGGTCGGCCGCCGCGACCGAGCCCGGGCTCCGGGGGCGTCGTGCCGCGGGGGCGGAGTCCGCCCAGGGCCTGCTCCTCCGGCCTCCGGGTGGTCCCGTCCACGGTCCGGACGGATCCCCGGGCGTGGGCTCCAGCGTGTTCTGTGTTACATCCACATGGGTGCTTCGCCGGGTTTGCCCTGTTCAACGCCGCAGCGTGTCGCCATGCATGGTCGGATGCTGACATGGGCGTCTCGCATGGTGAGACAATATGTCGATCTTGTTGACGTGTGGCCACTCCTTCGGCCACTGTTGTGACCGTGCAGAACAACTCCCTGATTCTCGTACTTGGTCGGCGCGCAGCCCACTGAGTTACCTCTGCTGCGCGCCACCCCTCGACCGCCACCGGGCGGTGGGGGTTTTTTTATTGCCACACCAGGCGTTGAGTCAGACCCACCAAGCCAGAGCCGCTGTATTGCTCTGGACCCTCGCTGAAGGATCTTGAGATGACCGAGCAGATGACCGGCGCCCAATCGCTGATCAGGTCACTGGAGCACGCCGGCGTTGACACTGTCTTCGGGATTCCCGGTGGCGCCATCCTCCCCGCCTACGACCCCCTCTACGACTCGGCCAAGGTGCGCCACATCCTGATGCGCCACGAGCAGGGAGCGGGCCACGCGGCGGAGGGATACGCCTACGCCACGGGTCGGCCCGGAGTGTGCATGGCGACCAGCGGCCCCGGAGCGACCAACCTCGTGACCCCCCTGGCCGACGCGCACATGGACTCGGTTCCCATGGTCGCGATCACCGGCCAGGTGGCCTCCCCGATGATCGGTACCGACGCCTTCCAGGAAGCCGACATCTGCGGCATCACGATGCCGATCACCAAGCACAACTTCCTGGTCAGCGACGTCCGCGACATCCCGCGCACGGTCGCTGAGGCCTTCCACATCGCCTCCACCGGCCGACCCGGCCCGGTCCTGGTCGACATCGCCAAGGACGCCCTGCAGGCGTCGGCGGACTTCGTCTGGCCCGAGCGCCTCGACCTGCCCGGCTACCGTCCGGTCACCAAGCCGCACGGCAAGCAGGTCCGCGAGGCCGCCCGGATGATCAGCGAGGCCAAGCGCCCCGTCCTGTACGTGGGCGGCGGCGTCCTGCGCGCCGGGGCCTCGGCCGAGCTGCGCGTCCTGGCCGAGCTCACCGGCGTTCCGGTGGTGACCACCCTGATGGCCCGGGGCGTCTTCCCCGACAGCCACCCCCTGTTCGTGGGCATGCCCGGCATGCACGGCGACGTCGCCGCGGTCGGCGCCCTCCAGAAGGCGGACCTCATCGTCGCCCTGGGCGCCCGCTTCGACGACCGCGTCACCGGTCGCCTGGACAGCTTCGCGCCGGACGCCAGGATCGTCCACGCCGACATCGACCCCGCGGAGATCTCCAAGAACCGCCACGCGGACGTGCCCATCGTCGGGGACTGCCGCGAGGTGCTCGCCGACCTGGTGGTCGCCGTGCGCGCCGACCAGGAGAAGGGCCGCGAGGGCGACTACGCCGCCTGGTGGCACCAGCTCAACCGACTGCGCACCACCTACCCCAAGGGCTTCGAGGAGGCCACGGACGGCAGTCTGTCCCCGCAGGCCGTCATCCAGCGGCTGGGCAAGGTCGCCGGTCCGGAGGCCACCTACGTCGCCGGGGTCGGCCAGCACCAGATGTGGGCCGCCCAGTTCATCGACTACGAGCGCCCCGGCGCCTTCGTCAACTCCGGCGGCCTCGGCACCATGGGCTTCTCCGTCCCGGCCGCGCTCGGCGCCAAGGTCGGCGACCCGGACCGCGTGGTGTGGTCGGTCGACGGCGACGGCTGCTTCCAGATGACCAACCAGGAGCTCGCCACCTGCGCGATCGAGGGCATCCCGATCAAGGTCGCCGTCGTCAACAACGGCAACCTGGGCATGGTCCGCCAGTGGCAGACCCTGTTCTACGAGGGGCGCTACTCCAACACCAACCTGCAGACCGCGCCCAAGGACGAGAAGGTGCGGATTCCCGACTTCGTCCGCCTCGCGGAGGCGTACGGTTGTGTCGGCCTGCGTTGCGAGCGCCCCGAGGACATCGACGCCACCATCGAGAAGGCCATGTCGATCAACGACGTCCCGGTCGTCGTGGACTTCACCGTGAACCACGACGCCATGGTCTGGCCGATGGTCGGCCCCGGTGTCAGCAACGACAACATCCAGTACGCGCGCGACATGGCGCCGAACTGGGAACACGAGGACTAGGAGAGGCCCCAACCACCATGAGCAGTCACACGCTTTCCGTTCTGGTGGAGGACACCCCGGGTATCCTCGCACGTGCCTCCTCCCTCTTCTCCCGCCGCGGGTTCAACATCGACTCGCTCAGCGTCAGCACCACCGAGTACGCGGGCCTGTCCCGGATGACGATCGTGGTCAACTGCGACCTCCACCCCTTGGAGCAGGTGACCAAACAGCTCAACAAGCTGGTCAACGTCGTCAAGATCGTGGAGATGGACACCACCGCGTCGGTCCAGCGCGAGCTCCTGCTCGTCAAGGTCAAGGCCGACGCGTCCAGCCGCACCCATGTGCTTCAGACGGCCGAGCTGTTCCGCGCCCACGTCGTGGACGTCAGCCCGGACGTCGTCGTCATCGAGGCCACCGGTGATCCCGAGAAGCTCGATGCCCTGGTCAGGAACCTGGAGCCGTTCGGCATCAGGGAACTCGTCAAGTCCGGTCTGGTCGCCCTGGGCCGCGGGCCCCGGTCGATCACCGACCGTTCCCTCCGCGCGGTCGACCGCAGCGCCTGAGCCCGTACGGGCATCCGGGCCCGCGCGCCGGGCCCGAGACACGAACGTAAGAATCAAGGAGTAACCCCAAGTGGCAGCACAGATGTACTACGACGACGCCGCTGACCTGGAGCTCATCCAGAGCAAGAAGGTCGCCGTGATCGGTTACGGCAGCCAGGGCCACGCGCACGCGCTGTCGCTGCGGGACTCGGGCGTCGACGTGCGGATCGGTCTGGCCGAGGGCTCCAAGAGCCGCGCCAAGGCGGAGGAGGAGGGCCTGCGCGTCCTCACCCCCGCCGAGGCCGCCCGCGAGGCCGACGTCGTCATGATCCTGGTTCCCGACCACATCCACCGGGACCTGTACGCCGACGAGATCGCGCCCAACCTGGAGGCGGGCAACGCGCTCTTCTTCGGTCACGGCTTCAGCATCCGCTACGGCCTCATCACCCCGCCCGAGGGCGTCGACGTGGCCATGGTCGCCCCCAAGGGCCCGGGCCACCTGGTCCGCCGCCAGTACGAGGCCGGGCGCGGCGTGCCCTGCCTGGTCGCGGTCGAGAAGGACGCCAGCGGTCAGGCCTGGGACCTGGCGCTGTCCTGGGCCAAGGGCATCGGCGGCACCAAGGCGGGCGTCATCAAGACGACGTTCACCGAGGAGACCGAGACCGACCTGTTCGGTGAGCAGGCCGTCCTGTGCGGCGGTACGGAGGAGCTGGTCAAGGCCGGTTTCGCCACGCTGGTCGAGGCGGGCTACCAGCCGGAGATCGCCTACTTCGAGTGCCTGCACGAGCTCAAGCTGATCGTTGACCTCATGTACGAGGGCGGCATCTCCAAGATGAACTGGTCGGTGTCCGACAACGCGGAGTACGGCGGCTACACCCGCGGCCCGCGTGTGATCACCGAGCAGACCCGCGAGGAGATGCGCAAGATCCTGCGCGAGATCCAGGACGGCAGCTACGCCAAGGAGCTCATGGACGAGTTCGACGCGGGTCAGCCGACCTTCACCAAGCGTCGCGAGGCCGAGCAGAACGAGCCGATCGAGAAGGTGGGCGCCCAGCTGCGTCCGCTCATGAGCTGGCTCAAGGCCTGACGGATCCGACGCCTCCGGGGCGGGTGCACACCCGCCCCGGTCGCGTACGCGGGGGTGGGGACACCCGGCCGGTGCGGCAACGCGGCCCGTGTTCCCCGACCGGCCAGCGGGCTTCCCTACCTCGGCAGTAGACTTTAGACCGGCCGTCACACCCGATGCGGGCTGATCCCTCCACCCGTTCGGGTAGCACCACCCGAAAAGGAATCGCTGTGCCCAAACCCGCCGTACTCGTCGCGGAAAAACTCTCGCCCGCCGGAATCGCGCTGCTCGAAGAGGACTTCGAGGTGCGCCACGTCGACGGGGCCGACCGCTCCCAGCTGCTCCCCGCCCTCGCCGACGTGGACGCCGTGATCGTGCGCAGCGCGACGCAGATCGACGCCGAGGCCCTGGCCGCGGCCTCCCGCCTCCAGGTGGTGGCCCGCGCCGGTGTCGGTCTGGACAACGTGGACGTGGACGCCGCCACCAAGGCGGGCGTCCTGGTGGTCAACGCCCCGACCTCCAACATCATCAGCGCGGCCGAGCAGGCGATCAACCTGCTCCTGGCCAGCGCCCGCAACACCGCCCCGGCGCACAACGCGCTCGTCAACGGCGAGTGGAAGCGCTCGAAGTACACCGGCGTGGAGCTGTACGAGAAGGTCGTCGGCGTGGTCGGCCTGGGCCGGATCGGCGCCCTGGTCGCGCAGCGGCTGTCGGCCTTCGGCACGAAGGTCATCGCCTACGACCCGTTCGTGCAGCCCGCGCGGGCCGCGCAGATCGGCGTGGAGATGACCACGCTGGACGACCTGCTGGAGCGCAGCGACTTCATCACCATCCACCTGCCCAAGAACAAGGACACGCTGGGCCTGATCGGTGACGAGGCGCTGAGCAAGGTCAAGCCGAGCGTGCGGGTCATCAACGCCGCGCGCGGCGGGATCCTGGACGAGGACGCCCTGTACCGGGCGCTCAAGGACGGCCGGGTGGCCGGCGCCGGTATCGACGTCTTCGCCAAGGAGCCGTGCACGGACAGCCCGCTGTTCGAGTTCGAGAACGTCGTCGTGGCCCCCCACCTGGGCGCCAGCACCGCCGAGGCGCAGGAGAAGGCGGGCACGCAGGTGGCCCGTTCGGTGAAGCTCGCGCTGTCGGGCGAGTTCGTGCCGGACGCGGTGAACGTGCAGGGCACCGGGGTGGCCGAGGAGATCAAGCCGGGCCTGCCGCTCACGGAGAAGCTGGGCCGGGTGTTCACCTCCCTGGCGGGCACGATCGCCAGCCGGATCGACGTCGAGGTGCGCGGGGAGATCGCCGCCCACGACGTGAAGGTGCTGGAGCTGGCCGCGCTCAAGGGCGTGTTCGCCGACGTGGTCGAGGACACGGTGACCTTCGTCAACGCCCCGCTGTTGGCCAAGGAGCGCGGCGTCGAGGTCAACCTCGTGACCAGTGACGACCACAGCGACTGGCGCAACCTCATCTCCGTGCGCGGCGTCCTGGCCGACGGCCAGCGGGTGTCGGTGTCGGGCACCCTGACCGGTCCCCGCCAGGTGGAGAAGCTGGTGGAGATCAACAACTACGGCATGGAGATCAGCCTCAGCGACCACATGGTGTTCCTCTCCTACGAGGACCGCCCGGGCATCGTGGGCAAGGTCGGTGCGCTGCTGGGCGACTCCCAGGTCAACATCGCGGGTATGCAGGTCATCCGGGACCAGGAGGGCGGCAAGGCGCTCATCGCCCTGACCGTGGACTCCGCGGTGCCCGACGAGGTCCTGGCCTCGATCTCCTCGGAGATCCAGGCGGACATCACCCGTCAGGTCGACCTGGAGGACTGAGGGACCCCTCCGGGGCAGGGCCGTCCGCCGGCGTGAACCCTCCCGTGCCCGGTGTGCACCGGGCACGGGAGGGTCGCGGAGCGGGCTCCTCGCGACCCCCCTGGTGTTCGGGGCCGTACCACCGCGCGGTGGTACGGCCCCTTCCGTTTCCCGGCCGCGGTGCCCGCCGCGGCCCCTCACTCCTCGCTTCTTTCGGACCACACCCCCTCTCACCAGCAGCGACACGCGATCGTCTCACATCGTGGGATGTCCTGGTCAAATACTTGGACATCCGATATTCTGTCGTCCTAGGAGTCAGCGGACCGGGCCCGACCGCCCGGCGCCGCCGCCCATCGCCCCGCCCGCCCGAACCGGGCCCGCGTCGGCGACATCCGGCAGTCGATCCCGCCGGGGCGAACCGCTCCTTCTTCCGTGGCCATCGCCGCCCACGTCCGAGGCGCTCCGCGCCCGGAACTCCCGGCCGTCGCGCCCCGTTCCGGGTGGCTCCAGCGCACGCATCCGCAGCCGACTCCGCCGTTCCCGGCGGCCGTCACGCGTCGCATCCGGAGGATCACATGTACGACATGGTCGAGTACCCGTCCACGCCCGACTCCGAGGACGAGGTCCACCGCGCCCTCCAGGGCGCCCTGGACCGCAGGGACGGCGGGGGCCCGCTGGACATGCCCTAGGCTTGTCTCATCCACTGTTCATTCTGATCTCGCCATGTGAGACACGCGTGGTTGGGTCGCGTTCGAGTTAGAGGCAGTCCGTATGGCAGCGCGCACGGTGAAACTGGCCGTCATCCCGGGTGACGGGATCGGACCCGAGGTGGTCGGTGAGGGGCTCAAGGTCCTGGAGGCCGTCGCCCCCCAGCACGGCCTCGCCCTCGAGGCCACCGAGTACGAGCTGGGCGCCAAGCTCTGGCACCGGACCGGCGAGACCCTGCCCGACTCCGTCGAGGCCGAGCTCCGCGAGCACGAGGCGATCCTCCTGGGCGCCGTCGGTGACCCCAGCGTCCCCAGCGGTGTCCTGGAGCGCGGTCTGCTGCTGCGTCTGCGCTTCGACTTCGACCACTACGTCAACCTGCGCCCCGTGCGCCTCTTCCCCGGTGTCGACAGCCCCCTGGCGGGCGTGTCCCCCGAGGACATCGACATGCTGGTCGTGCGCGAGGGCACCGAGGGCCCCTACGCGGGCGCCGGCGGTGTGCTGCGCAAGGGCACCCCGCACGAGATCGCCACCCAGGACAGCGTCAACACCCGCTTCGGGGTCGAGCGCGTGGTCCGCTACGCCTTCGACAGGGCCGCCGCCCGTCCGCGCAGGAAGCTCACCCTGGTCCACAAGGACAACGTCCTGACCTTCGCCGGTGACCTCTGGCAGCGGGTCGTGCGCGCGGTCGGTGCCGAGTATCCGCAGGTCACCGTCGACTACTGCCACGTCGACGCCGCCGCCATGTTCTTCGTCAACCAGCCCGCGCGCTTCGACGTGGTGGTCACCGACAACCTGTTCGGCGACATCATCACCGACATCGGCGCCGCCGTCACCGGCGGCATCGGGCTCGCCGCCAGCGGCAACGTCAACCCGGACAACACCTTCCCCAGCATGTTCGAGCCGGTGCACGGCTCCGCGCCCGACATCGCGGGCCAGGGCAAGGCCGACCCCACCGCCACGGTGCTGTCGGTCGCCACCATGCTGGACCACCTCGGCGTGCCCGAGGCCGCCCGCAGGGTCGAGGACGCGGTCGCCGCGGACCTCAAGACCCGCGCCCAGGGCGGCGCGGCGCGCTCCACCTCCCAGATCGGTGACGACCTCGCCGCGCGAGTAGGCGAGCAGGGCTGACGCCACACCGTCGGCCCTGCCCTCCCCACGGGCGCGGCTGACGGCCACACCACCGACACACGCCGACGGGCGCGCCCGGTACCACCGAGCGCGCCCGTCGCACGTCCACCCTCCGGTCTGGCACCGGGTGCGCTCTTCCGCCAGACTAGATCCCAGGTCGGCGATGCTGCCGACCTGTTGCACCCGAGAGGACCAACCACGACATGAACAACAACACCACCACAAGCGGGTTGACGTTCGACATCCAGCTCTCCGACCAGCGGAAGACCCCGCGGGAACGAGAGGAACTGCTGGAGAGTCCCGGGTTCGGCCAGGTGTTCACCGACCACATGGTGACCATCCGTTACACCGAGGGCAAGGGGTGGCACGACGCCAAACTCGAGCCGTACGGTCCGCTGAGCCTGGACCCGGCGACAGCCGCACTGCACTACGCGCAGGAGATCTTCGAGGGCCTCAAGGCCTACCGCCACCCGGACGGTTCCCTCGCCTCCTTCCGCCCGGAGGCCAACGCGGCGCGGTTCAACAGGAGCGCCGCCCGCATGGCGATGCCGGAACTCCCCGAGGACCTCTTCCTCCGGTCGATCGAGCTCCTCCTCGAGCACGACGGCGACTGGGTCCCGAGCAAGCCCGACTTCAGCCTGTACCTGCGGCCGTTCATGATCGCCACGGACGTCGGCCTGGGGGTGAACCACCCCTCCCGCAGCTACGTCTACCTCCTGATCGCGTCGCCGGTCGGCTCCTACTTCTCCGGCGGCGTCAAGCCGGTGACCGTCTGGCTGTCCAAGGACTACACGCGGGCCGCCCCGGGCGGGACCGGTGCCGCCAAGTTCGCGGGCAACTACGCGGCCAGCTTCCTCGCCCAGGCCCAGGCGGTCGAGAAGGGGTGCGACCAGGTGGTCTGGCTCGACGCCCGGGAGCACCGGTGGGTCGAGGAGATGGGGGGCATGAACCTGTGGTTCGTGTTCGGTACCGGCGAGAACGCCCGCCTGCGCACGCCGCCGCTCACCGGCACCCTCCTGCCGGGCATCACCCGTGAGTCGCTGCTGCGGATGGCGCCCGACCTCGGCTACGAGGCCGAGGAGAAGCCGCTGTCCACCGATGAGTGGCGCGAGGCCGCCGAGTCCGGTGAGATCTCCGAGGTCTTCGCCTGCGGCACCGCCGCCGTGATCACCCCCGTGGGCTTCGTCAAGAGCGACGACGGCGAGTTCCGGATCGGCGACGGGACCCCGGGCCCCGTCACGATGCGCCTGCGCGAGGAGCTCGTGGGGCTCCAGACCGGGCAGCGCGCCGACAAGTACGGGTGGATCACCCGCTTCTAGCGTTCGGGGGCGCGTGCCCCGAGACGGAGCCGAGGCCCCGGCCGTGCGACGGTCGGGGCCTTCGCCGTCGCCCCGGGAACGGAGGTCGCCGTCGTCCGTCGCCGCACCGGGGCGGAACGTCCGGAAAGAGAAATCCCTGTCTCGAAAGGTGAGACAATCGGCCCGTGAACACCGAAGACTCCGGACTCGTGTGGCACACTGGCCTCATGCCGTCTCAGGTTCTCATTATCGTGAGGCGCGCTGGCTGACCGACTGCCCATCCACGCCGGGACAGTCCACACGGACCCTGCCAGCGCGCTGACCTCTCGTGTCCACGAGGGGTCTTTTTTGTTGGCCGGGCCGGTGCCCCGGCGTCCACCTTCGGGAGTACCACCCATGAGGGATGACGGTTTCCACGTCTTCGACACCACGCTGCGCGACGGTGCCCAGCGCGAGGGGATCAATCTGCGGGTCTCCGACAAGCTGGCCATCGCGCAGCTGCTCGACGACTTCGGGGTGGCGTTCATCGAGGGCGGGTGGCCGGGGGCCAACCCCAAGGACACCGAGTTCTTCCAGCGGGCTTCACGAGAGCTCACGCTGAAGCACGCGCAACTCACCGCGTTCGGCGCGACCCGCCGGGCCGGTGTGAGGGCCGCCGACGACCCACAGGTGGCCGCCCTGCGCGACAGCGGCGCACCGGTCGTCACCCTTGTCGCCAAGAGTGACGGCCGGCACGTCGAACGGGCCCTGCGCACCACCCTGTCCGAGAACCTCGCGATGATCGCCGACACCGTTTCCCACCTGCGCGAACACGGTCAGCGGGTGTTCGTGGACTGCGAGCACTTCTTCGACGGCTACCGCCACGACCCGGAGTACGCGCTCCGCGTCGTCGCGACGGCGGTCGAGGCCGGGGCGGACGTGGTCGTGCTGTGCGACACCAACGGCGGCATGCTGCCGGAGGACGTCACCCTCACGGTCGCCGAGGTGCGCGAGGCCACCGGGGCGCGCCTGGGCATCCACGCCCAGGACGACACCGGCTGCGCCGTCGCCAACACCCTCGCCGCGGTCGAGGCCGGTGCCACGCACGTCCAGTGCACGGCCAACGGCTACGGCGAGCGGGTCGGCAACGCCAACCTGTTCTCCGTGGTCGGCGCACTCACCCTCAAGCAGCAGCGCGACGTCCTGCCCGAGGGCTGCCTGGCCGAGATGACCCGGGTGGCGACCGCCATCGCGGAGATCGTCAACCTCACCCCGGACACCCACCAGCCCTACGTCGGGGTGTCGGCGTTCGCGCACAAGGCGGGACTGCACGCCTCCGCGATCAAGGTCGACCCCGACCTGTACCAGCACACCGACCCCGCGCTCGTCGGCAACCGCATGCGCATGCTCGTGTCCGACATGGCCGGTCGCGCCTCGATCGAGCTCAAGGCCCAGGAACTGGGGCTGGACCTGGGCGGTGACCGGGAGCTCTCGGGGCGCGTCGTGGACCGGGTCAAGGGCCTGGAGCTGTCCGGGTACAGCTTCGAGGCGGCCGACGCCTCACTGGAGCTGCTCCTCCGGGAGGAACTCGGCGATCCGGTGCGTTACTTCGACACCGAGTCCTGGCGGGTCATCACCGAGCGGCGTCCCACCACCGGCGCGAGTCCCCTGGACGACCGGTACGAGAGCCTCACCGAGGCCACGGTGAAGCTCGCGGTCAAGGGCGAGCGCGTCATCGCCACGGCCGAGGGCAACGGCCCCGTCAACGCGCTGGACCGCGCGCTGCGCAGCGCGCTGGAGGGCGTGTACACGGCTCTGGCCGGGTTGGAGCTGACCGACTACAAGGTCCGCATCCTGGAGGGCAGCTCCGGCACCAACGCCATCACGCGGATCCTCATCACCTTCGGCGACGGCACGGGGGAGTGGACCACGGTCGGTGTGGGACCGAACGTCGTCGACGCGTCGTGGGTGGCGCTCGAACAGGCCGTCACCTACGGCCTGCTCCGGCAGGGATACCCGCAGAGCTGAGACCCGGAGCGACCGCGAAGGCGTGGCCGGGCGTGCGCGACCCCTGGCTCCCCGCGCGCCCGAACACGGGCCGGGGCGGCGCGCGGACCCGAGGACCACGCGCTCACCCGTTGTCCGGGTACACCCATCCGTTGCGCTCGCAGCCCTGGAGGTCCAGGGTCTGCTGCTGCATCACCGGCGCGGGCTCACCCTCGCCCGGGCAGAACACGTGGCCGTGGCCGAGGGTGTGGCCCACCTCGTGGTTGATCAGGTAGATCCGGTAGGTCTCCAGGTCGCCGTCGAAGTGCTCCACGCCCGACACCCAGCGGTTCTGGTTGATGATGGCGCGGTTGCCGTTGGCGCACGAGACGAACCCGTTGGTGCGCAGCGGGGCGCACAACCGGTCGACGCTGTCCGGGGCGGCCAGGGTCACGCGGACGTCGGCGTCGTCCCCGTCCACCCGCTGGACCGACCGCTCGCCGTCGTCGCCCCAGCTCCGGGGGTCGCCGAGGATCTCCTCCACGGCCGCCGCGAAGTCCCCGTCGTCGCCGGGCAGCCCCTCCTCCACCTCGACGGCGAAGGTCAGCAGCGGGCCCTCGCCCATGACCTCGCTCTCACCCTCCACGGTACGCATCTCGCCGTCGGCGGTGTCGACCTCCTCCTCCACGGACCGGAGCAGGACCGGAAGGTCGTCCTCGTCCTCCTCCGGCGCGCTCCCGTCCGGTGCGGGGTCCTGGGCCGGGGCGAGGGTGGTGGAGTTGACGGAGCCCTCGGGCGCCGAGCGGCGTTCGGAGCCGGTCCCGTCGGCCGTCACCTCCTCCAGGAGCGTGGACGCACCGGTCTCGGCGGGGTCGCCGATGTCGGTCGAGGGTTCGGGCACGGCGACCATGAGCACGACGGAGGCGCCGGAGACCAGGCACAGGCCGAGCGCCAGACCCATCGGGTACCGGCGGCGCCGACGGTGCCGGGCGCGGGATCGCCTGCGCGGAGCGGACGTGGGCACGGGCAGCAACCTCTCGACAACGGACGTCCGTTCCAGCATGCCAGAGTCGGACCCAAAACCGTGCCAACGTGTGACCCGGAAAACCCTGTGTGTGGCGGGATGTCGGTTCACCGGCCTGGTCGCGTGTGCTCGCGGCGCCGCGCGCGGTTACCCTTCAACGGAAGTTGATTCGACGGGGGTGCTGGGAGGCATCAGGTGCGTATCGCGCGTTTCGCGTCCGGTGACGAGGTCGGGTTCGGTCTGGTGGAGACGGACACCGACAGCGGCGAGGACTTCGTCGCCCGGCTCAACGGGCACCCCCTGCTCGGTGACATCACGCCGACCGGCGAGCGCGCCAAGCTCTCCGACGTCCGCCTCCTGTCGCCCGTCCTGCCCACCAAGGTGGTGTGCGTCGGCAAGAACTACGCCGACCACGTCGAGGAGATGCGCGAGGTGACCGGCGGGTCCACCGACGAGCCCGTGGTCTTCCTCAAGCCCTCCACGGCCGTGACCGGTCCGGGGGACCCGATCTTCCATCCGGCGGTGTCCGAGGAGGTCCACTTCGAGGGAGAACTCGCCCTCGTCATCTCCCGGCCGTGCCGCGAGGTGCCCCGTGAACGCGCCAAGGACGTCATCTTCGGGTACACCGTGGCCAACGACGTCACCGCCCGGGACCTCCAAAAGCGCGACAAGCAGTGGACGCGGGCGAAGGGGTTCGACTCCTTCTGCCCCCTCGGCCCCTGGATCACCACGGGGCTGTCCGTGGAGGAGGCCCAGAACCTGGCCCTGACCACCACGGTCGACGGCGAGGTCCGCCAGGACGGGCACACGTCGCGGTTCATCCACGACATCCCAGCCGTCATCGAGTACGTCACCTCCTTCATGACCCTGCTGCCCGGCGACGTCGTCCTCACGGGCACACCGGCGGGCGTGGGGCCGGTGCGGGTCGGCCAGGAGGTCGCCGTGACCGTCGAGCGGCTCGGGACCATCCGCAACCGCGTGGTCGCCCGCGACTGACCCCGCGCCCCGGATCCGACCCCGTGTGTCCGGGGGCCCACCCGGGGTGACCTCCGGGTGGGCCGCGGTTCCACACCGGGAGCCCCGGGGCCCCGGCGGAACCGGGGCCGGCGGTACGCTCTGCCTACTGCCGACCCCCGGGAAACGGGAGGACCCCCGTGGCCGTGCGCCGACGCCCAGTCCCGCTCCTCATCGCCGGAGCGCTGGCCCTCGTGCTCGTCGCGCTGGGCGGGGGGCTCTGGGCCCTCGCCCGGTTCGGATCCGTCGACCGCGAACCCGAGCAGGAGGCACCCGTGCGCGACCCCAGCCGCGTCATGATCGCGGGCGACTCGATGACCCAGGGCGCCAACGGTGACTGGACCTGGCGCTACCACCTGTGGAACCACCTCGCCCCGCACGTCGACGACCTGGACTTCGTCGGCCCCTACACCGACCCCGCGACCCGGGACATGATGTTCCCGGTGCCGACCGACGAGGACGGGGGGACGGGTGCCCCGCAGGAGCGGACCGACCCGTCCGCGGCCGCGTGGCCCGGGGAGGACGGCGACCCCGCCACCGTCGAGTACCGCGACCCCGGCTTCGACCAGGACCACAACGCCCTGTGGGGGCGGACCCTGCTCGACGCGGCCGGCTCCATCCAGGAGGAGGTCCGCGTCCACCAGCCGGACGTGCTGTGCGTCATGATCGGCGTCAACGACCTGCTGTGGCCGGTGGAGACCGGGGACATGGAGCGGCGCCTGCGCGACTACGTGGAGGCCGCCCGGAGGGGCAACCCGAACCTGCGCGTGGTGGTCGCCGAGGTGCTCCCCATCGCCCTCGCCCAGACCGACGAGGGCTTCGCGCTGCGCGTGTACGCCTACAACGAGACCGTCCGCGAGGTGGCCGCGGACCTGTCCACGGCCGCCTCCCCCGTGGTCAGCGTGAACGTGGCCGGAACGGACGGCTGGGATCCCGCGGCGGACGCCTACGACGGCACCCACCCCAACGCCGGCGGCGAACTGAAGATCGCCGCGGCCTTCGCCGACGCCCTCTCGGCCCGGTTCGGCATGGGGCCCCTCTATCCCCGGCCGCTGTCCGCCACCACCTGACCCCGGGCCGGTCGCCCCCTTCGGCCCCGGCCCGCTCCCTCGGGCGCGCTACCCCCACCAGCGATGTTCCGGGAGCGCACGTCCACCCCCGATACGCTGGTGGCCGTGACTGAGACTCCTATTCGCACCCGATTCGCCCCGTCCCCCACGGGCATGTTCCACGTGGGCGGCGCCCGCTCCGCGCTCTTCAACTGGGCCCTGGCACAGCAGGTCCCCGAGGGGCGCATGGTCCTTCGCGTCGAGGACACCGACGCGGCCCGCAACCGCCCGGAGTGGACCGACGGCATCATCCGCGCGCTGGCCTGGCTGGGGATCAGCGACGCCGACCCGCACTTCGAGGGACCCTACTTCCAGTCGGCCTACGCCGAGCAGCACCGGGAGACCGCCCAGCGCCTGCACGCGGACGGTCGCGCCTACTACTGCGACTGCACCCGCGATCAGGTGCAGGAGCGCCGCGACAACCCCAACCTGGGCTACGACGGCTTCTGCCGCGACCGGGGGCTGCAGCCCGGCCCGGGACGCGCCCTGCGGTTCCGCGTCCCCGACGGCGGACCGACGGTGGTCGAGGACCGGATCCGCGGCCGGGTGGAGTTCGACCACGCGGCCATCGAGGACTTCGTGATCGCCCGCGCCGACGGTTCCCCGCTCTTCGTCCTGGCCAACGTGGTCGACGACGTGGAGATGGGCATCACCCACGTCATCCGCGGTGAGGAGCACCTGTCCAACACCCCCAAGCAGCAGCTGCTGTGGGAGGCGCTGGGCCTGACCCCGCCGGTGTGGGCGCACCTGCCCGTGATCGTCAACGAGCAGCGCAAGAAGCTGTCCAAGCGCCGCGACAAGGTCGCCCTGGAGTCCTACCAGGAGGAGGGCTACCTGGCCGAGGCGATGGTCAACTACCTCATGCTGCTGGGCTGGGCTCCGGGCGACGACCGCGAGATCATGCCCTGGTCGCAGATGCAGCCGCTGTTCAGGGTGGCGGACGTCAACAGCTCCAGCGCCTTCTTCGACGAGAAGAAGCTGCGCGCCTTCAACGGCGAGTACATCCGCGCACTGGAGCTGGACGACTTCATCCACCGCTGCCAGCCCTGGCTGTCCGGTGACGCCGCGCCCTGGGACCCCGCCGACTACGACCCCGCCGTGTTCCGGGCGGTCGCCCCGCTCGCGCAGAGCCGTGTGGCCGTGCTCAGCGAGATCGTGCCCAACGTGGACTTCCTCTTCCTCGGGGAGCCCGTCGAGGACGAGAAGAGCTGGAACAAGGCGATGAAGCCGGGCGTGGGCAGGGAGATGCTGGAGGCCGCCCAGGCACGTTTGGCCGACCCGGGCCAGGAGTGGACCGCCGACGCGTTGAAGACCGCCACGGAGGAGACCGGCGCCGCGCTCGGGCTCAAGCTCGGCAAGGCACAGGCGCCCGTGCGTGTCGCGGTGACCGGGCGCACGGTCGGCCTGCCGCTGTTCGAGTCCCTGGAGGTGCTCGGCCGTGACCGCGTCCTGGCCCGGATCGGCGCCGCGCTGGAGCGGCTCCGGGCCCAGGAGAAGGACACCGCGCAGGCGTGAGCGGTCGGGGTGGCCGGGCCCACAGGCCGGCCACCCCGATTTCTGTTCGCGAGCACTCTGAATGTCCGCTAGAGTTAACGACGTCGCCGAGGGGGACAGGGAAGCGAAAGCGACCAGGTCCCACTGAAAGCACTGGGCTATGGTGTAATCGGCAGCACGACTGATTCTGGTTCAGTTAGTCTAGGTTCGAGTCCTGGTAGCCCAGCTCCGGTCTCACGGTCCGCCGTGAGCCGCACGGGTCTTCGACCCAACGTGCGCCCCCGTCGTCTAGTGGCCTAGGACGCCGCCCTCTCAAGGCGGTAACGGCGGTTCGAATCCGCTCGGGGGTACCACAGGGAGAGGCTCCCACACCGTGGGGGCTTTCTTTCTGGTCGGCGCTTGTCGCTGATGTCCGGTTCGAGCGGGTATCGTGGTCTTCACGGTCGCACTCGGATCGTCCTGGCCCCCGTCGTCTAGTGGCCTAGGACGCCGCCCTCTCAAGGCGGTAACGGCGGTTCGAATCCGCTCGGGGGTACACGTCAATGAAGGCCCCGCTCCACGCGAGCGGGGCCTTCGTCGTGTGCCGGGACCGCCGCCGACCCCGCCCGGCCCGGTGCCCTCAGGCCCCCCGGGTGTCGACCAGGGCGGCCATCCTCGCCAACTCCTCCTCCGGCCCGCCCGACGCGGCCATCATCGCGACGAGCTGGTCGAGCAGCCAGTCGGCCAGGGCGTCGGCGGTCATCCCCCGCTCCCGGAGCCAGCGCATCACCGCGGTCTCCACCACCGAGTTCCAGCACCGCAGCGCCATCACCAGCCCGGTGGAGGGGGCCGGGACCCCCACCCGCTCCAGGACCAACAGCACCGTCGCCTCGCGCACACGGTCGATCTCGGCCTCGGTCTCCTCGGTGGCGACCATCGACCCGCCGTTGAGCAGCGCCGCGTACGCCGGCGCGTAGGAGTCGGCGAAGGCGATGAACGCGCGCAGGCCGAACCGCACCTGTTCCAGCGGCGGCATGCCGTGCGGGGGGACCAGCCGCGCGATCAGTTCGTCCATCGCCTTGGCCAGCGCCTCCCGGCGCAGCTCCGCCATGTTGGGGAAGTAGCGGTAGACCAGTGCCCTGGACACGTCCGCCTCCTCCGCGATCTCCTCCGGGGTGACCTCACCGGGCGGGCGCCGCGCGAACACGTGCAGCGCCGTCCGGATCAGGTCCTCCCGGCGTTCCTGTGGCGCCATGCGGCGGGGCCGCCGCCTGGTCCCCGGCGCGGCCGCCGGAGCCTCCGACCGTGGGGTCACCCGCGCCTGGTGACGGTCGGTCCTGTGGGACACCACGGTCGTCGTGACCTCCTGAGAACGTCGTACGCCTTTCCCCGAACCTACCCGCCCGGCCGTGGACCCGGACGCCCGCGGCCGGGGATCTCAGACGTCGAGGACCAACCTCTCGCCCTCCCGGGCCCGGGACACGCACAGCGCGAACTCCCCGCCCCGCGGTGAGCCGCCGGTGGGACGGTCCCGGTGGTCGGGAACTCCCTCCAGCAGGGGCACCCGGCAGGTGCCGCAGAACCCCTGACGGCAGGAGTAGGGCGTCTCGGGCCGCACCCCGCGGACCACGTCCAGCGCCGTCGCGTCGGCCGGGACGGACACCACCGGCCCGTCGCGGCCGAGCCGCAGCTCGAACGGCTCCCCGTCGACGATCGGCGCGGGCGCGAACCGTTCGCAGAAGAACGCCGTTGTGGACGGGACGCGGGCGCGCACGGCGCTGATCAGCGGTGCCGGGCCGCACACGTACACCGCGGTCTCCGGGGTCAGGCCCGCCAGGATCTGCGCGGCGTCGGGCACGCCGTACTCGTCGTCGGGGCGGACGAACACGTCCGCGCCGCCGGGGAGTTCACCGGTGAACGGCATGCTCTCCCGCGACCGGCCGGTGTACACCATCCGGAACGGGGTCCCCGAACGGTGCGCCTCGCGCACCATCGGCAGGATCGGGGTGACGCCGATCCCGCCCGCGACGAACAGGTACCGGTCGGCGCGGGCGAAGGGGAAGGCGTTGCGCGGCCCGCGCAGCCCCAGCGTGTCGCCCTCCTCCAGCGCGTGCACCAGGCCCGACCCGGTGCCGTCCGGGATCCGCCGTACGGCGATCCGGTAGCGGGAGCGGTCGCGGGGGTCGCCGTTGAGCGAGTACTGGCGCACGACGCCGCCGCCCAGGACCACGTCCACGTGGTGTCCGGGCTGCCACGCGGGCAGCGGTGTGCCCGGCCTCTCGTGGACCAGGGTGAGCACGGCCACGTCCGCTGCCGGGCGCTCCACCCGCGCGACCCTGACCGGCAGGTCCCCGGCGGGGGGCGGGGCGGGGTGCCCCGGCGGCAGTGCCGCGGTGATCGGCTCCACCGCGGCGGCCAGCCGTGCGATCCGCCGGATGAAGCGGTCCGGGCCCCCGCCGCGGAACAGGCTCGTCGGGGGCCGGGGCCGCGCGTAGTACTCCGCGCTGTGCTTGACCCTCGGGGTGCCGCGGCCCTCGCGGTCGGCGCCGGTCACCGGGACGCCTCCTGTCCGGCGGCCTCGGCCGCGCGGGCGGCGGGGGAGACGGCCAGGTAGGCGACGGCCTGGCTCGTGGAGCCGTGCTGGGAGGGGTGGTACTTCCGGCGCAGGTACTCGGGTACGGCGCGGACCAGGCGGCCCATGTGCGGGATCAGGCCGCGCCTGCCGTCGCGCAGGGCCCAGGAGGTACGCGGCACGCGGCCGTCGATCCGGCCCCGCAGGTAGGGGTCGTTGCGGACGAGGAACGTCACGCCGCGCACCCACAGGGCGGCGAGCACGGTCGCGGAGATCCCCATGGCCAGGGCGCGGCGGCGGTAGCCCCCGTCCACGTGCATGTACAGGTCGAAGGCGACCGCGCGGTGCTCGACCTCCTCCGCTCCGTGCCATCGCAGCAGGTCGAGCATGGTCTCGTCGGCGCCCGCCCGGTCGAGCTCCTTCGCGTCGAGCACCCACTGGCCGAGGACGGCGGTGTAGTGCTCGATCCCGGCGATGATCGCCAGGCGGGTGCGCAGCCAGGACTCGGCCCGCCGCCCGGTGAGGTCCCGGTCGCCGAGCACGATCCGGAAGAGCCAGGCGATCTGCTCCACGTACGGTGTCGGGTCCAGTCCGTGGGCGTCCATGTGGTCGAGCACGCCCGCGTGCGCCTCGGCGTGCACGGCCTCCTGGCCGATGAATCCGAGGACCTGCTCCCGCAGAAGGTCGTCGGTGACGTACGGGACGGCCTGCTTGAAGACCTCGACGAACCACCGCTCACCCTCGGGCAGCAACAGGTGCAGCACGTTGATGACGTGGGTGGCGAACGGTTCGCCGGGGATCCAGTGCAGGTCCAGGCGGCTCCAGTCGAACTGGACGTCGCGTGCGTGCAGGACCAGGCGGTCGGGTTCGTCCTGACGGAGTTCGGGGTCGGCGGCGGGCTCGACGGCTCCGGCGGCCACGGGTTCGGTGGTCATGGGTGCCTCCAGTGCGGTGCTGGGAGATGGGGGAGGACCGGGTCAGACCGGCGGGGAGAGGCGGGCGACGGCGCGCAGCGTGCCGGGGCTGAGGCGGGACAGCAGCAGACCCGCGTGGGCCTCGCCGGTGACGGGGACGATCTCCGGGTCGCGGTCGAGGGCGTCGGCGATGCGGCGGGCCGCCTTGTCGGGGGTGTATCCGCGCAGCCGGTAGAGCCGGTTGAGCCGCTCCTTGGCGGCGGAGCGCTCGCCCATCCCCGACAGCCGGGC
Source organism: Nocardiopsis sp. KDC1DS13DA1 (assembly GCF_055632325.1). NCBI lineage: Bacteria > Bacillati > Actinomycetota > Actinomycetes > Streptosporangiales > Nocardiopsidaceae > Nocardiopsis > Nocardiopsis sp. KDC1DS13DA1. The sequence goes on from NZ_JBVMUY010000014.1 coordinate 150,477, forward strand.
ATTGGAGATGATCCCGGTGTTGATCAGGCCGGGGCAGACCGCGGTGACGGTGACACCGCTGTCGGCGAGCTCACCGCGCAGGCTCCGGCTGAGCATCAGGACGGCGGCCTTGGTGGTGGCGTAGGCGCCGTAGACCCGCGAGGGCAGGTAGGAGGCGGCCGAGGCGGTGTTGACGATGCGGCCGCCGCCCCCGGCCTCGACCATCATCGGGGCGAAGGCGCGGCAACCGTGGATCACGCCCCACAGGTTGATGTCCACGACCCGTTCCCAGTCCTGGCGGGTGGTGTCCAGGAACGGCCCGGCCACGCCGATCCCCGCGTTGTTGACCACGAGGTCGGGGACGCCGTACTCGTCGCGGACCCACGCGGCGAGCCTGGCCATGGCGGCGGCGTCGGTGACGTCCGCGCGCCGGGCGCCGGCACCGGGGGTGAGCATGGCGGACAGCTCGGCGGTGCGCTCGGCGGCGGGCCCGTTGACGTCGACGGCGACGATCCGGGCCCCGCGCTCGGCGAGTTCGAAGCACAGGGAGCGGCCGATACCGCTGCCCGCTCCGGTGACCACGGCGACCTGGCCGCTGAAGGCCCCGCCGTGGCGGCGGGCCTGCTGGGCGGTGCGGACGCGGCGCGGCCGGGGGGATCCCGAGCCGATCTCGGTGACGAGGGAGCGCACGCGCGCGGCGACGGCCCCCGGGCGTGAGCGCAGGCTCCAGTGGCCGCCCTGGAAGCGGTGGAACCGCAGGTCCTCGACCCAGCGGGCGGCGTTGGACTGGATCTGGTCGACCATGAACGCGTCCCGGGTGGGCGCCAGGACCTGGACGGGGACGTCGGTGCGGCGCTCGCCGGGGCGGGTGAGGCGGGGGATCATGTTGGCCCGGTAGAGCGCGAGTCCGTTGAGGTAGTCGCGGGTGGCGCGCCGGGCGGGGGTGTGCGGTCCGCCGCCGATCCGTTCGAGCGCGGTCAGGGCGAGGCCGCCGACCCCGGTCAGCCAGGCGGCCTCGGGGATCCCGGGCAGGTGGAAGAAGCCGATGTAACCCGAGCGCACGGACTGGCGCAGCGCGTGGCGCAGGCCGTCGGGGCGGCGGCGCAACCAGTGGCCCGCGTGGTCGAGGTTGGGCCCGGAGACCGCCGTGTAGGAGGCGAAGCGGTGCGCGTGGGCGGGTTCGGTGACCGCGTGCCAGGACTGGATGGCGCCCCAGTCGTGTCCGACGAGGTGGACGGGCGTGTCCGGGCTGACCGCGTCGGCGACGGTGACCACGTCCTCGGCGAGCTGGTCCAGCCGGTAACCGGAGCGGTCGTCGGGGGCGGTGGAGCGCCCGGCGCCGCGCACGTCGTAGGCGACGACGTGGTGGTCGGCGGCCAGGTCCGCGGCCAGGGCGTCCCAGACCGAGGAGTTGTCGGGGTAGCCGTGGACGAGGAGGAGCGTGGGGCGCGCGGGGTCCCCGGCGGTGTGGACGGCCAGGCGCTGGCCGTCGGAGGCGGTCACGTGGCCGTGGGGGCGCAACGGTGAGTTCATCGGGTCACCTCGGTAGCGGTCGGGACGGTGGAGGCCGACGGTTCGGGTGATGCCGCGCCGGAGGCGTCGTCCGTGGGTGTCCCGCCCCGCCGTGCGGCGGTCCCCCGCGCGGTGGAGGCCGGGCGTCTTCGGTCCCAGCGGCGCACGTGGGGCAGGTCGTCGTCGAGCCAGTAGGCGTCGTCCTCGGTGACGACGAGGATCTCCTCGAACTTCACGCCGATGTCGCGGAAGCCGATGTGGGGTTCGACCGCCCACATGCCGGGGGTGGCGGGGTGGGCGGAGATGTCGCCGTCCGCCCACAGGGGCGAGCGGTGGTGCATCCGCTCGACGACGAGGTCGCCGACCAGGGTCTGCAGGGAGCGGACCCCGAAGCCCGCGACGATCGCCCGGGGCAGCCTCGAACGCACCCTCCCGACCTGGTGGGCGATGACGCGGCCGGGATAGACCTGGTGGCGGTTGTCGTAGCCCTGGTCGCGGATGAGGGCGTCGACGGCGCGGTAGACGTCCTGGAGGGTGTCGCCCGCGCGGACCCGCTCGACGATCAGGTCGCGGTGGGCGCGCAGGTCGTCCATGAGGCGGTCGTGCAGGGGGTTCTCGCCGAGGTAGCCGGAGTAGCCGATGTCGGCGACGTACCCGTCGCGGACGGGGGCGCAGTCGAGGATGAACGGCATCCCCTCCTCCAGTCTGCGCCGGGACGGGAAGAACTGGAGGGGGACCCTGAAACCCCGGAAGGCGGTGCGGTCCCCGAACCAGGCGAAGGGGGTGTGGAACCAGTCCTGGACCCCGTGCCCTTCGAGGTGTTCGCGGATACGGCGGGCCGCCTCGCGTTCGGTGACGCCGGGTTCGAGGGTCGCCGCCACGTCGCGCGCGGCCCGGTAGGCGAGTTGTTGGAGCTCGCGGAAGGCGTCGAGCTCGGCCTGAGGGGGTGTGTCCCCGGTCACTCTCGTGTGAGACATGCTGTCATGTTAGACATTGTGTCAATAAGTGTCCACGGTCGGGGTGTCCCCACGGGCACGGAAACGACCGCGCCCGCCGGGGCGGGCGGGCGCGGTCGTCGGCTGGTGTGTTGCGGGCGGGGGCGGGGGCGGGGGCGGTGGTGGCCGGTGTCGCGGGGACTACGGGGCGGTGGGCGTCGGTTGTGGGTGGTGGGTCGGGTTTCGTTTCTTGGGACGGTCACCCCAGGGGGTTGCCGTTCGGGCGTCGGCAGGGTTCTGCAAGACGAGCCGAGCCGCGAGCGAGGAACGAGCGGCAGGCGAAGGCGAGGATGAAGAATCCCTGCCTTCGGGGCGCCCGAACACGGTCCGAAGCGAAGCGGAGGACCAAAGAGGTACGCCCTAGCGGCCCTCGTAGGTGTGCAGCGACTCGCTGATCTTCTCGGCGGCCGACAGGACGGCCTGGGAGTGCATCCGGCCGGGTGAGCGGGTCAGGCGCTCTATCGGGCCGGAGACCGAGACGGCGGCGATCACGCGTCCGCCCGGCCCCGAGACGGGGGCGGACACCGAGGCGACGCCCTGCTCGCGCTCGGCCACGCTCTGGGCCCAGCGGCGGCGGCGCACCTGGGCCAGGCTGGCCGCCGTGAAGCGGGCGCCCACCAGGGAGCGGCGGATGCGGTCGGGGTCCTCCCAGGCGAGCAGCACCTGGGCGGCCGATCCGGCGTTCATCGGGAGTTCGCTGCCGACGGGCACGGTGTCGCGCAGGCCGCTGGTGCGCTCGGAGGCGGCCACGCAGACCCGCAGGTCGCCCTGACGGCGGTAGAGCTGGGCGCTCTCCCCGGTCAGGTCGCGCAGCTGGACGAGCACGGGCGCGGCCACGGCCAGGAGCCGGTCCTCGCCGGTGGCGATGGAGAGCTCGCCCAGTCGCGGGCCCAGCACGAACCGCCCCTGGCTGTCCCGGGACACCATGCGGTGCCGCTCCAGGGCGACGGCCAGGCGGTGCGCGGTGGGCCGGGCCAGGCCGGTGATCTGTACCAGTTGGGCGAGGGACGCCGGGCCCGACTCCAACGCGTCGAGGACCGACATCGTCTTGTCCAGCACACCGACGCCGCTGGATGAGCTAGAGTTGTCCATGACTTGATATTGCCGTCTCGAAATATGGAATGCAAGTCAGCCCGCACGTCCGCGCTGGGTCCACCACGACACGGGCCCGAGACGAAGAACGAGAGAGGCGATCGCCCATGGCACGCACGATGGCCGAGAAGGTCTGGGAGGAGCACGTCGTCCGACGTGCCGACGGCGAGCCGGACCTGCTCTACATCGACCTCCACCTGGTGCACGAGGTGACCAGTCCGCAGGCCTTCGAGGGGCTGCGCCTGGCCGGTCGTTCCGTGCGGCGCCCCGACCTCACGATCGCGACCGAGGACCACAACGTCCCCACCCAGAACCTGCTCGCCCCGATCGCCGACCCCGTCTCCCGCAAGCAGGTCGAGACCCTGCGGAAGAACTGCTCGGACTTCGGGGTGCGCCTGCACCCCATGGGCGACATCGAGCAGGGCGTGGTGCACGTCGTCGGCCCCCAGTTGGGCCTGACCCAGCCCGGCATGACCATCGTGTGCGGTGACAGCCACACCAGTACCCACGGGGCGTTCGGCGCGCTGGCCTTCGGCATCGGCACCAGCCAGGTCGAGCACGTACTGGCCACCCAGACGCTGCCCCTGGCCCCGTTCAGGACCATGGCCGTCACGGTCAACGGCACGCTCGGGCCGGGCGTGTCGGCCAAGGACATCATCCTCGCGGTCATCGCCAAGATCGGCACCGGAGGCGGCCAGGGCTACGTCATCGAGTACCGCGGCGAGGCCATCGAGTCGCTGTCGATGGAGGCCCGCATGACGGTGTGCAACATGTCCATCGAGGCGGGCGCCCGCGCCGGGATGATCGCCCCCGACCAGACCACGTTCGACTACATCCGCGGCCGGGCCCACGCCCCCCGGGGCGAGGACTTCGACGCGGCCGTCGAGCACTGGAAGAGCCTGCGCACCGACGAGGGCGCCGTCTTCGACGCCGAGGTGGTCCTGGACGCCGACGAGCTGAGCCCCTTCGTCACCTGGGGCACCAACCCCGGCCAGGGCGTTCCGCTGGACGCCTCCGTGCCCGACCCCACCTCCTTCGAGGACTCCAGCGCGCGGGCCGCCGCCGAGAAGGCCCTGGCCTACATGGACCTGGCCCCCGGCACGCCGATGCGCGAGGTGAGCGTGGACACGGTCTTCCTGGGTTCGTGCACCAACGGCCGGATCGAGGACCTGCGGACCGCCGCCGAGATCATCCGGGGCCGCAGGGTCGCCGACGGCGTCCGCATGCTGGTCGTCCCGGGCTCGATGCGGGTCAAGGAGCAGGCCAACGAGGAGGGTCTCGGCCGGATCTTCGAGGAGGCCGGTGCCGAGTGGCGCGAGGCCGGGTGCTCGATGTGCCTGGGCATGAACCCGGACCAGCTCAAGCCGGGTGAGCGCAGCGCCTCCACGTCCAACCGCAACTTCGAGGGCCGTCAGGGGCGCGGCGGCCGCACGCACCTGGTGTCCCCCCAGGTGGCCGCCGCCACGGCGGTGCGCGGAACGCTGTCCTCGCCCGCCGACCTGGTGTCCCTGTAGGGCCCCGACCAGCTAGGAGAGAGCTGCCATGGAGAAGATCGACGTCCACACCGGTCGGGCCGTCCCGCTGCGCGCCAGCAACGTCGACACCGACCAGATCATCCCCGCCGTCTACCTCAAGCGCGTGAGCCGCACCGGCTTCGAGGACGGCCTGTTCGCCGAGTGGCGTGGGAGCGACCCGGACTTCGTCCTGAACCGCCCCGAGCACTCCGGTGCGTCCGTGCTGGTGGCCGGCCCGGACTTCGGCACCGGTTCCTCGCGTGAGCACGCCGTGTGGGCCCTGAAGGACTACGGCTTCCGCGCGGTGCTGTCGTCGCGCTTCGCGGACATCTTCCGGGGCAACTCGCTCAAGGGCGGGCTGCTGACCATCCTGCTGCCCCAGGAGGTCATCGAGCGGCTGTGGGACGCGGTCGAGGCCGACCCGACCACCGAGGTGACCGTCGACCTGGTCGACCGCGAGGTCCGCGCCCCGGGCGTCCGGGAGTCCTTCGAGCTGGACGACTACACCCGGTGGCGGCTGATGGAGGGGCTGGACGACATCGCCCTGACGCTGCGTCACACGGAGGGGATCGGGGAGTTCGAGAACACGCGGCGACCCTGGCTGCCCGTGACGCTGTAGGCGCCGGATCGTGCTCAGCGACGGGGTCGGAGGGGGTGTGTGACGCAGCACACCCGCCGGCCCCGAAATATTTTACCTTTACTTGGTGTGACCGGCCGCTTGCGGGGTTTGCGTCCTCAATCGCGTCATGTGACGTGCCCGGAATCCGGTTATACGTAGGCATTTGAGGCTCACACAAGGGCGCAAAAGGGACTCGTGGGACGGCGTACTGCGACTCGGTTCCACTGCCTTCCGTAGCTGGCGCGCAGGTGGGGGAGGGGCCGACACGCCTTCCCCACAGGCGTTTGTATTTGTGTAACGGGCCGAACTTCCCCTAATTTCGTGCGAGCAAGGGGGAACCGGAGGAACCTTATGAACAAGCGTGACCTGATCGACGCGATCTCCGATCGGCTCGGAGACAAGAAGACCGCGACCGAAGCGGTCAACGCTGTGCTCGACACGATTCAGGAGACCGTCGCGAAGGGCGACAAGGTCGCCATCACGGGCTTCGGCGTGTTCGAGAAGTCCGAGCGTGCGGCCCGCACCGCGCGCAACCCCGCCACCGGGGCCACCATCAACGTCCCCGCGACCAAGGTCCCGAAGTTCCGCGCTGGCGCTGACTTCAAGGAACGGGTCAACAAGGGGGCCTAGATCCGCCGCCGCACGGCGAAGGTTCAGCCGCTCCGCCCGGGTTCCCGACAAGGGGCCCGGGCGGAGCGCTGTTCGGGGCGGTGCCGGCCGCCGGGGCGATCCCCTCCTGTCGGGGGGAGGCGGCCGCGGCGGCGTGGTCGCGCATCCGCCCCAGCAGGTCCCGGGTACGCGCCCCCACCCCCAGACGGACCGCCGCGCGCAGGTCCTCCGGGGTGTCCACGTCCCGCCGGACCGAGTCGACGTCCGCGACCACCAGCTCCCGGGCGCCCGACGCCAGGTGCCGGGCGCGGGAGGCCCCCTCGAAGGCGGGCAGGAACGGGGCACCGGGGGCCGAGGCGAGCACGGTCGTGCCCACCCCGGGCGCGTCCGGCAGGAAGGACCGGCGCTGACCGGCCGCCGCCCCCAGGACCCGGCCGAGTTCGTCGGGACGCAGCGCGGGCAGGTCCGCGGACAGGGCGCACACCCCGGACCCCGGCAGGCGCCGCCGTGCGACGGCGGCCCCGTGCCGCAGCGCGGGGTTGAGACCGGTTCCCGGCTCACCGCCGACCACGACCGCGCCCAGGGCGGCGAGCTCGTCACGGGCCCGCTCGTCGTCGGTGACCGCGAAGACCGAGCCGACCTCGGGGCAGGCGAGCGCGGCGGCCACGGTGTCGCAGGCCACGGCCAGCGCGAGGTCGCCCCGGAGCGGTCCGGCGGCACGGGCCAGTCGCGACTTGGCTCGGTCGAGGTGCTTGACTGGGACGATCAGGGACCAGCGCACCCCGGCGCGCGCGGCCCCGTCTCGCTCTCCGAAGCCGGTCACGGTCCCCCCGGGGTCGGTACGGCAAGGGCAGTGACACGAGGGTAGGCGCTCGGGGACGGGCGCGGCGCGGGGCCCGGGCGGATCCCGTGCCGGTGACCTGCCCGGTGACGTGCGTCTCCGGGCTGGAGGAGCGGGTACCGGATCGCCCTAGACTGAACCGGTTGTGCTTCGGGGTCCGGACGGACCGGGAGCGATGGAGTGAGGAGTCCCGTGGCCAAGCAACGAGAATCACGGTGGGTGAAGGTGGTCGTGGCGTGCATCGTGCGCCCCCTCCTCAGGCTGGTGACCAAGCCCGTCTGGTCGGGGACGGAGCACGTTCCCGCCAAGGGCGGGGTGATCATCGCAGCCAACCACCTGTCCACGGTCGACCCGTTGACGGTCGCGCACTTCATGTACGTGGGGGTGCGTCGCTGGCCGACCTTCACCATGAAGGACGCGGTCATGCGGATTCCGGTGGTGCGGTCGGTGGCCAGGAGCACGGGCCAGATCCCCATCAAGCGCGGCAGCACGGACGCCGTCAAGGCCCTGCACGAGGCCGAGCTGGCGCTCACGCGGGACGGCGCCTCGGTGATCTTCTACCCGGAGGGCACCTGCACGCGTGACCCCGGGCTGTGGCCGATGACCGCCAAGACCGGGGTGGCCCGTCTGGCGCTGACCACGGGGGTGCCCGTGGTACCGGTGGCGCACTGGGGCGAGCAGAACCTCCTCCCGTACCAGGGGGAGAAGAAGCTCAGCCTGTTCCCGCCCAAGCGCGTGGAGTTCCGTGCCGGACCGCCGGTGGACCTGGACCGTTTCCGGGGCAAGCCGCTGACCGCCACGATCCTGAACGAGGCCACCGAGGCGATCATGCGCGACATCACCGGGCTCCAGGCCAAGATCCGGGGCGAGGAGCCGCCGGCGGTGCCCTACGACATGAAGCAGGCGCGGGTTCAGGCCCGGGCCGAGAACGACGGCGGGGCGGTCGCCGGGGGACCGGCGGACGGGGCCGCCGCGGCCGAGGACGACAACGGGAAGAACGAGGCGTGACGGGGCTGATGGGCAGCGACAACGTGAGGATCGCCGTGCTCGGCGCCGGTTCCTGGGGAACCGTGTTCGCCAACATCGTCGCGGACGCGGCGGACCGGGCACGGGGGGAGGGTCCGGACGCTCCGGCTGCGGAGGTCGTGCTGTGGGGGCGGCGTGCGTCGGTCGTGGACGCGATCAACGCGACCTCGCAGAACCCGGACTACTTCCCCGGGATCACGCTGAACCCCCGGCTGCGCGCGACCACCGACGTGACGGAGGCGGTCGCCGACGCGGACGTGGTGGTGCTCGCGGTTCCCTCGCAGACGCTGCGGGCCAACCTCGTCCAGTGGCGGGAGCACCTGCGTGAGGACGCGGTGATCGTCAGCCTGATGAAGGGCGTGGAGCTGGGCACGCAGCTGCGGGTCAGCCAGATCGTCGCCGAGGTCCTGGGGTACCCGGAGGAGCGGATCGCCGTGGTCTCGGGACCCAACCTGGCCCGGGAGATCGCCGAGCGCCAGCCCGCCACCGCCGTCGTGGCCTGCCCGCACGAGGAGACTGCCGTCTGGCTCCAAGGGCTGTTCAAGGCGCCGTACTTCCGCCCGTACACCAGCACCGACCTGGTCGGGGTGGAGATCGGCGGCGCGATGAAGAACGTCATCGGGCTCGCCGTGGGCGTCGCCGAGGGGATGGGTTTCGGGGACAACACCAAGGCCTCACTCATCACCCGGGGCCTGGCCGAGACGACACGGCTCGCCGTGACCCTCGGCGCCGACGAGCACACCCTGTCCGGCCTGGCCGGGTTGGGTGACCTTGTGGCGACATGCTCCTCTCCGCTGTCGCGCAACCGAACATTCGGTGAGAAACTGGGCGCGGGCAAGACCCTGGAACAGGTCGTCGCGGAGACCAGCCAGACGGCTGAGGGGGTCAAGTCCTCGGAGTCGATCCTCGAACTGGGCTGGCGGCACGGCGTCGACATGCCGATCACCGAGGCCGTCGTCAAGATGATGCACCACGACCTGAGCCCCGCCGAGGCGCTGGCCGCGTTCATGGCGCGCAGCGCCAAGCCCGAGCGTTACGGGGTCTGAGAGAGAGCAGTATGCCGCACCTACCCGCCCCGGGGCCCGACACGGAGTACACCCTGGCGCAGAACCTCCCGCACGCGCCGGTCCCGGCGGAGCGTCCGATGCGGATGCCCGTCCACCGGGCCACCACCTACGAGTTCCGCACCTCCAGGGAGTACGCCGACGTACTGGCCGGGACCAGGGAGGGCTACTCCTACGCGCGGCTCGACAGCCCGACGGTGGACGCCTTCGCCGAGGGGGTCGCCGTGCTGGAGGGTGCCGGCCTGCGTACGCCGGTGCGGGGGCAGGCGTTCGCGTCGGGCATGGCCGCGATCAGCACGGTGCTCATGGCGCTGACCGGGGCCGGGGCGCACGTCGTCGCCGCGCGGTCCATCTACGGCAACACGTACTCCCTGCTCGACGGGTTGCTGCGGCGGTTCGGCGTGCGGACGGACTTCGTGGACATCACCGACCTGGACGCGGTGCGGGCGGCGGTGCGGCCGGACACCCGGGTGGTGTTCACCGAGACGCTGTCCAACCCCACCATGGCGGTGTCCGACCTGCCCGCGCTGGCACGGATCGCGCGGGAGTCGGGCGCGGCCCTCGTCGTGGACTCCACCTTCGCCTCTCCCGTGGTCTGCCGGCCGCTGGAGCACGGGGCCGACGTCGTCGTGCACTCGGCGACCAAGTCCATCGGCGGGCACAGTGACGCCACGGGCGGCGTGGCGGTGGCCGCGCCCGAACTGGTCGACCGGATCCGCGCGGCCCGGGTCGACCTGGGGGCGTGCCTGGCCCCGGACGAGGCCTACCTGCTGCACCGGGGGCTGGAGACCCTGCCGCTGCGGGTCCAGCGGCAGTGCGAGTCCGCCGCCGCGTTCGCCGCCGCGCTGGAGGGCCACCCGAGGGTGGCGCGGGTCGACCACCCGTCCCTGGCCTCGCACCCCCAGGCGGAGCTGGCGGCCACACTGTTCGACGCCGGCAGGGGCGGCGGCGTCGTGACCGTGCACCACCGGGACGGCTGGGACGCCGGGATGGCCTTCGCCGACCGGCTCCAGCTCGGGACGGTGGCCGCCTCGCTGGGCGGGACGCACACACTGGTGGGGCACGTCGCCTCCACCACGCACCGCCAGATGAGCGAGACCGAACTCGCGGACGCGGGTATCTCACCCGGAGCGGTGCGGTTCTCCATCGGCCTGGAGGATCCCCAGGACCTCATCGACGACGCCCTCGCGGCGCTCGATGCGGACATCTGACATGAACGGGGCGTTTCCCCGGTTCCAGTTCCACCAAAAGGCGAGATAAGGTCAGGCAGCATGTCGTCCGAGCAGCGCAAGATTCGGGTCGCCGTCGTCTTCGGCGGTCGTAGTTCCGAGCATGAGATCTCCTGCGTCACCGCGGGCAGCGTCCTGTCCGTCGTCGACCACGACCGCTACGAGATCGTGCCGGTCGGCATCACCAAGGGCGGCAACTGGGTCCTGGCCCCGGCCGACCCGGAGCGGCTGCGGATCGACGCGCGGACCAAGGCGCTGCCGACCGTCGCCGAGGACGGAACCGACCTGGCCCTGCCGTTCGACGCCGCCGGTCAGCTGATGACCGTCGACCCCGAGCAGGGGGTGGAGCGCCTGGCCGGGGTGGACGTCGTCCTACCGCTCCTGCACGGGCCGTTCGGCGAGGACGGCACCATCCAGGGGCTGTTCGAGATGATGGGCGTGCGCTACGCGGGCGCCGGGGTGTTCTCCAGCGCGGCGGCCATGGACAAGGTGTTCATGAAGGCGATGCTCATCGGGAACGGCATCCCCACCAGTGACTACGTGGCGGTCACCGACCGGCAGTGGCGGGCCGAGCGCAAGAGGGTGCTCGACGACGTCGCCGCACTGGGCGGGACCGTCTTCGTCAAGCCCGCCCGGGCGGGCAGCAGCGTCGGCATCAGCAAGGTGGACGACGCCAAGGACGCCGACGCGGTGGTCGCCGCCGTCGAGGCCGCCCGGGAGCACGACCCCAAGGTGCTGGTGGAGGCCCAGGTCGTCGGCCGCGAGATCGAGTGCGGGGTGCTGGAGGCCGAGGACGGCGGGACCCCCGACGTCTCCCTTCCCGCCGAGGTGCACGTCGCGGACGGGTTCGACTTCTACGACTTCGAGGCCAAGTACCTGTCCACGAGCAGCCTGACCATCCCGGCGCGGATCCCGGAGGAGGCCACCGCCCGACTGCGCGGCATGGCGGCCGAGGTGTTCGAGGCGATGGGCTGCGAGGGTCTGGCGCGGGTCGACTTCTTCTACACCGAGGACGGCGAGATCCTCGTCAACGAACTGAACACCATGCCCGGGTTCACCCCGGCCTCGGCGTTTCCGCAGATGTGGGGGGCGACCGGCGTCGACTACGCCGCGCTCGTCGACCGGATGATCACCACCGCGCTGCGCCGGCGGCCCGGCCTGCGCTAGGGCGGACCGGATCGGGACCCTCGGGCACCCGTTGCGGGAGGCGGGATCCGACCGACCGCGGGACGGGCGGTCCCGCCCGCCCCGCGGCGGTCAGTGTCCGGCCGGGGGGCGTCCCTGACCGTACGGGGACCGCGGCGCTCCGTCGTGCGGGTGGGCTCCGGGGGTCCCCGGTCCGCCCGGGCCCGGCAGCCCCGGCCCGTGCGCGGCGACCGGGTTCCCGCCAGGGCCGTTCCAGCCCCGCCGCTCACCGGCCTCGAACAGGTCCCGGGCCAGGATCGTCCCGCCCGCCGTGGCCGCGGGGAACACCACGATCGCCACGAACGGGATCGCCAGCAGGAAGTACGTGGGAACGGCGTACCCGAGTACGCGCAGCCGCCGGGTGCCCATGTAGCGGCGGCGGTCCCGGACCAGGAGCATGCTCCTGCGGTCGAAGGCCCCGGCCAGGAGTTCGATGGCGAGCAGCCAACCACCGAGCACGGCCGCCAGGACCGCGCCGACGATCTGGCCGACCAGCGGGATGAAACCGATCCCGAACACGACCAGGGTGACCACCAGCGACACCAGGATGATCCCGAGCGACTGGCGGATCGCCCGGACGATGGACGCCATCAGCGGCTCGTCGTTGCCCTCGGGAGGGTTGCCCAACCGCTCCTCGACCAGCTCGCCGATCTTGTCGTAGATGGGCGCGCCCAGTGTCAGCGTCACGGTCGTGAACGTCACGACCATGACCAGGACGGCGCCGATCGCCATGGCGACGGAGACCGCGACGCGCAGGGTGCTCCGCCAGGTGGCGTCCCATCCCTCCGAGAACGGTGTCGCCCACGCCGCCAGGTCGGCGACGTTGACCAGGAGCGTCACGAACAGCGCCAGGAACACCAGCGAGGTGAACAGCGGGGGCAGGGCGCCCAGGAGGAACAGGCGCGGACTGCGCACCATCATGCCGAAGCCGCGTGCGAGAGTGCCCGCACCACCGAGGATTTCGCGAAGAGACTTAACCACGCACGAACCCTAGAGGATGGGTCCGCCGGTGTCAGACGCGCGGGTGACCGGGGCACCGGTCTTTGGCCTGCCGGGGGTATACCCGCGGAACCCCCGGAAGAGGACGTCGCCCCCGTCAGGCCCCGTCGTCGGTCACGTTCCGGAACCACCCCTCCTCCCGGGACAGTTCCGTGAACGTCCCGGACTGGATCACCCTCCCCTCACGCACCACGTAGATCCGGTCGACCCGCTCCAACCCCGTCAGGTCGTGGGTGATGAGCAGGGTCGAGTACCCCTCCGCGGCGTCCAGGAGGTCGTCGACCACCGCGTCCCGCGTGTCCGGATCCAGGTGTGCGGTCGGCTCGTCCAGGACCAGGACCCTCGGGTCCGCCAGCAGCGCGCGGGCCAGGGCCAGCCGCTGCACCATGCCCCCGCTCAACCCCAGACCGTGCGTGCCCACGCGGGTGTCCAGCCCCTCGGGCATCGCGGACACCTCGTCCGCGAGCCGGGCCCTGCGCAGCGCGGCCCACAGCTCGTCGTCCCGCGCGCCGGGCCGCGCCAGCCGCAGGTTCTCCCGCAGCGTCGACGCGAACACGTGCGGGTCCTGCGGTACGCCCGACACCACCGCGCGCACCTCGTCCGCCGGATAGGCGGTCACGTCCGTGCCCCCGAGCTCCACCCGGCCCGCGTCCGGGTCGCGGAACCGCAGCAGGACCGACGCCAGGGTGCTCTTCCCGGCGCCGCTCGGTCCGATCACCGCCACCGTCGCCCCGGCCGGGATGTCCAGGTCCACCCCGTCCAGCGCCCACGGCTGGTCCGGGCCGTACCGCACCCTCAGGTCCCGTACCCGCACCGTCGGATCACCCTCCGGATCCAGTCCGGTGCGGGTGGGCGGCGCGACGGCCGCAGGGGTGTCCAGTACGCCGAACAGCCGCGCCCCGCTCGCCCGGATCGCCCCCAGCCTGGCGGCCACCGCGGGCAGCGGGGCCACGATCTCGAACGCCGCCATCGTCGTCAGCACCAGCACCGCCAGGGACACCGCGTCCAGTGTGCCGCCCTCCACGGCGGCCACACCCAGCAGCAGCGCGGCCCACACGGTCAGGCCGGTGATCAGTGCGGTCGCCCCCGCCCCGAAGCCGAGGACCGCCGCGTCCCGCCGGGCCATCCGGGTGAGTTCCTCGTCGGCGGCGTTCACCCGGTCCACCTGCCGGTCCATCGCCCCGTAGGCCACCAGGTCCGGTGCGCCGTGCAGGGTGTCCACCAGCGCGGTCGACAGCTCGCCCCGCGCCCTGGCCTGCCGTCGGCCGGGGGCCCGGCCGAGCGCGGCGGCCGCGAGCGGCACCGCCAGTCCGGCCAGCAGCAGTCCCGCCGCGAGCAGTGCTCCTCCCGGTAGGTACACCGTGGTCAGGAAGAGCACCGTCGCGCCGCCGGTCACCACCGACACCAACGGCGGTGTCAGTCCGCGCACGAGCAGATCCAGCGTCGCCTCGGTGTCGTTGACCAGCCGCGACACCAGGTCACCCGACCGGAACCGGCCGAACGGCTCGGTGGCCGCGAGCCGTGCGTAGACCCGCACCCGCACCTCGGCCAACGTGCGGAAGGCCGCGTCGTGCGTGACCAGCCGCTCCAGGTACCGGGCCACGCCGCGACCGACCCCCAGCGCCCGTGTGGCCACCACGGCCACGCCCAGCGCCGTGATCGGCGGGTGGTCGGCTGCGGTGGCCAGCATCCACGCGGCCACACCCAGCAGGGCGACCCCGGCCCCGGTCGCGGCGGCACCGAGCAGCACCCCCAGGGCGAACCGCGCACCGCGCGGCCGGGCCAGGGCGATCATCCGGCGCAGCGGGTCCCGGCGGTCGGCGGGCCGGTCCGTTCCGCGCTCCGCGTCGGCCTTCGTGTCGGCACTCATCGCGTCACGCTCCGTTCCAGGCCCGTCAGCGGCAGGGACACCACACGCGGTGCGGTGCCCGGGTCGGCGCCGGCCCACCCGGTGTCGTGGGCGACGATCACGGCGGTCCGGCCCTCCAACAGCCGCGCGACCGCCGTGCGCACCGCCGCCGCGTTCTCCGGGTCCAGGTGTGCGGTGGGCTCGTCCAGCAGGACGAGCGGCGCGTCCCGGCACAGCGCCCGCGCGAGCGCGATCCGCTGGCGCTGTCCCGCCGACAGTCGCGCACCGCGTTCGCCCAGCCGGGTGTCGTAGCCCTCCGGCAGACCGGAGACGAAGGAGTCGATCTCCGCCCGACGCGCCGCCTCCCGCACCTGCTCCATGGACGCGTCGGGGGCACCGAGCCGGATGTTGTCGGCCACCGACACGTCGAACAGGTAGGGACGCTGGGGAACCCACGCGATCCCCCGTCGCCAGTCCTGCGCCGGCACCTCCGCCAGCGGTGTCCACCCCCCACCGGGCGCGCGCACGCTGATCCGCCCCTCGCCCGGCTCGTTCAGCCGCAGCAGCAGCGACAGCAGGGTGCTCTTGCCCGCCCCGCTGGGACCGGTGAGCAGGACGTGCTCTCCGGCGCGGATGTCCAGGTCCAGCTCCGACAGCGCGGGCAGGTCACGCCCGGGGTAGCGCACCCCGACGCCCTCGAACCGGATGTCCCCGGCGGCGGCCGGGGAGGGGCGACCGGTCGGTGGCGGCTGGGGCGGTCGCGCACCGGTGCCGGACGCCCGTCGTGCCGTGCCGCGGTCGAGTTCGGTGAACACCTGCTCGGCGGCGGCCACCCCCTCCATGCTCGCGTGGAAGCGGGCACCCACCTCCCGGAGCGGCAGGTAGGCCTCCGGGGCGAGGATCAGCACGAGCAGGGCGGTCTGGTAGTCCATGTGCCCGCCCAGCAGCCGCAGCCCGATCTCCACCGCCACCAGCGCCACCGCCAGGGTGGCCAGGAGTTCCAGCGCGAACGCCGACAGGAACGCGATCCGCAGGGTGCCCATGGTGGCCCGCCGGTGTTCCTCGCCCACCCGTCGGATGATCGCCGCCTGGGCCTTGGCGCGGCGGAACACGGCCAGGGTCGGCAGGCCCTCCACGACGTCGAGGAAGTGCCCGCCCAGCCGGCTCAGCAGCCGCCACTGCCGATCGGTGCGCGCCTGCGTGTGCATCCCGATCAACGCCATGAAGACCGGGATCAGCGGCAGCGTCACCAGGATGACGATCCCCGAGATCCAGTCGGCCCAGAACACCACGGCCAGAACCGCCAGCGGGACGATCGCGGCCAGGACGAGCTGGGGCAGGTACCGGGCGAAGTAGTCGTCGAGCGCGTCCAGGCCCCGGGTGGCGAGGGTGACCAGTTCACCCGCCCTGGGGGAGCCCGGTTCACCGTCGGCCCCCGGCTCGGCGGTCCACACCCGCCCCGATCCGGTCACGTGCGCGACCAGGCGTCGGCGCAGCTGCGACTTGGTGCGGGCGGCGCTGTGCAGCGCGGAGGTCTCCGCCGCGTACGACAGCAGTGCCCGGACCACGGCGGCCCCCGCGACCGCGGCGACCGCCCATCCCAGGGTGTCCATCCCGGCGCCGCCCGCCGCTCCGGTGATCACGTGGGCGAGGAGCCACGCCTGGAGCAGGATCAGTCCGGTGACGAGCACACCGCTGGCCACCGAGACGGCCAGATGGGTGCGGACCGCGCCGGCGGTCCGCACCAGGCGTGGGTCGAGCGGTTTCAACCAGGTCTCCTTGCCGGGAGTCGGTGCGCGGCCGGAGCGGCCGTCTTCGAGGGACCCTACTCACTCGGACGGCTCGGCGCCTCCCCTCCCGCCCGGCCTGTGGACAACTCCGGAGGAGGGCGCTCACCGCGGGTGCGCCGCGCGCGGAACGCCGGGCGATCCGTACGGGGCGATGCGTACGGGACGCTCCGCGCGCGGTGGTCTACGGGGCCGGGGTCGGCGCGGAGCCGGTCGCGCCGGCGGTCCCCTCCCCGGTGGTCTGCGCACCGGTGACCTGCGCACCGGTGACCTGCGCGCCCGTCACCCTCCTGCGGAACACCCAGTAACTCCATCCCTGGTAGAGGAGGACCAGCGGCAGGAACACCGCGGCCACCCAGGTCATCACGGTCAGCGTGTAGTCGCCCGAGGACGCGTTGGCCACGGTCAGGTGGAACGCCGGGTCGGTCGTCGAGGGGAGGACGTTCGGGAACAGCGACCCGAACAGCGTGGCGGACGCCGCCAGGACGGTCACGGCGGTCAGGGTGAAGGCCACGCCCTCACGCCCGGACCGGGCCGCGGCGACCCCGCCCGCCAGGGCGGCGACGGCCACGGCGACCACCGGCAGGGTCCAGGTCGCGCCGTGGGCCGCCTGGGTCCAGACCAGGAAGGCCGCTCCGGCGGGGACCGCGACGCAGGAGGCGGCCAGGGCGGCCCGCCGGGCGCGGACCCGGACCGGGCCGTCGGTCTTGAGGGTCAGGAACACCGCTCCGTGCAGGGTGAACAGTGACAGCGTGGTCACGCCGCCGAGCAGGCCGTAGGGGTTGAACAGGTCGAGGAGGCCGGCGGTGACGATGTGGTCGGAGTCCATGGCCACGCCCCGCACGACGTTGGCGAAGACCAGGCCCCACAGGAACGCGGGCGCGGTGCTCCCGAAGAAGATCGCCCGGTCCCACCAGGCCCGCCAGCTCGCGCTGTCCCGCTTGCCCCGGTACTCGAAGGCCACGCCCCGCAGGATCAGTGCGACCAGGATGGTGAGCAGCGGCAGGTAGAACCCGCTGAACAGCGACGCGTACCAGGCGGGGAAGGCGGCGAACATCGCACCGCCCGCCGTGAGCAGCCACACCTCGTTGGCGTCCCAGACCGGGCCGATCGCGTTGATCGCGACCCGGCGGTCGACGGAGTCGCGCCGACCCATGAGGGGCAGCAGGGTGCCCACCCCGAAGTCGAAACCCTCCAGGACGAAGTATCCGGTCCACAGGACCGCGATGGCGACGAACCAGACGACGGTCAGTTCCATGGTCCTCGGCTCCTAGTAGCTGAAGTGCGGGATGCGGGCCTCGTCCTCGTCGTCCTCCAGTGCGGGGACGAGGTGCGAGGGCCCGGCCTTGACGTACTTGACCAGCAGGCCGACCTCGACCACGAAGAGGACGCCGTACAGGGCGGTGAAGACGGCCAGGCTCGTGGCGACCGTCGCGAGGCTGACGCCGGGGGAGACACTGGCCGCGGTGAGCAGTTCACCGTGCACGGTCCAGGGCTGGCGGCCCATCTCCGTGAGCACCCAGCCGAGGATGTTCGCCGCCAGCGCGGCGGGCAGCGCGAGCATCCCCAGGAAGTAGAACCACGCCCCGGGCGAACGGTCGCCCCTGGTCAGGAACAGCCCGAGCGCGGCGACCGCGACCCCGGCCAGTCCGAGGCCGATCATCAGGCGGAACGACCAGTACACGACGAACACGTTGGGTGTGTAGTCGCCGGGGCCGTACGCCTCCTCGTAGGCCTCCTGGAGGTCGTTCATGCCGTGCACCTCGCCGTCGAACTCACCGGTGGCCAGGAAGCTGAGCACGTTGGGCACGGTCACGTCGATGGGGTTGTACCGGGCCTCGGTGTCGCCGACGGCGAAGGCGGAGAAGTCGGCGCCCTCCTCGGTGTCCCACAGGGCCTCGGCCGCGGCCAGCTTCATCGGCTCGTACTCGGCGGCGAGCTTGGCCTGGTGGTCTCCGGAGACGACCACGATCATCCCGGCCAGGAGCGTGAAGACCAGGCCGACCTTGAGCGTGCCGCGGAACAGGGCCCGGTCACCCTTGGGCGGGACCACGCCCTCGACCCCGGTGTCGTTGTGCCGGCTGTTGCGCCACAGCTTGTAGCAGCTGACGCACACGACGAACAGCCCGGCGGTGATGAACGCGGCCGACACGGTGTGCAGGTAGGTCGACCAGGCCTGGTCGTTGCTCAGGACGGCCCAGATGTCGGTGAGCCGGGCGCGGCCGGTCTCGGGGTCGACCTCGTAGCCGACCGGGCGGCGCATCCACGCGTTGGCCGCCAGGATGAAGTACGCCGACAGGTTGGTGCCGAGCGCCACCAGCCAGATGCACAGCAGGTGGACGGCGCGCGGCAGCCGGTGCCAGCCGAAGATCCACAGGCCGATGAAGGTGGACTCCAGGAAGAAGGCCAGCAGGGCCTCCATCGCCAGCGGGGCGCCGAAGACGTCCCCGACGAAGCGGGAGTACTCGCTCCAGTTCATGCCGAACTGGAACTCCTGCACGATCCCGGTGACCACGCCCATGGCGAAGTTGATGAGGAACAGCTTCCCGAAGAACTGGGCCGCCTGGAGGTACTCGTGCCGTCCGGTCCGGTACCAGAACGTCTGGAGCACGGCCACGATGAACGACAGGCCGATGGTCAGGGGTACGAACAGGAAGTGGTAGATCGTGGTGACCCCGAACTGCCACCTCGCGAGATCAAGAGCTTCCATACCCGCCTCTCAGATGCCGACTGGCCGTAGTACTACAAACTGTAGTGCAAAGTGGTTGGCGGGAAAACGTGACCCCCGTCTATGTCCTGACCTGCGGAAACAAAAGTCGGCACAAAGTGCCACCGATCGGTTAGCGTTCCTGGTTCGTACTATCCGGGCCAGTCGCTAACCCTCGAACCGCAGGAGTAGTGCGATGCATCACCAGCCCGCCCGAACCCTTGACGTCGAGCCGACGAACCCCGGGACCACCACCAACGACGGCATCCGCGACATGCTCGCGGCCGTCCTGGAGGCCATCGACCTCCCCAACCCGCGCACCGTCGACGACGAACAGGACCGCGACACGCTCCTGGCCGACCGTGTCCGCGCCCTCCTCCCCGAGCTGCGGACCTACCTCCACCACGTGGACCCGATCGACGGATGGTGCGCCGAGCAGATCCGCAGGCACACCGCCGCCCTCCCCGTCACGTACAGGACGCGATAACCGTGGCCACGAGGAACACGAGGAAGAAGACCAAGCCGCGCCGCAACGAGCTGGCCAAGCTCGTCCCCGCCTGGCGGCGCTACCTCAGGACCGCGCGCACGAGGGGAGGGAAGTCGTTCTCGGAGATCACCATGCGCAACTACCTCAGCAGCCTGACGAGCTTCGCCGCCTACCTCGACGCGCACGGGCTGGTCGACGACGAGTCCGGCGCGAGCGGCCCCATCACCTTGGCCGACATCACTACCGACGACCTGCAGATGTGGATCGACGGCATCGCCGACCGCACCAGCGGCAACAACGCCATATTCCACTGGCGGAACATGCGAGCGTTCTGGCGGTGGATCGTGGTGGAGGAGAAGGAGCTGCCCTCCACTGAGGACCCGATGGCGACCATGCCCCGCCCCCTCGGGGAGGAGGTCGACCGTACCCCCTTCTCCGACCGCGACATCAAGGCGATGCTCAAGGTGTGCTCCGGGGCATCCTTCGCCGACCGCAGGGACCACGCGATCATCCGGCTGTTCGACGACACCGGAGTCCGGGTCGGCGGGTTGACGGGGATGCTGTACGACCCCGACTACCCGCACCTGGACAACCAGCGCAAGAACGACGTCTTCCTGGACGAGCCGATCCCGCTGGTCAGGTTCCGGTTGAAGGGCGGCAAGCCGCACTTCGTCGACATCGGATCGAAGACCGCCGTGGCCCTGGACCGGTACCTGCGGGCTCGCGAGCGCCATGACCTGGCGCACTCGCCCTACCTGTGGCTGGGCCAGGACGCCAACGGTGAGCAGCTCCAGGTGCCAGGCGTGGAGCACATGATCCGGCGCCGCGCGAAAGAGGCGAACGTCAAGGGTCGGGCCTTCCCGCACCGGTTCCGGCGCACGACCGCCACCGTGTCGCTGGCCAGTGGGCTGTCGCCTGCCACCGTGCAGGCCCGCCTGGGCTGGGAGCGTACCGAGACGCTGCGCCTGTACATCTCTGCGTCCGCTAAGCAGCTCGCGTGGGAGGAATCCCAGCGGCACGCTGTGGGGGACCGGATCTGACCCTGTGCCAGCGAACGCCCCCACCCGCTCGGGTGGGGGCGTTCCATGTTGCTCGACTACCGGTAGGGGATCAGCAGGCCCGCGCACTCCAAGGTCCGGATCGCTCGGTCGTCCACTGGGGCATCCCCGTGCCCCCAGTAGCCGGTGCCGTCCTCGGGGACCTCATCCCATGAGCGGTATCCCCAGATGGCCAGGGTGAGATCGGCTGGTTCCCCAACCAGCTTGGACCTGTAGCCGCGGATGAGGCGGCCGAAGGTCGATCCGTCCCAGATCCGGATGAGGTAACCGGTGCTCGTGGGGTAGAGCCAGTAGCCCTCTTCGGGCGGGCGGCCGTCGTCCAAGAACATCGACAGGGTGGGGCCGTCTGTAGACGGCCGGTACAGGCGTCGACCAGGAAGGTCTGGCATCGGGAAGTTCGACATCGTCCCTCCCCTGTCAGGCCGTGGCGTAAGGGACGAGGAGTCCGGCGGTTTCCAGACAGCGGATGGCCCGGTAGTCGACCTCGGCTTCTCCAGGGCCCCAGAATCCGGTGCCGTCCTCAGGGATCTCGTCCCATGACCAGAGGCCGTACACCTTCAGGCAGAGGTCGTAGGGCTCACCGTAGGCGGCTCGCTTGCCGCCACGGGTGACGCGCTCCCAAGTGGCGTGCTCCCAGAACCGGATCAGGTATCCGGTGGGGGTCGTGTAGAGCCAGTAGCCCTCTTCGGGCGGGCGGCCGTCGTCGATGATGATCGACAGGGTGGGGTCTTCGGGGGTTGGTTGGTAGATGCGCTGTGGGCGGAAGTCGCCCGGCGCGCGGTTTCCACTGAACTCTGATGGCATTACACATCCCCTTTGACGTGTGCGTTTTGCCAGGTCGAGCGGGGATGATCATGGTAGGCCCAGTGTGTGACGAAATCCACATTTGGGCCTAACCACTTCTTTACTTGTCCGTAGGGTTGCTCTCCGCGTTGCGCTCGGCTCGCTGGCGGCCCTGTTCCTCCAGGAACGCCCGGCCCGCGTGCACCATCACACCGAGCATCTGGTGGGTGAGGCTGTCGCGTTCGTCGGACGCCAGTCCGTCTAGGCCCGGAACGGTTTCCAGGTCGAGGGGGATCATCATCTGTTGTGGTTGCCCGTCGGCTCCGCGCACGCTCAGCCAGAGCTGGAGACCTCCGTGAGGGGTGGAGGTCACATACGCCTGTGGTGCTTCCTCCTCCAGGGGCATCGGCCGGCCCCCGGCGAGGATGGAGTTGATCGACCCCGGGGCCCATCCCAGGGCGTGTTCCAGTGCCGTTCGGGTGGACATCTGGATTGGCGCACTGCCCTTGCGGACGCGCCGGACTGTCTCCGGATGGAGGTCGGCTGCTTCTGCGATGTCGATGAGTTGGAGGTTCTTCCTCTCGGCGCGCTCGTCGATGTACTTCTTCAGTGCGACTCGCTCAGGCGGCTGCGTGTCGGTGGCCATGCCGTCACACTACACGGCATGACCCCACTTGGATCCCCCTTCGGGCCCAATTGGACCCCAATCCTGTAGCTCGGTGCAGTCCGAAGGTCCTCCTCATCTCTGCATATTTCCAGTTCACGGCCGTATGGTTTGCGCGAGAGTCACGGTTACCTGTCCTTCGAGACACAAATAAGCGTGTCCTAAGTGGGGTCATGCGGGGTAAAGTGGGGTCATGAAGCAGCACCAGTCGCAGACGACCCGCCCGACCCGGCGCCGCAGTACGCGCCGCTTCGACCGGGACGCGTTCCGCGAACTGCTCGACGACAAGGGTTACAGCCTCGTCGACTTCGCCAAGGCGACCGGCATCTCCTACTCCGGTCTCCGCAAGATCGCTGTCGGCAGCCGCCAGCCCTCCCCGCACGTGTACCGCCTGATCCTCACCCACCTGCGCCTTGCCGAAGGAGCACTGCGGGTGAAGGACGAGAAGGCCGAGCAGCAGAGGGAGGCAGCGTAGATGGCCGCCAAGGATCCGGAGCGTCGCTCTGCCGCCGCCAAGATCGCGTCCCTGCACTCATGGGCGCGCACACCTGACAGGACCGCCCGCACCCGCAAAGCCCGCAGGGCCGCGTGGGACCGCTGGGAAACCGAGGTCGACCCCGACGGGGTGATGACCCCCGAGAACAGGCGCAAGGCCGCTGACGCTCGCCGACGCGCCCACTTCGTGAAGATGGGCCGCCGCTCCGCAGAGGCCCGCCGCGCCAAGAAGAACGCCGCCTGAGTGACCCGTGACCGTCTGACCCCGGTCATGTGAAAGCCCCCGCCCGCTGTCACCGGGCGAAGGGCTTCCTGTCTCAATCCCTCCTCCAGAGAAGGCACGAGACCGTGAACCACGGTATCAGCGAAGACACCATCACCCACCTCACCCAGCAGGCCGCTGTGTTCTCCGAACACGCCACAGACGCCCGCACTAGGGCATACGACTTGGAGAAGCAGGCCGCTGCCACACGAGTCCACGCCGCACGGCAGGAGAGCCGCGCACAGGAGTGGCGCACTCTCGCCGCACTGGCCACCGGGACGGAGCTTCCGCGACTGGAGCGCTCCGACGCCGACCGGACCGCCGACGTCTTCCGCGTCGGAGCGTCCCTGGTCGCCCAACACCCGGAGCTGCCGCAACCGAACTGGACTCCGAGCCCCGATCACCTCGCCGGGTCCTTCTGGGGCCCCACCGCTGTCGACGACCTGACCCTGTGGGCCGACGCGCTCGGAGCCGAGGTCGTCGACGACCCGATCCTGCCCATCCAGGGACGCGAGGCGTTCAAGGTCACCGCCGAGATCGACGGCATCCACGTGTGGTTGCGCGCCGACCGCCCCCGGGACACCGACACCGTCACCACCCCGGCTTCCGAGAGGAGCGCCGCCTGATGCGCTTCGTCCACGCCAACCGCATCCGCCGAGAACAGCGCCAGTACGCCGAGCAGGCCGAACAGGCCGCGACCGAGGTCGATGAGCACGCCACCGAGGTTCTGTCCGCCACCGACACCGTCCTGGAGCACATCGACCAGACCCTGACCGACGACGCCGACACGGTGAGGGGCACCCGATGATGCCCATCGCCACCCGACAGCAGCCCACCGTGCGCAGCGCCATCAGCCGCCTGCAGGAGAAGTGGCCCGTCGGCACCCCGGTCACCCACACCGTGTCCGGCCTGCGCGGCGTCGTCTCCCTCGACCACCCAGACCGCGTGCCCTGCACGTCCTTGCCGGGCGAGGCATCCGCGTGGTGCCTGCTCCCCTCCATCACCACCACCAACGGGAGCAGGCCCGGCCGTGGAGCCGCCGTCCACGTCGCCTTCCACGCCAACGGCGTCACCTGGACCGCGTGGATCCGCACGGACTACCTCGCACGAGCCAGCGCCCGACGCCGGTCCCGCAAGTCCCGCACACCAAGGAACAGGTGAGGACCGTGGAATACATCGTCATCGACACCACCGAACGCGGCACGTGGATGCGCTACGACCGTGCCCTTGACCTCAAGGCCGAAGTGGGTCCGGAAGGGCCGGACCGGGTGGCGTTGAACGCCCAGTTCGACGCCGCCGCGTGGGTCAACGACGTCGGCCACCTCAAGCCCGAGGACTACCCGCGCAACATCTTCGGGTCGTGTGTGCTCGCCACACTGGGAGCACCGCCCCGTCCCTACGCGGGCCCCATCGTCATCACCGGGTGGGACCGCATCGAGGAGATCACCGACGTCGACGGCCCGCTGATCGAATACGTGATCGACACCGTCCGGTACGCGCTCGGCATCGACCCCGACCCTGAGGGCGTCGTCCACGGGACGGCATGGGCTCAGGACCTGCGCAAACACGCCGAGCACCTGCGTACTGCCCCGGCTCCGACCATCGGGATCATCCCGGGAGGCGAGCCGCTGTGACTGACCGCCGGGCGTCAACGCCACCTGCCGCTGTGGGGGATCCGGCGCGGGGGGTCAAGGCCGTGGAGGAGCCACACGCTCACGCTCCAGCGACACGGCCTGCGCCCGGCGGTCCCACCGGGCCGGAGGCACCGCACCCCTCCGGCCCGGCCAACCTCACCACGCCGACCGGGCAGCTGATCCTGCCCGCCGGGGCCCCGGAGGAGGAATGGCACTCCGTCCGTCGCACCGGCATCGGCGGGTCGGACGTCGCCGCGATCTTGGGTATGGACCGCCGCCGGGGGCCGCTGGCCGTCTACCTGTCCAAGCGCGGCGAGGCGCCGCCCGAGCGCAGCGCCCGCCTGAACCGGTCCGCCCGGCGCGGGCACAGGTTGGAAGGGCTCGTCGCCGAGTTCTTCGCCGAGGAGACCGGCCTGCGGGTCCTCGACACCCCGGGCACCCTGCGGCACGCCGACCGGCCGTGGATGCTCGCCAACCCCGACCGGGTCGTTCTGGCCCCGGGTGACTCCCGTGGTGTCGCCTCCCCGGACGGCCGGGTCCTCGAATGCAAGACCCGCACGTGGCGATCCGCGCAGAGCGAGGACTGGGGCGGGGAGGAACCCCCGGACGGGCCCGCCCTGCAGGCGTACTGGTACCGGGCCGTCACCGGGTACCGAGGCGCGTACGTCGCCGGACTCATCGACGACGACCTGACCGTCTTCGAGCTGGCCGACGATCCCGACCTCATCGACCACCTCGTCACCTACTGCGAACGGTGGTGGCACGACCACGTCGTGGCGGGGGTCCGGCCCTCCCCAGACGGGTCCAAGGCCACCGCCGACCTGCTCGGCCGCCTGTGGGAGGTGCGCCCCGAGGCCGTCACCACCGTCGACGCGGACCGGGTCATCGACCTGGTCGCGCACCGGGACCGGCTCACCGAGGAAGCCGACCGCATCGGCGCGGAGATCACCCGCACCGACAACGAACTGCGGACGCTGCTCGGGGACGCCGAGGTCGGTGCCGACCGGCTTGGCCGCATCCTCCTCACCTGGCGTCAGAACGGCACCTTCGCGCCCGCCAGGTTCACCGACGCCCACCCCGACATCGTCGCCGCCCACCAGCGGCATACCACCGCCCCCGACTGGGACGCCATCAAGACCGACTACCCCGACGAGTACCGGGCCCACCGCGCCCGTGTGCTCCGCATCTCCAAGGACGCCCGCCCATGAGCCTCAGAGACCGGGTGGAGACCGCGACCTCCACCACCCCGGCCCCAGACGCCGACACCGAGCTGTCGGCCTCCCGCGACATCGCCACGCGGGACAGCAAGCTCGACTGGCTGAACGCGCACGGCACCTACTTCACCGACGCCCTGCCCCGCCACGTCGACAAGGCGCACTTCATCGCGACCGCCCGTGCGGTCCTGCCCAAGCTCGCGAAGTGCTCCAACGACTCCATCATCACGGCCCTGCTGGCGTGCGCCCGCTTCGGGCTGGAGCCCGACGGCAAGCAGGCCGCCATCGTCCCGTACAAGAACACGGCGACGTTCCAGGCCATGTACCAGGGCTACGTCGACCTCATGTACCGGTCACGCCTGGTCGACTCGGTCCACTTCAACTGGATCAACGAGGCCGACACCTGGGACTTCGCCCCCAGCGCACCGCCGCCGTCCGACTTCCTGCACCGCCCGGCCGTGCACCTGCCGCGCGCCGAGCGGGGGCGGCCGATCCTCGCCTACGCGTTCGCCTGGATCCGGGGCGGAGGACGCTCGCAGGTCATCCTCCTCAACGAAGAGGACGCCATCCATATCCGGGACGAGTACTCCCGGGCGTACCGCAAAGCGGAGAAGGACGGGACGCGCGACAGCGCCTGGCACACCAACTTCGAGGACATGTGGCTCAAAAGCTGCGTGCTCCGTCTGACCAAGCGCGTGCCCACCTCTCCGGAGATCCGAGAGCTGATCCGGTTCGACGAGGCCGCCGACGGCCGAGGCGAACCGCCCGTCATCGACGTGACCCCACTGCCCGACCCCGGTGACGAGGCACCCACGGACACCGGCACCGATACCGCCGATGACGCGGACTGGTCGCAGACGCCCCAGCCCACGGACGGGGACGCCTCATGATCACGGCCGCCGTCATCCTCGCCGCCGTATTCGCCGCCGGGGTCACCATCGGGTGGACCGTGGCCAGCCGTCGCGCTGACCAGGACGACATCACCTTGATGAGGCTCCGCCGCCACAACTCCGACCTGCGCCGCTCCAACGCGCTCCTGTCCGAGCGCTGCGGGTTCTGCGGCACCTCCCGCACGATGCCCACTGGAGGCCACCGATGAGCCCCTACGACATGTTCCGACGCCTGGCCGCCGCTCACAGCTCCGTCATCATGACCCCGGACGAGTGGACCCCCGAACGCGTCTTGGACATCGTCCGTGAGCAGCGCGCCCGCGAAGCCGCTGAGGGCCACACCGACGAGCACATGGACGGACACGCCCGCGCCATCGCCCACACCATCGTCGACACCACGGCGGTGGACCCCGACGAGGCGGTGACCGCCCTACTGGCTATGGCCAGCCACGTCGGGACCGTCCTCATCACCCATGCTCGGCCTACCGACTCCACGGTGCTGCGCCTGCTGTGGGTGGTCGCTGACGAGATCGACCGATCCCAGCACCAGATCACGGACCCGTACTGCCGACGGTGCGGAGGAACCTGCCAGATCCTGCGCACAGGCCGGGGGCGGTCATGAGCACGCGCCTGCAACGCCTCTGCGTGGATGTGGAGATCGCCGTCCACGAGGCGATGCCCGCGCACCCCGAACGCATCCGCGACCTGGCCCCCGAGTCGCAGGACACCTTCGACGACATCGCCATGGACGTCCTCGACCAGCGGCTGTTCCACCTGCTGACGCGCACGGGGTGGGCACGATGACCGCCCCGAACACTCCGGCCCCGCCCGAGTGGCCCGCTCACATCAAGGTCGGCCACCGAGGGTTCACCTGCGATGGGTGCATGAAGTACACGGGGCTGTCCGCCACCGACGCCGCCGAGCAGGCCCGGTTGCACCTGACGCGCCGACACAGCCACGTCCCCCCTGAGGACCTGGTCGCCGCCGTCGTCGAAGCGGGGCTCGACCCCGCTGCCGCGGCTGCCGTCACCGACCGCCTGCGGCAGCGGTTCCGCATCCTGCGGAGGTCGCCATGACCGTCACCGTGACCGTGTACGGCACCCCCGTGGGGCAGGGAGCGATCTCCTACGGCAAGCACGGCAAGGGCTACCACCGCAACGCGCGCGCCCTCGACTCCTGGCGCGACACGGTACGAGACATCACACTGCAGGCGATCGGCCGCCACCTGCACGCCGCCTGGGGCGGCAACGGCGCCCCGTGCGCCCGCTGCGGAGTCATGGCTCGGCAGCACGCGCTGTTCACCGGGCCGGTCGCCTTGGACGCCGTCGTCACCGTCGCCCCACCGGCCTCCGACCCGAACCGCGCCTGGCCGCTCACCCGCAGCTCCTTCGACTGGGACCACCACGGCCGCGCCCTGTCCGACGCCCTGTCCGGGGTGCTGTGGGTCGACGACTCCCAGATCGTCGACGGCCGGGTCCGCAAGGCCCACCCCGACCGGAGCCCTGACGCCCTGGACCGGCCCGGTGTGCTGTTACGCGCCTGGGAGGTGTCCTGATGCGCCCCCGATCCGACGGCCCCTGTTTTCTGGTCCTCGCTGTGTGGGCGCTGGCGTCCTTCACCCTCACGCTCCTGGCTATCGAGGGGTGCGCCCCCTCCGACGTGCCCGTCATCCACCTTCACCTGGGGAGGCCCTGATGTCCGCACCGCACCCACTCGTCGTCCAACTCATCGAGGAGCGCAAGCGCCGCCAGATCACGCAGGCGGAGCTGATCCACCGCATCGGCTACTCCTCCAGCACCATCCGGTGGTGGGAGACCGGCCGCAGCGTCCCGAACCTGGACGGCTTCACCGACTACGCCGCCGCGCTGGGGTTCACCGTCACCCTGCAGCCAGCCGACGAGGCCCCGCAGCCTGACACCGACCTGCCGCCCACCACCCCCAGCGCCGAAGGGGCCGATGCCGCATGACCCAGCTCAAGATCATCAGCCGCCTGGGAGCCGCGGCCGAGGCCGCCCTGGAACCGCACGTGCCCCGCATGTACGACACCCCGGGCCTGCGCCTGACCGCCATCGTCGAGCTGAAGTCCGACGAGCGCAACCAGCCGTCGCCCGACAGCGAGTCGGGCACCTGGGTCAAGGCCAAGGTCACCCAGATCGAGGTCGCCGACCACGAGCAGGAGGGAGCGGTCCGCGAGGCCCTGCGCGCCCTGTACCTGCAACGCACCGCGCGCGGCACCCTCACCGAGGACGGCCAGGTCGAGCTGTCCGAGCAGACCCTCAACCTGACCGGAGGGCTGCTGCACGCGATCGAGACCGCGCGTCTGCGCGCGGGCTTGGACCACTGGGCCGGGTACATGCGCCGCCTGATCAAGGGCGGTGACCTCACCCTCTCCGAGATGCGGCACGAGCTGGACACCATCTCTGACGGGCTCACCACCCTGTCGCGGCACGCGGGCGACCCCGACGACGAGAGCGAGGAGTGAGCCGTGCGCTGCGCGCACACCGCCGCATAGACCCGTGTCGGGGTGCGGTGAGCCACCGAGCCCGCGCCTCGACACGACCATCCCCGTCCTGAGAGAGGAGGCGCTCATGCCACGGATTCGCTCCGTCAAGCCCGAGATGTGGGATGACCGCAAGCTGGCCCGGTCGGTATCAAGGGACGGCCGCCTGCTCTACATCGCCTTGTGGAACCACGCCGACGAACACGCCCGCGTCCAGGGCGATCCGAGGTTCGTCAAGGGCCGGTGCTTCCCCTACGACGACGACCTGGACGAGGAGGCTATCGCCGACCTCCTGGACGAGCTGGCCGCCGCAGGCCGGGTGATCCGGTACGTCGTCGACGGAGACCCATACCTGTGGCTGCCCAAGCTCGCCAAGCACCAGCGCCTCGAAGCGGCAAAGGTCCCCTCCCGCCTTCCCGCTCCCGAGGACGCCGACCCGACCCCGACCGCGCAAGGTCGCGCAGACGAGTCCGGGCCGCGCGCAGACTCCTCCGCGCGCAGCGAATCGGACACCGAGGACACGCAAGAGGACTCAGAAGGGGACGCGCAGGGCACTGCGGGTGAGGGTGGGCGGGGCTCTGGTACACCCGAGGCACCGTCTGAGGGCTCCTCAGGCACACGCGAGGGCCCTTCTGACTCCGAGGTGAAGTCACCGCAGGTCAACGCCTCTACGCAGACAGGCCCGGACGAGTCCGCGCGCGACGCGGACGAGTCTGCGCGGATTGCCGCTTTAGCAGGTGGCAGGGAGCAGGTGGCAGGGGGCAGGTTGCAGGGGGGTGCGGGGGGTGGTGTCCCCAACCCGGCGCCCGATCCGCCGAAGCCGACCCGGACCGGTACGCGCTTGCCCGACGACTTCGCCGTCACCGCCGAGATGTCCGCGTGGGCACGCGAGAAGGCACCCACCTGCGGGCTCACCGACCACGAGGCGTTCATCGACTACTGGCGAGCCAAGCCCGGCAAGGACGGCCGGAAAACCGACTGGGTCGCCACCTGGCGCAACTGGATGCGCAAGGCCCACGCCGACCATCTCGCACGCGGCCCCCGCCGAGGTCCGGTCGCGTCCCCGGGCTCTGGCGAGACGGTCTTCGACCGTGCCCGCCAGCGCCTGAACACCGCCACACCTGGAGGTGCACCATGACGCCTGACGAGGCCATCACCCTCGCGGAGAAGGCCGCCGCGTGCTGCCCGCAGCAGCGGTTCAACGAGGAGACCCCGGACGCCTGGTTCTCCTTGCTGGCCGACCTGCCCTACGCCGACGCCCTACAAGGGCTGTGGCGGGCCGCCCGGGAGAAGCCCTTCGTGTCCCCGGCCGAGATCCGCCACCACGTGCGGATCATCCGCCGCGAGCGGCTGCGCAACGCCGACCGCGTCCTGCCCGCCGCTGACCCCGACGCCCGCGACTACAGCGCCCAGTTCAAGCGGCACCTGCGGGCCCTCGCCGACGGCAAACAGGTTGGGCTCGCCCTGATGCCTGGGGGGCGCCGCACCACCGCACCCACGGCGGAGTACACGGCCGCACGCGCCGCGTACGCCCCACACGAGGACACGCCCACCCCACCAACCGTGACCCCGGTGTCGTCAACACCGTGGTGCGGGAAGTGCCACGACGACACCCGCACCCGCACCGCGATCCGAGACGGGCACCTGGTGCGCGTGCCCTGCCCTGTGTGCGGGCCCGACACCTCCCCGCCGGACGCGGCATGAGCAGGCACGCCACGGCCCGAGACGAGGCCATCCAGCTCATCGCCACCCGTGTGGCGGACCGCGACACCGCCGCCCGTGATGACCGGGCCGACCCGGAGCCCTTCGCCCAGGCGCTCCTAGCCGAACTCGGCGCACGGGGATGGCGGTACGTCGACGCCCTACGCCCACCCGACCCCACCGACACCGCGCCTCTGACCCCTGCCCAACGCCAGGCGTGGGTCGCCTACACCCGACGCCAGATCACCCACCGTGAGCAGCCATGACCACAGGCCACCAGCACCAGAACCCGTCCACCAGCCACGTGGTCGAGGCGGTCACCGCCGTCAGTGACGCGATGGTCCACCTCGTCGAGGCCCTGCGCACAGGCGACACCTCCCACATGCGGGCCTGCCAGAACGCATTCGACCGCGCCCACGCCCACGTCGACCAGCTTGAGGGGGAGCGGTGACCCACTCAGCCCCAGACCCCTGGTGGGACGAGCCCGACCTGTGGCCCGACGAGGACGACTCCTGGGATGACGGCTTCGACGACCCCGAAGGCGACATCGAGGACTGGGGCGCCGACGTGGACGACGGCCCGCCACCGCGGCCGGTCACCGACATCCACAGGCCGGACCTGTTCGGTGACCTCCCCACCAGGTGGCCGTCCCAGCTCCGGACCTTCGTCGACATCCCCTTGACTCACCACCTCCGCCCCCTGCCCGATACGACCTGTGAGGACCCCCCATGCCCGAACCAACCCTGACCGTCACCCCGGGCCTGGCGTCCGCCGTCCAGGAGATCGAGGACGAACACCAGCGCCAGCGCGCCCGGTGGGGACACCGAACCCACCTTGATGGCACCGGAACCCCCACCGCGCAGGCCGCCGCCGAGCAGGCCCGCTCCGACTGTGACAGCGCCCACGCCCGTGGGCACGACACCTGGGCGCACATCCTCGACGAGCACGTGTGGAAGGTCTACGCCGACTCCGACCCGGCCGCGCTGCGCGCCGACCTCGTCCAGGTCGCGGCCGTGTGCGCGGCATGGATCGCCGACCTCGACACCCGAGGAGACGGGTCATGACCTCCATCGAGTGGACCGAGCAAACCTGGAACCCCACCACCGGATGCGACCGCGTCTCCCCAGGCTGCGACCGTTGCTACGCGCTCACCATGGCCGGACGCCTCAAGGCCATCGGCTCCGCCAAGTACCAGAACGACGGCGACGCCCGCACGAGCGGGCCCGGGTTCGCCCTCACCGTCCACCCCGACACGCTGACCGCGCCCCTGCACTGGACCGCCCCGCGTCTGGTGTTCGTCAACTCCATGAGCGACCTGTTCCACGCTCAGGTGCCGACCGAGTTCATCGCACGGGTGTGGGCGGTCATGGCCGCCACCCCACGGCACACCTACCAGGTGCTGACCAAACGCCACGCCCGGATGCGATCCGTGCTCACCAGCGAACGGTTCATGGTCGGGTACTACGCCGCCTACCGCGCCTACGCGGGCGAGGACCTGTTCCCCCCACCCTGGCCCGCCCCCAACGTGTGGTTGGGGGTGTCCGCCGAGAACCAGAAGTGGGCCGACATCCGCCTGCCCGCGCTCGCCCGAACCCCGGCCGCAGTCCGATTCATCTCCGCCGAACCCCTCATCGGGCCCCTGCGCCTGCATCGAGGCCACGGCCACTGCCCCACCCACGACTTCAGGGGCGGACACTGCTCGGGCCCCTGCCCCGACCTGATCACCCCCGACTGGGTGATCATCGGCGGCGAGTCCGGGCCCGGTGCTCGCCCTCTCAACCCGGAGTGGGCGCGGACCCTTCGCGACCAGGCCCACGCCGCCGGGGCGGCCGTGTTCGTCAAGCAGCTCGGGGCGGTGTGGGCCCGCGCAGCCGGGGCCGGCAGGAAGGGCGGCGACCCGGCCGACTGGCCCGACGACCTCAACGTCCGGCAGATGCCCATCCGGAGGCGGTCATGAGCACCATGAGCCCTCTCGAACGTCGCATCCACAGCAACCGGCAACGGGCTCGGCGTCGCGCTATCGCCGAGGGCCGCCCGACCACCACCAAGGTCGACGCCACCCCGGCCCGCGAGCACGCCGAACGTCTGCGCGCCATCGGGATCAGCACCGCCCGCCTCGCGGAGCTGTCCGAGGTCCCGTTGGCGACGGTGCGGTACATCGTGTTCGGGTCAGGCGGCCACCCTCCGGCGCGCGTCACTGAACAGGACCACCTCGACCGCATCCTCGCGGTCCCCGCCGTCCCGCTCCTGGGAGCCCCTGGCGCATTCATCGACGCCTGCGGGACCGTCCGCCGTCTGCAGGCGCTCATCGCCTCCGGGTGGTCCGTCGCGGAGCTGGCCCGCCGTCTGGGCGTGTTCCCTCCCAACCTCGCGCAAATGCTGCAGCGCCCGCAGGTGAGGGTCACCACCGCCCTGGCGGTCCGCCGCCTCTACGACGAGGTGTGGGACGTCGCACCGCCCCAGGACACCCCCCGGCAGCGCCGGGCCGTCCGCGAGGCCCGCGAGCGCGCCGCCCGCGCCGGATGGCCGACCCCGGCCGGGTGGGATGACGACGACATCGACCTGCCCGAGCCGGACCTGAAGGCCAAGCACGCCGCCCAGGTCGCGGCGATGGACGACACCCAACTGGGTGCCTACAACCGTGCCGCGTACCGGGAGGGCGAACGGTCACCGCTGATCCGGGCCGCCGCTGCGGAGTACTCACGCCGCTGCGACGTGTGCCGCGTCGCGTTCGCCGCCGCCGACCACCCCGGCAGCCAGGCCCACCCGAAACGCGAAACCTCGCTGCAAACCGGCATCCCCTACTACCTGGGCACCAAGGAACGCCCGGCGTTCCTGCCGGTGTGGATCGTCGGGTACGCGTGCCGCCGCATCTGCCGGTGCTGGGAGTGCAACTCCCGCCGCATGCCCTCTCCGATGCCCATGGAGGTCGCCGATCGGGTGATGGCCGAAGTGCACCGGCCCAAGCTCGGACGGCGCACCTTGCAGCCCTTCCGCATGGGACAGGACGAGTGCCTGCACCTGGCCGCCCCGGAATGCGGCCAGTGCCGCGCGGGCTACCACACCTCCTGCACCGGCACGTCGTGGGCGTCCCTGCACGAGACGTGGATCCGTGACAGCGACGGCTCCGACCTGTTCTGGACCGACGGCTCCCACTACCTGGTGTGGACACCTCCCCGCGAGTGCCAGTGCACATGCCGCACCGCGTCGGCACCGCCCACCCAGATATCCGCAGCGAAGACCCCACCACGCAGCACCACAGCGACCCCCCGAAATCGCCGCATCACCACAACCGTCCAGCTGCCACTTTTCGACCTGGAGACACCATGACGGCCGCAGAACTCTACGAACACCTGGGTGCCCTCCTCGATGAGGATCAGGGGCACCGAACCGTCCTGCTCACCGACATCGACGACCAGGGCACCGGCCGCGTGTACGAGCCAGTGGAGGTGGGTCTTCTCCTGGGCGACGACGACGGCGCATGGATCAGCATCGACCTGCGCCTGGCCGACACCTCGAAGGGATGAGCCATGGCCCGCTGCTGCATCTGCCGCCTGCCCAAGGCCGAGCATGGCCCACGTCGGCACCGCCTCGTGTACGCCGACCCCTACGGCTGGCACGGCTTCACCGACGACCCGACCAACCTGACCGGCGCACCGCCACCCAACCGCCCGCGCCGGGCCGCGGCCGTCGCCCGCACCTTCCCGTCCATCCACATGACCGTGCACCTGGTCGACCCGGACGTCCTGGCGCTCTACTTCGGGGCCGACGTGGCCCGCCAGGTCAACCAGGTCCGCACGTCCCCTCTGCTGCCGCGCCGCGTCCCCGGCACGTCCCTGACCACAGCCGCCGCGACGACCGGCACCCAACCGCGCCCCTGGTGGCGCCGACTCCTGGGAGGAAACCGATGACCACCGACCTCACCACCGCAGCCGATACCGCCGAGAGCACCCTCCCGGTACTGCCCGTCTACCACTTCGAGGGGACCTTCGCCCACGTCGGTGCCGACGACCACCTGCGGGTCACCGCCACCGGTTCCCAGACCTTCGTCACCCGCATGGCGGAGGCTGCCGCGTCCGCATTCGAGGAGGAGGCGACCCGCTGATGCACGGCTCCCGGACCCTCGCCTTCGAGGTCGGACGCCTGCTCGACATCTGGCACGTCGTCCCCGATCTCGAAGGGCACTCCTGCACGTCGCGCCCCGGGTGGCGGTGGCACGTCCACCACTGGCGTCTACGTAGCCTGCCCCTGATCAGCCTGCGCCGCCGATTGCTCACCCGGTGCGCCTGGTGCCGTGGCCGCCACCGCCGCACCGACCCCGTCAACCACGGATTCCCCGGGACATCACGAGGCCCGTGGTGGCGGGGTGAGATCCATCTGTTCCACCGCGACTGCATCGGGATCTACGAGGCCCACCAGACCTGTGTGTGCGCCGACCCGCTCACCGAGCACGACGGCTACGGCCGGTGCGCGCTCTGCGGCCGGTTCCGGCCGTTCGGGATCACCCCCGAGCGGATCGACCGGTGCAGGGCGCTGGCGGCGATCCCCACCAGAACCCGCCCCACCCCACCCGAGGAGGTACCCGGTGCCTGAGCTGGACCACAACGGCACCCGGAGACAGGGCGACGTTCTAGACCCGGAGACCGGCAAACCCCGGCTCCTCTCCGAGAAGTGCTCCACCTGCGTGTCCAGGCCAGGCAACCCCATGCACCTGGCACCCGGACACCTCCAGGACCTGATCGAGCACAACCTGGCCGTCGGGGCTGGTCTCACCTGCCACCAGACCCTCTCCTACTCCGGAACCGGCGCGCCGAACGCCTGGTCCCGGGGCTTCTACGACGCCTACGGCGACCGAGTCCTCGCCATCCGCGTCGCCCGGGTACTGCTGGGCGGTGTGACCGAGGTTGACCCGCCCGCCTCAACGAAGGGAGGCCACACGTGAGTGTGTGCGAAGGACCCTGCAACCGCACCTGGAGGAAGGCCCGCCAGGCGTTCGTCGATGCCCTCACCGCATGGGAAGAAGCCGACACCGACCTGCGCGGTGACCGGCCCATCCCACCGGACATCATCCCCACCCCGGGTGAGCCGGTGTGGTGCCGGGGCTGCACCGGCAGCATCCGCCGCGCCCTGGCCGACCTGGACAACCTCGCCCCCCTCGTTGCGGCGACGTCCGACGGGTACCGGACCCGCGCCGACGACTCCGACCGCGTCCGCACCTCCCAGACCGCACCCTCACCCAGCCCGGCCGCGGACATCCTCGACGAGCTGTACGGGTACCTGTCCCAGATCGAGCACCAGTGGCGGGAGGCGCGCGGGTACGGTCCCCGCCCCGAACGCTCCCGGGGAGCACCGGCCCTGACCGTGGTCGTGTCCTGGCTTGGCGCGCACCTGGACGGCATCCTCGCCAACCCGGGCAGCGTCGGGTTCGGGTTGAGCGTCCTGCGGTGGCAGCGCCACCTGCAGGCCCTCGCGAAGGCCCGCCCTGAGGGGAAGAGGAAGCCGTTCCCCTGCCCGCGCTGCGACCGCCGCACCCTCGTGCATGAGGTCGACCGCGACCTGGTCCGCTGCGAAGGCGACCAGTGCGGCCGGGTCATGTCCACTGACGAGTACGACACCTACGTGGTCGACCGAGCTCAGCGGGCCGCCTCATGAGCCGGGCAAAGGAGGTATCGGTCCTCATCGACTCCACCCTGGACGACCGGTCAGTGTCCCGTGACGCCATGCACAGCGTGCGCACATCGCAGTAGTTAACTAGCCGACACCGTGGCTGCATTGCGGGTAGTACGCGCCAGCCTGCCCCCACGGAAGGAACCCGTCCCCAGAGCATGGACCGTGTTTACCGACCAGTCGGGCTGACAAGAGCGAGTCCAGCGCCACAGCCCCGACCCCGCCGGCTCAGCGTCAGCCGTGCCCTCACCACCAGACCGACTGCCTGCGAGCACACGCAGGTAGTCACCGACATCAGCCAATGGGGTGGCGACGTCATTGCAGGCCGTTGCGAGGAAGTGCAGCGAGCAGATGTACCTGTATGCCCCCGGAGGTGTCGGCCGTGATGCAGAATGAGATCACTATGTTCTGCGGACCTGAGGAGGGAAGTTGCTCCAAGTTTTTCTGGATGGCCTCGTCGATGTTATTACAGGTGACCTTTTTATCAGTGCGCTGGGGGGTGCCCTGGGAGGTGGTGTGATCGCTGGTATTGTTAGTTGGGTTCAGACAAGCTATGTCATGAGCAAGGAGCGGTCAGCGGCCAGGGATGAGCGGGAGGCCATACGAGAAGAGGACGCTCTAAACAATCTTCTTAGTGCAATAAAAGACGTTAGATCCAACATTAAGTACTATAGGCATCCTTTTCATGATACGCGCGCCATTCAGGCTACTGATCTTGTTGATACTCGCATCGATTATGGCTTTGAAGTCTGTTTGCCGCGCATTGTAGATACCCCCGTGCGGGAGCGATTTCTAAATCTGAAAGATCTTGTTGCTGAGTACAGGGATGTTAGATTTGAGCATGTTGAGGATTCGTATGGGAATTATCGATATAAGCATCCTGAGCACCAGGATAGAATGGCGGAGGACATCAGGTCCTGGGTGGACTATCTCCGCCAAACCATCGAAGCAAGGTTCACACACACGTCGCCCCCTCCGAAGGCTGTAGTCCTCCCGCTCATGAAGGACGAGGCAGCGTCACCGTGGTCGGCGCCTCCACAAGAAGTTGCCAACGCCCGGGATGCTCGCCGCGCCCCCGTCAGGGCGACGCTAAGCGGGATCATGGCCGTCACTCTCGGTGGGCTGGCCGTGTGGACGTTCACCCTCGGAGGCTGGTGGATCGCCGCCGGTATCGCCTGCGCGCTCATCACCCTGTTCGGGCTCGTCGGCTTCGCCGAAGGGCTACGCCGAAAGCCCTGCCGAGACTAGTAGAGGCCGCTAATGAAGTCCCAGCCGGAAAGTCAGGGACCCTGGGTCATATCAGCGAATCCCGCCATGGTCCGTGCTGTTCGCCGCCCATGTCTGGCGGACGACGCCACGTGACCGACATTAGGCCCGAGTCGCCATGGGCGCGCACGTCGATGATGACCAACGACTCACGCGCTCCGACGATTTGGCCCTGCTCGAAGAAGGGCGTCGTGATAGGGCCCGTGATCCGCACATCATGAGCAGGCTCGTCACTATCGTTGTGCAGCCGGTAGTGACCACTCCTGTCGTTGCGCGAATCCCTCTCAAGTTTCCAGGGGACTCTGTAGCGGTTGGCCTCCTCCTCAGCAAGAGTGGCTTGGCGCTGGTCCGCGTCAGCGGAGCGGCGGGCAGACAGCGCAGAGTCTTCGGCGGCGGTGGCTGAGCGGTGGGCGTGGTAGGCAGCAACAATGGCTACCACGATGGCGATCGCTGAGGAGATCAACGCGATGAGTGGGATCCAGCTCATAGTCGGACCCTACTCAGGTTCGGCAACGCTCGCATGCACTCTGCAAGGTTCGGCGGTGCCACCCGAGGAGGGAGGGTCGCCCTGACGCTCGGTGGCCTCACCGCATGGCTGTTCAGCCTGTGCAGGTGATGAGGGTTCGCTCCTTCGCTAGTGCGCTGTTCTCCGTGTTCGGGCTGGTTGGATTCGTCGAGAGCCTGCAGGAGAAGCGGCGAAATCAGTGGCAGCCCAGGGGGAGCAGGTAGAAGAATGACCACGTGTACGAATACATACCACCCAAGTTGGATCTCTCCGACGCCGCCCTCGCGAACAAGTACTGGCCCAAGGGCGGCCAGAAGTTGTTCCGCGATGACGGCCACTGGACCGAAGTTGCACTGCTCGACGGGGCCAAGACCTGGTTCGGCTACGTCTATTCCTTCCGGAGCGCGGCAACGATGCTCTACGAAGCAGCCTTCGCCCGAGGCGGCATCCCGGGGGACAAGGACGTGGTGTTCATTCCCTTCGCCTTCCTGTGGCGCCACTACGCCGAGCTGGCGTTGAAGGCTGGGATCATCGACCAGTCCAGGTATCTGGGTGAGTCTGTGGACCTCACTGCCCTGTGTGACACGCACAGCCTGAAAGTCCTCTGGGACGAGTTCCAGCCTCTCGACGAACGCGCCCTACCGGACGAGTCGAGTAAGGACAGGAAGTTCGCGGGGAAGACGATCAGCCAACTGCAACAGGTCGACCCCAAGTCCATGCACTTCAGGTACCCGGTGAACAAGGACGGGAAGCCGCACCTGAAGGGAACTGCTCGCGTCGCGATGCAGAACTTCCACGAGCAGATGCTTGGATTCGCGAGCTGGATCGAAGCAGGTCTGGACAAACTCGATGACCTGCAGGACTTGAATTTGGACTACGAGCAGTGGATTTCTGACCAGGCTGATTACGGGTAGTCTCGCCTACTGGCATGAGGAGGCCACTGTGATCGAGCACCCCGACCCGCGCCACCGCTGGTACACCCGGGCCGAGGCCGCCGCCGCAGCCAGAGTGTCCGTCCGCACCATCCAACGGTGGGTCCTCGACCGTCGCCTGGCCGAGCGCCACGGCCACGTCAACGCCGCCGCGCTGTTCGAGGTCGAACGCGAGCGACGCCACGCCCGCACACGCCCCGCGCCCGGTTGCGCAGCGTAGAGGGCGTGGCATAACCTCTGGTCAGAATCGAATACCTGTACCACACGCCCGGAGCGCCCCACGGCTCCGGGCGTTTCTCATGCCCAGGGACGCCCGCTCACACGTGCCCGGCAGGGACGCCGAGGTCTCAACCACACATATCCGCACCCCGCTGGGCACCCATGCTCTGAGGAGGCCGCCGTGCCGCGCGTCACCATCCCCATCACCACCCTGTCGGACGCCGGAGCCGCCGACCCCGCCGAAACCGACGGCGACACCGTCAACCAGCACGCCCTGCCCAACACCGGCCGAACCGTCCTGCGCGTACGCAACAACGACGTGTCCGCCCACGACCTCACCCTCGGCACCCCCATCACCGTTGCAGGCAAGGCCGTCGAGGACACCGTCATCAGCATCCCCGCAGGGGAGACCCGCACCTTCGGATCGCTGTCCACCGCCCTGTACGGCACCTCGGTCCCGGTCGATGTCGCCTCGACCGAGTTGAAGCTGATCGCGTTCGAGCCGTGAACACCGACGCGGTCTACCGCGAACGCGCCGCCCTCGTTGCGTACCTCGCCGCTCTGTACCCGGCCGTGATCGTCCCCGACGGAGCCCCCGCCACGCCCGGCTGGTCGCTCATCTACGTGGACACCCCGCAGGGCCAGATGAGCTGGCACCTGTCCAGTGATGACCTTGACCTGTTCGCGCACGTGCCCACCGTCGACGACGGCCCAACCTGGGACGGGCACTCCACCGAGGAGAAGTACCAGCGCCTCGCCGCGCTCACCGCAGACCAAGCCAACTCCCACCGCGACGCCCAGACCGTGCGCCCTGGCGACACCCTCATCCTGCGTAGCACGGCGCTCATGACCGCCGAGGTGGCCGCGAGGCTCAAGGCCGACGTCGCCCAGCGCATGCCCGGCGTCGACACGGCCATCTTCTGCGGCATCGAGCAGATGGCCGTGTACCGGCCCGACCAGCTCCGGCACGAGTAGGCGAACCTAGCCGTGCCCAGCAGAGCACCCCGCCGATGCAACCGGTGCAGGCAGCTCAAGGACGCCGACGGCCGCTGCTCACCCCAGTGCCGCACCCGAGCCCGCGCACGCAGCCAGCGGGCACGCGGCAGCAGCACCGCCCAGGGATACGGCACCCAGCACCGCACCCGCTTCCGCACGGGCGTCCTCACCCGCGACCCCGTCTGCGTCCGATGCCACGCCGCCCCCGCCACCCACGCCGACCACCACCCCCTGTCACGCAAGCAACTGGTCGCCCAGGGCCTGGACCCCGACGACCCCGAGCACGGCCGTGGCCTGTGCGCCCCCTGCCACTCCACCGAGACCGCCCGCGCGCAGCCGGGCGGGTGGAACCGCAGGTGAACCCACCCCAGGCATGCCCCATGACCCCGATCGCTCAGGGGGAGGGGGTGGGTCGCGGACCTCAGGGGCACGGCCCCCAGAACGCCCCGGTGACTGCGCTTACTCGCTGACAGGTTTTCCGAAACGGGGTCGCCGCTACGCCCCGGCAGAGCCGATTCACAGCGAGGCGAGCAGTTCGGCAGGCTCCATGACCGCGACCCTCTGCCTTCTGGCCTTCTTGATCATGTCCTGGTCGTTGGTCACCAGGGTCAGCCCGTCGTACTGGGCGGTGATGGCCACCAAGGCGTCCTTGTACTTGTTCTTCCCTCGCGTCGCCACCGCGTCCACCGCTTCCTGATCGCCGCCGAGCCGCGCCTCGTCCAAGAGTGAGACGTTGAGGATGAACGCGGCAGTGGTGACCGGTGTGCCCAGCTCCAGCACACGCAGGAGCGACGCGCGCCGTTGGGAGTCGGGTATGTCAGTGATCTCGTCCCGGGTGACGTGCGGGTACAGGATTTCGAGCCTGCCGTCGGTGACCGCAGCCCGCACGGTTTCGTACGCACCCGGTTCGTCGGCGATCGGATCCACGCCGTTCGTGTCGATGAGAATTCGCAGCATGGAGAGGACGCTACTCCTCCCGGTGTCTGCGGTTGTCGCCCTTCTCGTTTCTCAGGAGCCCGCCCATGGCCAAGGCCGCACCGCCCCCACACATCCATCCCGACATCCAGCACCTGGCCGTCTCGGTCGGCGACCTGACGCCCTTCGAGCGCAACCCGCGCCGTGGCAACGTCGACGTGATCGCCACGAGCCTGCAGAGCAACGGCCAGTACCGGCCCATCGTCGTCAACAAGGGCACGCACACCGGCCGGACCAACGAGGTCCTGGCGGGCAACCACACCTACGCCGCGGCGAACCGGCTGGGCTGGAACGAGATCGCCGCTACCTTCGTGGACGTGGACGCCGAGACCGCCGCCAAAATCGTCGTGATGGACAACCGGGCCTCCGACCTGGCGAAGAACGACCCCGACGGGCTCGCCTCCCTGCTGGGGGACCTGTCCGACCTGGAAGGCACCGGATACACCGAGACCGACCTCGCCAAGCTCCTCGGCACCGACGTGACCGACGACGATGACGAGGTGTTCGCCTCCCGCTTCGAGGTCGTGGTGGAGTGCGCAGACGAGTCCGACCAACAGGAGATGTTCGACCGGCTCACCGGCGAGGGGCACACCTGCCGGGTCCTGACCCTGTGAGGACGGTATGCCGACCGCACACGTGACCGTGGCCTCCCCAGTGCCCACGTCGTTCAGGGCCGCCCGGGTGGAGGGCCAGTTCGACATCCCGCACCGCACCGAGCAGTCCCTGACCTTCTCCGCCGACCTCACCAAGTGCGAGGACCAGCCCTGGTCGGTGGGCGCGATCGTCGGCGCGTCCGGCCGCGGCAAGAGCACGCTGGCCCGAGCCCTGTGGCCACGCGAGTACCGGGACGCCGCCTACGACTGGCACGCCGACTGCCTCCTCGACGACTTCCCTGAGGACCTGTCGACCGACGACATCGTGTCCGCGCTGACCGCCGTCGGTTTCTCCTCGCCGCCCGCATGGCTGCGCCCGTACCGGGTGCTGTCCACCGGGCAGAAGCACCGAGCCGACCTGGCGCGTGCTTTGGTCGGCGAGGACCATCTGGTCGTCGTCGACGAGTTCACGTCCGTGGTGGACCGGACCGTGGCCGCGTCGCTGTCGGCCGCCGTCGCCCGGCACGTGCGCCGCGCCGGCCATCAGTTCGTCGCGGTCACCTGCCACCGGGACGTCCTGGAGTGGCTCGAAGTGGACTGGTACTACGACCTGGACGAGGGCCGCACTCACTGGGGGCGTCTTCATCGACCCCGCGTCCGTCTCCAGGTCCGCGAGGGCTCTCGCAAAGCCTGGTCGCGCTTTCGCGGCCACCACTATCTGACCGGTGAGCTTCACAACGCGGCCCGCGTGTTCCTCGCCTACGTGCAGCTCGGCGACGCCCCCGCCGAGCACCTGGTGGGGTTCTTCTCCCTGCTGCCCGTGGCCGGTCACCGGGGCTGGTGGCGTGGCCACCGCACCGTAGTCCTGCCCGACTACCAAGGGCTCGGGATCGGCAACGCCATGATCGAGGCCACCGCCGAACAGCTCTGGAAGCGTGAGAAGAAACGGTTCCGGGCCACCACGAGCGCGCGGAGCCTGATCGCTCACCGGCGCCGCCACCCCGAGATGTGGCGGCTCACCATGGCCCCGAAGATGAAGGCGGCCGTGGGCAAGACGTCCACCATCAAGGGCCTGTCCTCCTCCGTCGGGCGGCTCACCACCACGTGGGTGTACGTGCCCGAGGAGATGCGGCGCTCCGCCTCCACATCAGCCACATCCGGGGAGCGTCACTGAGAGCGCTGCTGTCGGGAGCACCCCACCGCGCGCACGATCACATCAGGGGAACCCCGATCGCCCGTCACGCCCGGACTCACGGGCACGGTTCAGGGAGGTGACCCTCCATGGGGCTCGTCGCAGGGCTGGACCCCGTGCGCGCCGCGCGCCTCTACGGCATCGCGCACGTCATCGACTACGGTCCCGACCGGGAGGGCGACGGGCTACTCATCACCACCGGGGCCGGGCTGCTGCTGTCCGACATGGACCAGCTCCCCACGCTGCGGTGGGCCGTCGACATTGGACCGTCCCGGGGGTATCCACAGGCTGTGGATTGGGCTGCGGTCGCGGCCCGCACCGTCACGCACACCGTGGCGCACCTGTGGATGGCCATCACCGATCCCGCGTGGATGCTCAGCGTCCTGGAGCCGTTCCCCGCTGACCGGCTCGCCGTGTGTTCCCGGCCGCGGCTCGACATCGGCCACCAGGCCGACACCGTCGACGAGCTGGAGACGTGGTGCGAGGCGTTCCGCCACGAACCGGCCGTGGGGTTACGACCGGTCGGGCAGGGCGAGTGCCCTTAGCTTTCGATCGACTCGGTGTCGCCGTCGGTCACGTTGTTGCCGATGTCGGCGCGGCGCCCGGCCTCGCGCCCGGCGGCGAACCCGAGCAGGCTGCTCTGCAGCCCGCGAGTCTTCTGCAGTTCGCCGATGTGCTCGTCCACCCACGCGTTCACTCGGGTGGCACGGTCGACGAGGACAAGCTCGGTGGACGCGCCACCGGTCTCGGCGATGGTCTCGGCGCGCACCCCGGCGAGGCGTTCACGGACGCCGGAGCCGAAGGACATGATGAACTGGCGGCGCGCTTTGAATGCCTTCCAGCCTTTCAGGTGGGTGGAGTACCGGCCGGTGCGCCACCAGGTCTTCATGGCGGACACAGCCTGCAGGCGCAGGGAGGCGATCAGCATCTCGGCGCGCTCGACGTCGGACCGGTGGCCGATCACGTAGACGATGCGCTGGTCCGGGTGCGCGTACCCGGACATGTAGAAGGTGCGCAGTTCGCCGAGCCCGTCGACGATGGAGCTGGTGAAGGCGACGAACGCATCCGAGTAGGTGTCGGTGTAGAGGATGCGCGCGGTGGTGATCTCCTCGGGCTGCTCGCCGGTCATCGCGGCGCGGACGACCGCCTCTTCGATGCCCCACTTGATCATGAGCTTTTCGGCGGCCCGGGTGAACGCTTCGGCCTCGGCCGGGGAGTCGGTGCCCTCGGCCTTGGCGAGGAGCTTGGCGATCTTCTCGCGCTGTTCGTTCTGCGTCTTGGACATCGGGTCTTCCCTTCTGATACTTAACTAGCTTGGCACTAGTTATGTTTTAAGTATCGCGGAGGAGCCGGAACGTCACAAGTAGTAAACGGGTGAAGTTTTCGGAGGTAGCCGTGATGGTGATCGTCGCGACCTGCCAGCGGGGCCGCGCCGCCCTGTACGGGTGCAGCGGCGTCCGCGCCGTCCCCCTGGAGGAGGCCGCTGTCGCCCACGCCGACGCCGTCTGGAGGAGGGCGGGGACCACCGGTCCCGAGGTCGCCGCGGCGCTCAGCCGAGCCAGCACCGTCCG
Organism: Nocardiopsis sp. KDC1DS13DA1; assembly: GCF_055632325.1. Taxonomy (NCBI): domain Bacteria; kingdom Bacillati; phylum Actinomycetota; class Actinomycetes; order Streptosporangiales; family Nocardiopsidaceae; genus Nocardiopsis; species Nocardiopsis sp. KDC1DS13DA1. Next base: position 195,088 of record NZ_JBVMUY010000014.1, read on the forward strand.
GTGGGTGCACACCGACACGGCCGGAGTCGACGACCTGCCCCTGCCGCAGCTTGCCGAACGCGGCGTGGTCCTCACCAAGACATCGGCGTACACCGACGCCGTCGCCGAGTGGATCGTCAACGCCGTCCTCGTCGCAGCGAAGGGCACCCCGGCCTACGTCGACGCCTCACGGGAGGGTCGGTGGGAGCCCGGGGCCGGAGCCCCTCGGCTCGTCGCGGGGACCCGCGCGCTGGTCATCGGCGACGGCGCGATCGGGCAGGCCGCCGGTTCGGTGCTCGCCGCGATGGGCGTGACCGTGTCAGCGGTCAGTAGCCGGTCGGCCTCAGGCTGGGAGGCGCTGCTGCCCGGCACGGACTGGCTCGTGCTCGCGTGCCCGCTCACCGAGCGCACCCACCACCTCATCAGCGCCGCCGTCTTGGGGGCGCTGCCCGTCGGGGCATGGCTGGTCAACGCCGCGCGCGGAGAGGTCGTCGACGAGCGGGCCCTGGCCACCGCCCTCGACAGCGGCCACCTGGGCGGGGCCGTGCTCGACACGTTCTCTGTCGAGCCGCTGCCCGCCGACTCGCCGCTGTGGGGCAGACCGAACGTGGTCGTCACCCCGCACGACGCGTGGCGGGCCTCGGGGGCGGGCCGCCGCCAGGTCGCCGACTTTCTGGACCAGCTCCACCGCTACCGCACCGGGCGACCGCTCCACCGCACGGTGGACACGGCTGCCGGGTATTAGTCAGTGATCAGATCCGGGGAGCTGTTCGTAGTACTCCTTGCGGAACGCTGCTCGAACCATGACGGCTTCATTCAGGTAGATGGTGTTCGGGAGTTCTTCTCCGCGAAGGTAAGCCCCCAGGGACTCCTGAACTTCCTCGGTCATGATCATTATTTTCATGCGTTTCAGGGATTCAGGGCAAGGGCCACAGCAGTAATCATCCATCAATCGTCCACTACCGAACCGGGTGTCACAGGCGGCTTCGATTGCCTCCCGCAAGTCTTTATTCGGGATGCGTAGCGCTGAGAGTCGGATCGCCCCCAGGCAGTCGCTCATCTGCTCGGTCCACTCGAAGTCTTCACCGGCCTGGCTATGGATCAGCTTCTCCAAGGTCTGCACCTGGGTCGTGATGACGTCAATGGCTGCTTCGGCCATGGTGGCGCGGCGCTCTCTGATGGCATGCCTGGCCTGGTGACGCTGCTGGTAGACGACTCCTAGGAACGCAGCGCCAGCACCGAACAGCGCGCCGCCCAGTCCGACCAGGGCCACCAGGATCTCTGTGCTCAAATGAGTCTTCCTTCTCTGGATCGGAGGAACGGTCTCTCCACCGCACGGTGGACACGGCTGCGGGGTACTGACGGCTCAGTTCTGCACTGGATGATTCGCCGAGAGTAGCCGCTGCCAATGCTTTTGCTTCTCAAGCATCATCCGCAAGCGCCCGTCGAGCGGCTCAAGGGGTTCCCCGCGCAGGTGGGCTCCGAGTCGCCGCTGAATCTCCTCTGCCGTCTCCCTCACGCGGATAGCGGGTCGGTCAGGGATTGAGGGCGAAGCCGCATGGGCGTGCGGAGTCCCCCCGAACAGGTACGAGCACGCTGCCTCGATCGGTTCACGTAGGTCCTTCTGCGGGAGACGCAGAGCTGCCATCCGGATCGTATCCACGCACGCGTCCATCTCCGGTGACCACTCGAATTCCTTGAACGACCATTCTGGCAAAAGCTTCTTGAGGCCCCATGTCTGGGTGATGATCGTGTCGATCGCGTGGTGTGCCATCTCGGCCCGCCGTTCCTCGGCGGCCTGCTCGGCCTGACGATTCTGCTGGTACACCACGCCCGCGAACGTGGCAAAGCCACCGACGAGTGCGCCGCTCAGTGCGCCGCCCGCTCCGATCAGGCCGACCAGTACTTCAGGGGTCATGCGCTCTCCTGTAGCTCCGTCGGCAGGTGCCGAACGATCTCGTCGGGTACCCGCCACAGGCTCAACTTCCCTTTGCACACGATCGGGTCGGACAGCGGGCGAGGGTTGGCGAGCACCCAGTGCCAGTGGTCGGGGACCGCCCACGCGCTCGCGTGGTCGCGGACGCAGTCGACCACGTCCACGACTCCGACGATGGCACCCGGCACGAGGTTCCCCGGGACGGTAAACCCCATGTCCTTGAGGCGCTGGCGGGCACCCGGGGCGGTCGCACTGCCCGCGTGGATGACGAGCGGCCCCCGATGCTCGGTGCGCCATGTGCGGTTCTCGATGTCCTTGCCCACGTGCAGGATCGCCCACGCCCACGGGTGGCGTACCGACAGGGCTCGCAGCGTCATGGGTCGCTCCTCTTCTCCTTGCGGGGCCGCCCGCCTCCGGCACCGCGGCCGGGGCGGTTGGTCGCCCAGGCGTCGACGGTTGTCGGAGCCCATACCGGGGTCCGGCCGAAGTGATGGTCTGGCTCGGGAAAGTCGCCTGGTCGCGGGCAGTTGTCCTTGCGGCGCTTGGTGGCGGCGTCGTGGTAGCTGCGCACCGTCGATTCGGTGAGCGGGTTGTCACTGCGGCCGGTGATGCCGTGCTGCTCGAACAGGTACGCGGGTAGGTCCGCGATGGCCAGATACGTAACTGGTGTCATGCGGGTGATGATACGGGGCTGGCTGTGTGCGAACCGGCGTCGCGCCCAGCCCCGGTGCAGGGGGCTGAGCGCGACGCGCGCTTGCGGGCGGTTCACCTCCGGTCCCTGTCAGCAGGGGCGCACCGGGGATCACCCCGGTGGGCGTGGTGGTGCCATCCCCGGATGTCGGTGATCTCGGAGTAGATGTCCACGGCGGTGAGTGCGCGGCGGATGCCGGTCAGCTCCGCCCAGGTGGTCTGCAGTCCGGGCTCCCAGCCGGTGATGGTGGTGGTCTCGTAGGTTTCGCCGCGTGCGGTCAGGATCTCGTCGATGTTGTGCCAGGCGTCGATGGCGAGTCGGGTGAGCGCGTCGCGTTCGTGTCGGGTGGCCAAGGTTCCTCCCTTGGGGTGTGGTGTCGCCCCCGGGACGGGCGGGGGCGGCACGTCGGGTCACGGGCGGGGCTGGATGGGCACGATCAGGTGGACGTGCTCGGCGTCGAGACTGAGGGGGGTCCCCGAGGGGACGAGCGCGGCGACACGGCGGCCCGGGGAGACGTGCAGCGTCACGGAGTCGCCTCGCATGGTGTGCAGCGCGTCGCAGAGGTAGCGCGCGTTGAACGGGATGGGCGTGAACCGGCCGTGGCCCTCGGCGGCGATCGCGGTGGTGGCGGTCGCGGTCTTCGCGGCGGCGACGGAGAGGCTGTCGACGTCCGGGCGCACGTACACGGTGGCTCCCCGCTGTCCCTTGGCGTCGCGCACTGTGGCGGCACCCCCGAGCAGTGCGGCGAACGCCTTCCGGCGCACGGTCACGGTCGTCTCGGACTCGCGCGGGATGAACGGGGCGAGCTTGGGGAACGTGCCGGGGATCAGTCGCAGGGTCGCGGCGAGCGCGCCACTGTGGACGGTCGCCCACCCTTCGCCGTGCGGGTCAGCGGTCAGACCGATGGCGGCGTGAGGGTAGGTGGTCTTGCCCAGGAGCTTGGCGAGCAGTCTGCCGGGTACGATGCCGTGGGGCTCACGGCCCCGGCACAGGTTGGCGTAGATGTGCGCGCGCGTGCTCACGGCCCGGTACCGGTCGGTGGCCTGCAGGACGATGTCGCTGTCGTTGCTGCGCATGTCGATTCCGGTCAGCAGGGGCAGGGTGTCGTCATGCTCGACGGCGCACGCGGCGGCACGAACGGCACGGGCGAACTCCATCCGGTCGACTCCCCAGTCGGGCGGCACCTGGGCGGGCATGGTGGGCCACTCGTCAACGAGCAGCGTCTCCGTCTCCAGTTCGGCGGTCCAGTCGCCCAGGGTCAAGGTGACGTGGTCCCCGTGGTCGGTGATGGTCGCGGGCACCTCGGTCAGCTTTGCCGTGGGGCCGCGCATGGCCTTGACGAGCTTGGCCAAGGCGAAGTGCCCGACGGTGAACCGCTCGTCGCGGTCGGACGTGGTCCCGGGCAGGGTCACGGTGATGCAGGCGTCGAAGTCGTAGGCGGTCAGGGTCGTGGTGCCTCCGGTGGTCTCGATGAGGATCCCGGCCAGCACGGGCAGGGGCGGTCGGCTGTGGTCGATCAGGGTTGTGGAGGACAGGGCGGAGCGCAGCGCGCCCACGCTGGTGGTGATCATCGGGTCGTCCCTTCGATGCTGTGGCGGACGGAGAGGAGGAGGGAACGGGCGTTGCGGCGCGCGGCCTCTCGGGTGAGTCGGCGCGCGGTGGCGCGCAGACGGGCGTGGGACATGTCGCGGTCGAGGTGGCGGTAGGTCGCCATCGACAGGCGTGCTCGGGATGCGCGCAGGCGGCGCTCGACGGGATGCATCGGGTGCCCCTCTCAGGGGGGTGGGCCCGGCGCGGGGCGGTGGGACGGTCACCGGCCCCGCGCCGGGGGTTTGATCAGCTCGCGAGCATGAACGCGTCGAACGCGGCGGTCTTGAGCTTGCGGACGCTGGACTGGATCAGGACCCGCTCGGCGCGGGTCGTGAGCGCGGTGGCGTCGTCCGCTCCCTGAACGGGGGCGAAGTGGTCGAGGTACTCGGTCACGGCCTGGTACCCGGCCCAGCGCGAGCCCCGGATGTTGGCGTTGGTGTCGGCCTCGGAGTACAGGTGGCGGAGCTGGGCAAGCAACGCGTCGTTGTTCTCCTTGGCGCGCTTCCCGGCGTCGTCGGCGATCGGGAACAGACGCCGGATCTTGTTGGTGAAGTCGACGTCCCTCATGCTCGTCTGCAGCATCTTCTCGGCCTCGCCCTGGAAGGCTTCGAGGTACTTCCAGGTCAGACGCAGCGCCTCGCGCGCTTCGGCGACCCGGCCGGTGACCCCGCTCGTGTGGCGGATCGTGAAGGTGCTGCGTGCCTCTCGCAACGCAGCGGCTTGGGTGTTCGCGCACACGATGCGGACCGGGGACACGATGGCGCGCATGGAGGCGGTGCCGTCGTGCGCGTTCATCGCGGCGATGTAGAGGTCGAGGCTGTCGGTGTCGTCGCCGATGGTCATCGCCTCGGGCATCTTCATGGTGATGAAGACGTGCCTGCCGTCCCGGAGGCTTCCGGCGGTCTCGAAGTGCGCGCCGCTCTCGTCGCTCAGGACGTTGAGGAAGTCGGCCAGCTCTTCGTTCTGGACGGGCTGCCACTGCTCGCCCACGTACCCGAGGACGTCGGGCTCGCCGGTCTTGGGGTGGGTGCGGACGGTGGCGTACGCGCCGGGGACGGTCAGGGTCCGCTCGTCGACGGTGGTGGTCAGCGGGGACTTGCGGACGTTCCACCCGCCCAGGTGGGCGGTGGTCATGGCCTCTTCGGCGGTGAACGTGCTGGGGAGCACGGTGCCGAGGCGGTGCCAGGCGGACAGGCGAGCGGAGACGAAGGCGGCGGAGCCGTCGGCGAAGGTTTCGATCTCGTGAGCCATTGCGCTGTTCCTTTCGGGTTCTGCGTTGGGTTGGGGGTGTGGCCCCGGGCGGTCGCTCCGCCCGGGGGCGCGATCAGCGCGGGTTGCGGGACAGGTGCGCGGTGATCTGGTACTCGGAGCCGTCGGAGAAGGTCACGACGACGCCAGGGTCGGCGGTGAGGACTCCGGCGCGCTCGTAGGTCGCGACGTCGGTCACGTACAGGTCGTCGGCGCCGGTGGTCTCCTCGATGGCGAGCGACAGGTTGTCGCGCAGGGCGTCGGCGAGGGCGGTGGCGAGTTCGTCGGGGGTCATGGCGCTTCCTCTCAGAAACTTAACTAGCTCTGTACTGGTTATGTTTTAAGTATGAGGGGCTCCCCGGCATGGCACAAGATGTTTCCCGGGCCCATTTTCAGGAGTTTTCCCAGGTGAGAGGGGGTGGGGGGAGTGGGTAAGCGCGGCCCCCGGCCGACCCCGACCAACGTGCGGTTGCTGCGCGGCGATCGACGCGACCGCGTCAACACCGACGAGCCGATGCCCGCCGACGGGCTCCCCGAGTGCCCCGACGACACCTCACCCGAGGTGCGCGAGGTCTGGGACTACACCGTCGACCAGCTCGCCGCCATGGGCACCGCCACCCCCGCCGACCGGGACGCCCTACGCGCCTACTGCGAAGCGGTCGTCACCCACCGCAAGGCGTGCGCGCTGCTGGCCAAGTCGGGCATCCTCATCCGCTCGGCGAAGGGCGGCGCGCTCGTGCGCAACCCGGTCGTCCAGGTCCAGCGGGACGCCGCAGCCACCCTGCGCGGCTTCGCTCAGGAGTTCGGGCTGACCCCGTCGGCGCGCAGCGAGATCCGCATGGCGAGGGAGACGGGCCGTGGCCGCGACGCGGACAGGCTCCTCTCCTAAGAGCGGACGCGCGCGTCGGCCGCGGCGGTCGGAGCCGGACCACGACCGGCGGTGGCGGCCCCGGTCACGGCGCGGCGGCGTGTGCGGCTACACGCTCGACGACACGACCTGCACCAAGCGGGGCGCGCACTACTGCGAACCCCGCGCAGATAAGTTCGTGAAGTTCTGCGCGGAGTTGCTGCGACACACCAAGGGCCCCCACGCGAGGAAGCCGTTCGTGCTTCGCCACTGGCAGGAACACGAGATCGCCCGGCCCCTGCTGGGCGAGGTGATCTGGTCCGAGGACCACGGCCGGTACGTGCGCCGGTACCGGATCGCGTACGTCATCGTCGCCAGGAAGAACGGCAAGTCGGAGCTGGCCGCCGCGATCCTCCTCTACCTCCTGGTCGGCGACGACGAGGAGTCGGCGGAGGTCTACGGCGCGGCCAAGGACACCAAGCAGGCCGGGAAGGTGTTCGAGCCCGCCCTGCGGATGGTGCAGCTCTCCCCGCCGCTGTCGCGACGGTTGAAGCACACCAAGAACGCGCGCCGCATCTACGACGAGCGGACCGCCTCCCACTACGAGATCATCACCGCCGACGCGACCGGCGAACTGGGACACAACCCGCACGGGTTCTGCCTCGACGAGGTGCTGTCCCAGCCGGACGGCTCCCTCTGGGAGGCGATGACTACCGCCGTCGGCGCCAGGGCGCAGGAGTTGCTGTTCGCCGCTAGCACCGAGACCAACGACGCCGCCAGCTTCGGCGCGGACCTGATCGACGAGGCCGAGGCCATCCAGGCCGACCCGAAGCGTGCACCACACGTGTTCGCGTTCGTGCGCAAAGCGCCCCGGTCCGAGGATGAACTCGACCGGCTGCGTGCCGCGTTCCCGGGCCACCCGGGCCTGCCGGTGTCGCTGGACCCGTGGGACGAGGCGAACTGGAAGTGGCCCAACCCCGCCCTGGGTGAGTTCAAGAGCATCGAGGCGATGCGCCGCCAGGCGCTGGAGGCCCGCGACTCCCCGGTCAAGGAGAACGGGTTCCGCCAGTTCCAGATGAACCAGCGCGTCCAGCAGACGACCCGCTGGATCACCATGGACCTGTGGGACGCCAACACCGGCGAGATCGCACCCACCCCGGACTGGGTTCTGCCCCAGCTCGCCGGGCGCAAGTGCTGGGCGGGCCTGGATCTGTCCTCCAAGATCGACCTCACCGCATGGGCGTTGCTGTTCGCTGACGGGTCGGTGATCTGGCGGTTCTGGTGTCCCGAGGCGATCGTCCCCAAGTTGGATGAGCACACCGACGGCCGGTTCTCCGAATGGGTGTCGGCCGGGTGGGTGCGCGTCACCGACGGCGACGTTATCGACTACCAGGCCGTGTACGAGGACATCGAGACCGACCACGGCCGGTACGCCATCACCGACGTCACCTACGACCGGTGGTCGGGTGAACCCGTCCGCCAAGAGGTCCAGGCCCGCACTGGCCTGGAGATGGTCGAGTCCGGGACGACCTTCGACAAGATGACCGCCCCGATGACCGAGACCATGCGGATGCTCAAAGCCCACGAGCTGCGCACCTTCGGCAACCCGGTCGCCCGGTGGATGGCCGACAACCTCGTGGCCAAGTCCCCCAGGGACGACCCCGACCGCATCCGCCCGGTCAAGCCCGAACGCCACAAGACCGGCCTCCGGATCGACGGGATGCCCGCCCTGTTCTTCGCCGTGGACGGCCAGCTCGCCAGCGCGGTCGCCGACGCCGACTCCCTGCCTGAGGCCGACATCTTCTAGGAGGCTGCGATGCACCGATGGGCCGCCACAGCCTGCCTGGCCGCCGGGGTCTGGATCCTCGCCGGGCCCGGGTGGGCGCTGCTCGCCCTCGGGGCCCTGGTGTGGATGCTCGCCCCCGCCGGGTCCGGGGAGGTGCGCGCCGACGCGCTGCGTCAGCGCGCGGCCGACGCCGCCGCGGCGGCCCGCGCCGCCTGGGGGTGGGCCCGGTCCGCCCCGCGCCGCTCCATCGCGGTCATGACCATGGTCGTCGGCGCGCTGCTGCTGCCCCTGGGCGTCGGCGTCCTCGCGAGCGCCGTCGTCGGGGTGGCCGCCGGTGCCGGGGCCGGAGCGGTCACCGCCGGGGTGGGGCTCGCGGGCCTGTCCCTCCTCACCGGGTGGAACGCCTGATGGGGTGGCTGAGTGGTCCGCCCGAGGCGAAAGCGGCGGCCGGGGCCGGGGGGCTCGCGCCGACCCTGAACCTGGGGCCCGGCTCGGCCTTCTACCCGGCCTCCGGGTTCCTGTCGGCCGCCGCTCACGGGTTCGGCCGCAACGAGCTGGTGTACGCCTGCCTCATGGAGCTGGCGACCTCCATGCCCGAGGCGACCCTGCGCGTGTACGGGCCCGACGGGCTCGGTGAGTCCAAGGAAGGTCATCCGCTTCGCCGTCTGCTCGCGGACCCGAACCCCATCCTCAGTGAGTTCGAGCTGTTCGAGCTGACCGTCATCCACCTCTACTTGGCCGGGACGGCGTTCTGGGAGATCGTCCGCGATCAGGCGGGCCGCCCCGTCCAGCTCTGGCCGTTGCGCCCCGACCTGGTCCGGTTCTGGCTCCAGCCCAACGGCCGCCTTCGCTTCGGGTTCTGGACCACAGCCGGGACCGTTGACCTGGGCGAGGACGTCATTGCGTTCCGGCTCCCCAACCCCATCGACCCGCTGGTGGGGCAGCCGCCGCTGAGGCCCGCCATTCGCGCTGTCGCCCTAGACAACGAGGCCACCGACTTCGTCAAGGCCCTCCTGCAGAACCGGGCCGTGCCCGGGACGGTCATCACCGTCCAGCAGCGGTTGGACGAGGCGACCGCCGACCGGCTCGTCACCAAGTGGAAGACCAAGTTCGGCGGCAACCGCCGTGGCGAACCCGCCGTGCTGCAGCAGGGAATGGAAGCCAAGGTCCTCGGCCTGGACCTGGACAAGCTGGAGTTCCCCGACCTGCGCACCATCGCCGAATCTCGGATCTGTATGGCGTTCGGGGTGCCGCCCATCCTGATCAGCGCCAAGGTCGGCCTCGACCGGTCCACGTTCGCGAACTACGCGGAAGCGCGTCGGAGCTTCTGGGAAGAGACGATCATGCCGCTCCAGCGCCGGTTCAAGGACGTGATCGTCCGCGCGCTCCTGCCCTTGGTCAACGACGCCTCCTTCGCCGTCCCGCGCAGGGTGGCCGTGCGGTGGGACCGCTCCGAGGTGCTCGCCCTCAAGGAGTCCGAGCAGGCCATCTGGGAGCGCGCGAACTCTGCGCTGCGGGCGGGGGCCATCACCGTCAACGACTTCCGGCGCACCGTCGGCATGCCACTCGTGGACGGCGGCGATGTGTTCCTGCGCCCGGCCGGGGTCCTGCCCACTACCGCCGACGGCACCCCCACCGGCGGCGCTGCCCTCAGCGACGAAACGGAGGAGACCACCGAGGAGGAGGACGCCGGGGCCGAGGAGGACGAGGACACCACCGAGGACGACGACGGCCTGGAGGGGGCGTCGCTGTCCGACGCCGACCTGGCGCGCATGCTCACCGCACTCCCGCCGGGGTGAGCTGAGTGGCTGCCCGCCCCCGAGTGCCCGCCCGGCTCGAACGCGACGCCGTGCGCCGGATGGTCGCCTTCTTCAAGCTGCAGCGCACGGCCATCGTCGAACGGTGGCCCGACCCGAAACAGCACCGGCCCGGCGCCCGCAAGGCCCGCGTGGACGAGCTGTTCAACCTCGGCCGCTGGAACCGGGTCCTCACCCCCGAGATCAACGGCATCGCCCTGGCCGTGTCCCTCGCGGCCGGCACTTCGGTCATGGCGGGCCTGGAGGGGTTCTCCGAGGACGACTACGACGCTGACCTGACCCTGGCCTGGCTCGCCGCCCACGCCGCCGCTGTCGCCGCCGTCATCAACACGACCACCCGAGCCGACCTCGCGACCGCGCTCACCGCCGGGCAGGGCCCCGACGACATCGCTGACCTGTTCACCGGCTACCTCACCCGCCGCGCCCCGCAGATCGCCCGTACCGAGGCCACTGCCGCGGCCGGGTTCGGCACCCGCGAAGCCGGACAGCAGACCGGCCGCCCCATGGTCAAGACCTGGCGGACCGGATCCAACCCGCGTTCCTCCCACGCCCGCGTCGACGGCGAGACCGTCCCCCTGGACGACCTGTTCTCCAACGGGGCCCGCTGGCCGGGCGACTCCCGCCTGGACACCGAGGACCGCGCCAACTGCAACTGCTCCATGGAGATCGACACCGAGTGAGGAGACCATGACCCGACAGACGCTCGTCGTGCCGGTCGAATGGAAGGCCGACGACACCGAGGACGAGAACACCCTGACCGGCTACGCGTCGACCTTCGGCAACGTCGACCTGCAGTACGACACGGTCGCCAAGGGTGCCTTCAAGAACAGCCTCGCCCGCGTGGCCAAGGGCGAGGTGCCCTACCTTGCCGACCACATCGCGTCCGTGCGCAACGTCATCGGCACCCTGACGGAGGCGGAGGAGGACAACCGGGGCCTCAAGATCAAGGTGCGGTTCGCCACCGACGCGGACTCCCAGGCCATCCGGCAGAAGATGATCGACGGCCACGTCCGCAAGATGAGCATCGGCTACGAGCCCCTGCAGTGGCGGTACGAGACCCGAGGCCAGAACCGAGTCCGCGTCCTGGAAGACGTGCGTCTGTGGGAAGTCAGCGCGGTGGTGTTCCCCGCCAATCCCCAAGCCGTCATCCAGACCGTGAAGTCGGCGGTGGCCGAGGCCATCGACACGGTCGTCGCCGGGGCGGTCGCCGCCGGAGGCGACGAGGCCGAGGTCAAGGCGCTGATCGCCTCCTGGGGCGCGCAGGCCCCTAACCCGGCCGGGGACGTCACCCCCGGCGACGGCACCGACCAGTCCGGCGCGAAGCCGGGCGGCGTCGACACCAAGACCACCACTCCCCACCTGGACACCGACGCCGGGGCAGGCGGGGGCGCCGAGTCGACGACGGACCCCAGTCCGGACTCGCTCACGCTCCTGATGCACAAGGCGGACGCCGTGCTCGCAGGCCGGGACCCGGACGCGACCGCCGACCCCGTGAAGCTCGCGGGCGTCGACGCGCGCCTGGACGCGCTGGACACCTTCCTCCAGCGCCACACCCGTGCGGAGGAGCTGGCCGACGAACTGGCCGCCCTGCGCGGGAACCGGTAACGACCACGACACACGAGGGCTCGCCGCTGGCGGGCCGTTTTCGTGTGCGCACGAAAGGAGGGCGGGCCATGGCCCACCCGCTGCTGGTGCGTGCCGCGCAGTGCATCGAAGCCGCGCGCGCACTCAACGATGAGTTCCCCGACAAGGCGGCGATGCCCGCCGAGGTCGCCCAGAAGATGGACGCTCTGCTCGGCGAGGCGTCCAAGTGCAAGGCCCAGGTGGAGCGTGAAGCCAAGCTCACCGACCTGGACAACTACCTGACCGCGCCGCAGTACAAGCACGACATGAACGCCGACGGCAACGGCGGCACCGCAGGGTCCGGCGGCCTGTCTGTCGACCAGATCGGCGGCATCTACACCACCGACACCCAGCGCAAGCAGGCCAAGGCCAAGGCGTTCCTGGAGTTCGTCCGCAAGGGGCAGCACATGTCCCATGAGCGCAAGGCCGACCTGGTCGAGGACACCGAAGGCCAGGTCCTCGTGCCCTCTGACTGGGTCGGCACCATCCTGCGCGAGCTGCCCCGCGAGGCGGTCATCCGTTCCCTGGCGGCCGTGCAGCCCACCACCTCCAACAAGCTCGACATCGGCGTGGTCACTGTCGCCGCCGCCGGGTGGGGCAAGCTGGAGACCGGCACCACCGCCACCGACGGCCTGGCCGCCGACCCGGCCGACAAGGACAGCATCGAGGTCCACGACCTCAACGCCCTGGTCAAGATCGGCGTCGACCAGCTCGAAGACGCCGACGACGACCTGGAAATGATCATCACCCAGGCGCTCACCCTCAAGCTCGCCGAGCAGGAGGACGACGCGTTCGCCAACGGGTCCGGAACCGGTCGGCCGCGCGGCCTCGCGCAGGCCACCACCATCACCCAGGGCGTGGCCGCCGCAGTGGGGGAGACCGTCACCGGCGACGAGCTGAAGCGGACCGTGTTCCAGGTCCCGTCCCAGTTCCGCCGCAAGGCCAACGCCGCCTGGCTCTACCACACGTCCGCCGAGGAGAAGATCGCCCTCCTCAAGGACGCCGACGGCCGGTACCTGCTGCAGCCTTCCCTGTCCCAGGGCGAGCCCGACACCCTGCTCGGGTACCGGGCCTACACCGTCGACGGCCTCCCGGCGATCACCACCACGGTGGACGGCGCCGGAGCGGGCACCGACAAGTCGGTGATGTTCGGCGACCTCCGGCAGGGCTACATGATCGCGGACCGCCGCCGGATCACCGTCACCCGCCTCACCGAGCGGTACGCCGAGGAGGGCAAGATCGGCCTCCTGTTCCGCCACCGGGTGGGCGGCGACGTGATCCGCCCCAAGGCGTTCGCCTGGTACCGCCTCTGACCCTGACCACCCAAGGTGGGGCGTCCCGCACCAGGGCGCCCCACCTGACCTCGAAGGAGGAGCTGTGAGGATTCGCGTCACCGAGCCCGTCACCATCAAGGTCAAGGGCGGCAAGAAGGTCGGCCTGGACGCCCACCACGAGTACTACCTGGACGACACCAAGACGGCCGCCGACCTGGTCCGCCAGGGCAAGGCCGTGGAACTGGACGCCCACGGCCGGGAGGTGAAGCGGCCCGCCCGCCAGGCGGCGAAGACCAAGGAGCCGGGCGGTACCCCGGGCAAGCCCGGCGCCGACCGCACCACCAAGGCCGCGACCGGAGCCCCGGAGAACAAGCAGACCGAGGGGCAGGGGAAGAAGGATGGCTGAGCCGACCGTGTTCGACGAGGACACCGGCGCCTACGTCCACGGCGCGGCGATCCCCGACGTGCCCACCGACGTGTCGGCGGACGCCGCAGCCAACGCCGACGCCATCAATCTCATCCTGGCTGCCCTGCGCTCGCGCGGCATCATCGCCCAGGACTGACCCATGGCCGCGTTCGCCACCCCCGCTGAGGTACGGCTCTTCCTCGACGACGAGACCCTGGACGACACCCGCGTCCAACTTGTCCTGGACGTGATCTCTGACGAGATCCGCTCCGCCGTGGGCTGGTCCGTCACCCAGGAGACCGACGTGGTCGCTGTCCTCGACGGGCCCGGAAACCCGAACCTGTTGCTGCCCACCCTCCACCTGACCACCGTGTCCTCCGTGGTCGAGGACGGCATCCCCCTGACCTCCGGGGCCTTTTTGCCCTACCCCAACGGGGTGGTCAAACGTGCCTCCAACGGGATCGCGATCGCCTGGACCCACCGGCTTCAGGGCATCACCGTCACCTACACCCACGGCTACCCCGACGCCGCCGTCCCCGGGGTGTTCAAGTCGGTCACCCTGGACGTGGTCGGCCGGATCGCTGACAACCCGGCGGGCCTCCTGAAGTCGCGGACCGTCAACAAGGTCTCGGTGTCCTACGCGGACGTCCGGACCCTGGTCGGCCCCATCGACGACCACCGCCTGGACGTGTGGCGGCTCCCTGACGGAGGGCTCGCATGAAGTTCGGTCGAGAGACCCTGACCGTGGTGCGCGGGCCCGGCACCGACCGGCACGGCGACCCGCTCCCTGGAGACCCCGGCGAGACGCCCTCCAACGGCTGGGACGTCCAGCCCGCCGCCACCTCCGAGGACGTCGACGAGGGCGGCGACACCGTGGAAGAGGAGTGGACAGCGATCGGCCCGCCCGGGGCGGACATCACCGCCACCGACCGGGTGCGCTGGCGCGGCGACCTCTACCAGGTGCAGGGGAACCCGGCGTGGTGGCCAGACGAACGGGGACGCGCCCACCACGCCGAGGTGACCCTGCGGCGGGTCCGTGGCTGATCCACGTCGCAGTACGTTACCCCCGACCACCACGCCGCCATGACCGCCGGGCACACCGCCCGCACAACCACACCCCAAAAGCGCCCTTGACCTGCAAAAACGGTGATCCGTCCGGGCCGTATACGACTCATGCTGACCCGGGGTCGCGCCCAGCACGCCCGGTCTGACCGGCGCGCAGCCGCATTTCACACAGTGTGACCCACCCAGGGAGGTGCCATGGCTGACCTCCCGCCGTTCCCGGATATCGAGGACCTGCTGTGCGAGGCTCTCGCCGACCTGGGCAAGACCGGCTCCGAGACCCCCGCCGACCTCCAAGACCACCTGCCGTGGATCCGGCCGACCCGCATCGGCGGGACCGACGACCGGCGCACCGACACCTCCCGCGTGGACGTGGACGTGTTCGCGCCCACCCGCAAGCAGGCATGGCAGGTCGCCCGCGCCGTTCAGCAGCGGCTCATCACCGGCCCCACCCGGGTGCCCGGCGTCGGCGTCATCGACCGGGCCCGCACCGAACTGGGGCCGCGCCGCGCCCCGCACCCCGACCAGACCATCCGCCGGGTGCTCGCCACCTACCGTGTGAGCGCCCGCCGCTAAGGCCCGCCCGCCTTCACCCCGCTGACCTGCGGGGCTTCCGCATGGACTCCCACGAGAGGAGCCGGGCCCGTGGCCGCATGGGAAAGCCTGAAGAACCACCAGAACCAGCTCATCCGGAAGGCGTTGGAGGGCTCGACGTTCATCGCGCCCATCACCTCCAGCGCCATCGCATCCCTGACCGGAGCCGACAAGTCCCTCAACGCCCTCCCGGCCGGGTACAACGACCTCGGGTGGATGTCGGACGACGGCCCGCAGTTCTCCGCCGACGTCACCAGCTCCGACATCACGTCCTGGGGTGCGGTCGAGCCGACCCGCCGCGACATCACCGCCGATGTCACCACCCTGCAGGTCGGCCTCCAGGAGACCAACAAGCACACCCTTGGGCTGTACACCGGGGCGGACATGACCGCCGTCGTCCCCGACCCCACTTCCGGCGAGGTGGCGATCTCCAAGCCCGACCGGCCCCCGCTCCGGTTCTGGCGGGTCCTGACCATCGGCGTGGACCTGTCGGACGCCGGTGAGATCTACATCGCCCGCTTCCTGCCCCGGGCATCGGTCACCGACAAGGACGACCAGGCGTTCCAGTCCTCCGACGACAACCCGCTGGGCTGGCCGGTCACCCTCACCGCCTACATGGACAGCTCCGTGGGCTACTCGGAGCGGTTCTTCTTCGGCGGACCGGGCTGGGAGGCCCTGCTGTCCGCGATGGGCTTCTGACGTGACCGCCCGCCGTGCCGTGCACCTACGGCTGGACCTAGGAACCCCACGCCCTGTCGACGCACTGTGCCCCGACTGCCACCTACCAGCGCTCATGGACGCCGACGTGCTGCTCCTGCACACCGACGGAGCCACCTGTGTGGGAACGCTCACCATCTGCACCACCGACGGCTGCGACACCGCACCGTCCCCCTGACCGCCGTGGCGGCCGGTAAGCCGGGCGGGCGCCGGCCGCCGCGGCTCCACCTTCGCCCGCCCCCGTGAGGAGTGCCATGTCCACGGAGTACGTGTCGCCCGACGGCGCGACCCAGACCACGGACAACCCCGTGGTCGAAGTGCGGCTGCGCGCACGGGGATGGAGGCCACGCCCAGAGCTGGAGTCCGCCGCCGAGCACGACAAGGCCGCCGCCGCACGACTGGAGAAGGCGCACGCTGCACGCGCCGACGCCGACCAGCGCGCCACCGACCGTAGGGCCGCCCTCGACCGGAGCCCTGCCACCGGTGCGGCGCAGGCGCGGACTGCCCGGCCGGACACCCCCCGATCCCGCGCCCGCACCGCCAAGACCAAGAATGACACCACCGAGTAGGAGTGGAGCCCGCCCATGGCCGCACGCAGTAGCCAGCGCCCGCCGCAGCGCAAGTCCCCCGTCCGACCCAAGGACGTGTTCGACCTCGACGCCCTGGAGAAGGACGGCGAGGTCAAGCCATTCGGTGTCCGCCTCGGAGGCAAGGTCTTCACCATCTCCGACCCGTTCGACGAGGACTGGCAGGACACCATCCTCATCGACATGAACGACATCGAGGGCAGCCTGCGCCCGCTGCTGGGCGACCAGTACGAGGACTTCAAGAAGATCCGCATGCCCCTGTGGAAGATGAAGGCCCTCAACGAGGCCATGGAGGCCCACTACGCGCGGTTCTACGGCACCCGGGGGGAAGACAGCGCCTCGTCTGGCTCCTGACCCGTTACCGGGACCAGATCGAGGCTGACCTCGCCCTGATCGGGTGGGACCTCGCCGTGCTGTGGACGAGCAGGCGGTGGCGGTTCCTGCTCAACCTGATCGACCACCTGCCGCGCACCTCCCACCTGGCCGCGGCGATGGCCGACGACGACGAGCTGGCGGAGAACAGCCCCGAGCCCACCGGGTCGAGCGCGCCGCCGCTGACCGAGTGGTCGCCCGAGGTGGAGCGGCTGACCCTGGCCGTCGATCGGCTCGGGGAGCTGGTCGCTGCGTTGATCAACTCGGTAGGCGGCAAGGCCAAACCGCCCAGGCCGCTCAAGCGGCCGGTCACCGCACGGGACCGGGTCAAACGCAGGGACCAACAGCGCAAACGGGACCATCTGCTCGCCGAGCTTGGGCGTGCCCGCCAGGAGCGGCGGCCGTCCATGGCTGACGCCCCCATCGCGCCGGATCCGCTGCACTCCGCCCTGCGCCCGGGACGGACACCCGCACCACCACAACCTGAAGGAGAGGGGTGAGCCATGGCCCTGGTCGATTTCGAGCTGGACACCGACGGCATCGCCGAGGTCCTGAAGTCCCCGGAGATGCGCGACGCCATGAACGGCGCTGCGGTGCGAGTCGCCGCCGCGACCCGGAGTCGTGTGCCCAAGGACGAACGGGTCGTCTACAAGGCGTACACCACCGACCGGCGGGCGGCGTCGGTGACCGTCATGTCGTCCGAGGACCGCAGCGAGGAGCTGTACCAGGCCGCGCGCAGCGCGGGCCTGGAGGTCACCGAAGAGCCGCCTGCATCCGAGTAGAGACGAGGCCCGCCCATGCCCACCGAACCTGAGGTGTTCGACCTCGACGCCGTACCCCCACCCATGCCGCTGGAACCGTTCCCCATCACCTGGGGCGGGAAGCGGTTCGTCCTCGCCCACCTCCAGGGCCTGGACGCCTGGGAACTGATCGAAGCCGCCATCGGTGGCGACACCACCGCCATGACCGGATCCCTGCGCATCGCTCTCGGCGACCAGTACGCCGAGTTCCGCGCGCTCGGGCTGCCTCAGTACAAGGTCCGCCCGCTGTGGAAGGCGTGGATCGACCACTGCAAGCCGCCCGCACTGGACCCCGACGAGGACCCTGGCACCACCTGACCCACTCACCTGTGCACAGCCCGCCCGGCCCGCACATCAGCGACATGACCAGGACCGGACGGGGGGTGGGGTGTGACCAACGTTGGCTATGCCACCCTCCAGGTCATCCCGTCCATGCGCGGGGTGTCCGACGAGCTTCGCCAGCAGCTTGTCCAACCCGCTGGAGACGCAGGCGAGCGCGCCGGTAAGGCTGCCGGGAGCGGGCTCAAGGACAAGATCCGCGCGGGCGCCGCCGCGGCCGGAGTCGTTGCCGGGGCCGTGCTCGTCACGGGGATCACCGACGCCCTTGGACGCATGGACGCGGGCAACCTCCTGCAAGCCCAACTCGGCACCACCGGGCCCGTCGCCGAACGGCACGGGCGGATCGCCGGAGAACTGTACGCCGAAGGCGTCACCGCCACGTTCGAGGACGCGGCGGCGTCCATCCGTGCTGTGGTCCAGTCCGGGCTGGCACCTCCGGACGCCACCAACGCCCAGCTCGAAGAACTCGCCACCAAGGCGTCCGACGTCGCCACGGTGTTCGAGCAGGACTTGGGCGGGGTCACCAACGCCGTGTCCCAGATGCTCCGCACCGGTCTCGCGGGCAGCGCGGACGAGGCGTTCGACCTGATCAACGCTGGCTTCCAGGGTGGGGTCGACAAGGGTGAGGACTTCTTAGAAGTCATCAACGAGTACGGCACCCAGTTTCGCAAGGCGGGTCTGGACGGCGGTACCGCGATCGGCCTGATGAACCAGGCCATCGCCGCTGGTGCCCGCGATGCGGACATCGCCGCTGACGCCATCAAGGAATTTTCCATTCGGGCGGTCGACGGGAGCGACCTCACCCAGTCCGGGTTCGAGGCCCTCGGCCTGTCGGCGTCGGAGATGGCAGCCCAGTTCGGCGAGGGCGGAGCGTCGGCGACCGCAGCCCTGGACACCACCCTGGACCGGCTCCGCGACATCGAGGACCCGGTCGCGCGGGCAGAGGCCGCGACCGCCCTCTTCGGGACCCAGGCTGAGGATCTCGGCGAGGCGTTGTTCGCCATAGACCCGTCCACAGCGGCGTCTGAGTTGGGGGAGTTCGGGGGCACGGCCGAGCAGGTCGGCGAGACCATCCGGCAGGGGCCCGCCCACGAGCTGGAAGTCCTCAAGCGCGGGCTCCAAGGCGATCTGGTCGCCGCCCTGGGCACCGCCGCGACTTGGTTCAACGACGCCGACCCGGCCGCACAGAAGTTCGCCCTGGGGCTCGCCGCCGTGGCGGTCGCCGCCGGGCCGCTGTCGTTCGTCGCCTCGGGCATCACCCGCGTCGGCGGCGCGGCCATCGGCGCAGTCGCCGGAACCGCCCGATTCACCGGCGGCCTCATCCGCGGATCGGCGGCGCTCGGGGAGAACGCCTCCCGGGCATCGCGGGCCGGTGCCGCCGTGCGCACCTTCGGAGGCGCAGCCGGTCGGCAGATCAGCAGCATGGCAGGGTTCGTCCGCTCCCTCGGCCTGCTCGCCGTCGAGTACACCAAGATCGGGCTGAAGGCCGGTGTGGCGCGCGGCCGGATCCTCGCTGTGGCTGCCGCCCAGCGGATCGCCGCAGCAGGCAACCTGGCCCGCACCCTGGCGCTGGCCGCCGTCGAGTACGGGCGGATCGCCGTACGCGCCATCGCGGCGCGCGCCGCCGTCATCGGTCAGGCCATCGCTCAGCGCACGGTCGCTATCGCCACGGGAATCTGGACGGCAGCACAGTGGGCCCTGAATTTGGCGTTGAACGCCAACCCGCTGGGGCTCATCGTCATCGCCATTGTCGCGGTGGTCGCCGCCATTGTTCTCCTGTGGCGAAATTCGGAGACTTTCCGGACGATCGTTACCGCAGCCTTTAATGCGGTCTGGTCGGCCATCAAGTTCGTCTGGTCGTGGGTGAAAGCGAACTGGCCGCTTTTGCTCGCGATCATTACCGGCCCGATCGGGATCGCGATCGGGCTCGTGATCCGCTACTGGGACCAGATCAAGGCGGCCACTCTCGCCGCGTTCGGGTTCGTCAAGTCGGCGATCGCCGCAGCCGTCCAGTTCCTCGTCGGGCTGTTCCTGAACTTCACGCCCGTCGGGCTGATCATCAAGCACTGGGACACCCTGAGGGAGAAGACGACCGCTGCCTGGCAGTGGATCCGCCAGAAGGTGTCCGCGCTCTGGCGGGCCCTCGTCGACTGGACGGTCTCCCGCGCCCTGGCGCTGCGAGACCGGGTCGTCAGCGCGGTGACCGGCCTGCGCGACCGCTCCGTGGCGCTGGTCGCCAAGGCCCGTGACTGGGTCGTCAGCCGGGTAACCGAGCTGCGAGACCGGGCCGTGGCACAGGTGACCGGACTGCGCGATCGGGCCGTGGCGGTCCTGGCCGCGCTCCGAGACCGGGGCGTGGCCATCGCCTCAGCCCTGCGTGACTGGGTGGTCGCTCGTGCCCGGCAGCTCCGCGACCGCGTGGTCGGCGCGGCCGACACGCTGCGTTCCAAGGTGATCTCCGCGTTCGAGCGCGCCCGCGACGGCGTTGACAAAGCCTGGTCGAAACTGCAGGACGTCGCGAAAGCCCCCGTCCGGTTCCTGATCCAGACGGTGTACAACCGTGGAATTGTCGGACTCTGGAACAAGGTGGCCGCGAAAGTCCCGGGCATTAACGAGCTTTCGGAGATGAATCTTCCGCGCGGTTTCCGGAAGGGTGGCATCCTTCCCGGATATTCGACCTGGCGGCAAGGCGACGACCAGGTCATCCGCGCCCGCAAGGGTGAGGGAATCGCCATCAGCGAGGCCATGCGGGTACCCGCGCTCCGGCGTGAACTGCTCACGTGGAACGCGGTCGGCGTGCGTGGTGGTGTCGGCGCACTGCGACGGTACGCCCAGGACCGGCGCGCCCGAGTAGCCTCCTCCCCGCACGCGATCGCTGCGGGGCAGCCGCCCATCGACGGGTTCGCTGTCGGCGGCATTGTGGGCGAGTGGATCGGCAGCGCCTGGGACTCCATCGTCGGCAAGCTCAAGGACTGGGCGACCGCTCCCCTGAACCGCCTGCGCGACCGGATGAAGGACCGCTACGGCGGCGGCCAGGACTTCCCCGGCATCCCCTACCGGATGGTGGTCGGCATCCGCGAGAAGATCCTGAGCCGACTGGGCAGAGCGGACTCCGACTACGCGGCGTCCATGGCTGGAGGAGCCGACGACTGGGTGGGACTGGCGTCCGCGTCGGCCCGCCTGCGCCGCGCGGCCCGGTTCGCTCGCAGCCAGCACGGCGACCCGTATGTGTGGGGCGGCGCAGGCCCGCACGGGTTCGACTGCAGTGGTTTCACGGGGAGCGTGGAGAACCGCATCAGGGGCGTCGGACCCTATTTCAGGCGATACAGCACGCATGCCTTCCAGGGCAACAGCGCCCCGCCCGGATGGGTACGCGGACTCCGCTCCCCGTACCAGGTCGGGATCACCCACAGTGGTGTCGGCCACACGGCGGGCACGCTCATGGGCGTCCACATCGAAAGCCGCGGCGGCCGTGGCGTGATCGTCGGACGGGGAGCACGCGGCGCCAACGACCGGCTGTTCTCGACCACGTACGGGTTCCGCCCCGTGGTGGGCGACTCCAGTGCAGGCGGCGGCAACTCGTTCTTCTACGACAGCGGAGGCTACGCACAGCCCGGAGTCACCGCCCTGATCAACGGCACTCGTAAGCCCGAGCCTGTCCTGACCCACCGGCAGTGGTCGGACATCTCCACTCTCGCTGGGCGGGGAGCCGAGCGGTCGGGTGACACCTACAACCTGTACCCGCGCACCCTCGACATGACGGTGCGCGACCTGGAGGTCCTGCAGCGCCGCCAGGAGGCGCGCGCCCGAGTCGGACGCCCACGGTAGGGAGGTCGAGCTGTGCCGATCATCGCGGGCGACCACTCGGGCGGTGTGGTTCTGCCCGAAGTCGGGTTCGCCACCGCCGTGTACATGGATCCCACCGGACGGGTGTGGCCGCTCACTGACGACCGGCGCGGCTGGTTCACTCTCGCCGACGGGGTGTCGGGCCTGGGGGCGGCACCCTATGACCTGACCACGGACGCTCACCCGCGCGGCGGTGTGCGGCTACGCCATGCCCAGCCACAAGCCCGCACTGTGGTGTGGCCGATCCACGTCTACGGCCAGGACCACACCGAGTTCATCGGCAGGTGGCGGGCGCTGGTGAAGGCGTTCACCGACACCCTGCGGCGCGGCCCCGGCCTGCTGGAGATCGCTCGGCCCGACGGCACCCGCCGCCGCATCGCCGTCTACTACAGCCAGGGCTTCGAGGGGCAGGGTGAGCAGGGCACAGGCATCGTCTCCGACAGCGCGGTCCTGTCCCTGCTATGCGAAGACCCGTACTGGGTGGACGCGGTACCACTGACCGCGCACCGTGAACACGGCGTCGGTGAGGACTTCCTCCAGCCCTACCCGTCGGTGTCCTCCGGCCAGGTGCTCGGCTCCACCACCCTGGCCAACCCGGGTGATGTGGTGGCCTGGCCGCAGTGGACGATCACCGGGCCCGCGTCCCTGGTGACGTTCACCCAGAACGACACTGGGGAGTCCTTCACTGTCGACCCGGCCGCGGTCGGCGGGAGCCTGCTCGCCCATGAGCGGGTGGCGGTGTCTACCGATCCGCCCCGGGTCCGCAAGCTGAGCGTGGAGCAGCAGACCATCAACCTCGGTGCGGCGACTGCCGGGACCATCACCATCAGCGTGTTCGGTGAGACCACCGTGCCCATCGCCTACGACGCCGACGCCGCGACGGTACAGACCGCCCTCGAAGGGCTCGTCGCTGTCGACCCCGACGAGGTCCTGGTGACCGGCGGCCCACTCCCCGCCACCATCACCCTGGCCTTCGTCGGCCGGTACGTGGGCGTGGACCTCGACGAGGTGGTGGTCACCCCCTCCGGGCTGACCGGAGGCACCGTCACCGTCGCCACCACCGTGCAGGGCGGCACCGCCAACTGGGTCGGCGCCCTCGACTGGCCTGGGGCTGAGCTGTGGCCGCTCCAGCCCGGCCCCAACCCGGTCGTGTTCCAGCTCGATGGGTCCGGGCCCGGGTCCGCCGTCGACCTGGCGGCGTCCGCCCGCTACGAGACGGCGTGACCATGACCATCAGCCTGCTCGTCACCGACCAGGACCTGGTCGTTCAAGGCGACCCCATCGACGGGTGGACCAACCTCGACTCGACCTTGCGGTTCAACGAACCCGCCAGCGGCAGCGTGGACCTGCCCGCCCGGCCCGAGGTGATGGCGCAGCTCCAGCCCGGGGCCCGCCTGGTGGTCATCCGTGACCGGGTCGTGTGGTGCGCCGGGCCCTTGGAGATCCCCCAGGACTACGCCTGGTCGGTAGGCGACTCGGCCGAACCCGGCCCCGGCAAGGTCACCGTGAACTTCTCCGACGACCTCGCCCGCGTGGCCGGGTACGTCACCTGGCCCGACCCGGCCTTGGCCTGGTCCGCGCAGCCCACCACTGGCACCTGGCAGGTCACCGCCACCAACGCCGAGACCATCATCCGGCAGGTGGTCGACGCCAATTGCGGGCCGTCCGCGCGCCCGGAACGCCGTATCCCCCACCTGGCCCTGGCACCCGTGGCCGGGGTCGGCACCACCACGACCCTCACCACTCGGTTCGAGGGTCTGCTGGTCGCGGCCCGCCGAGCCGCCCTCAACGGCGGAGCCCTCGGGGTCCGCACCGAGCAGGTCGGCGACCAGATCCTGTTCGAGGTGTACGCGCCGGCCGACCTCACCAAGACCGCCCGGTTCTCGCGGGGGCTCGGCAACCTCCGCTCGGTCCAGTACAAGCAGTCCGCGCCGTCGGTCACCCACGCCCTGGTCGCCGGGGGAGAGGACACCAGCCGCGTGTTCGTGGAGGTCGCAGACACGGCCGCCGCAGCGGAGTGGTGGCGGGTGGAGAAATTCGTTGACCAGTCCAGCACCGCCGATGACACCAACGGCGAGCTGACCGGAGCAGGCACCGAGGAGCTGGCGGGCGGCGCCGCCCCGGTGGAGTTGGCCACCGTCACCGTCGACACCGAAGACCTGCGAGCTGGTCGGGACTTCGGGCTCGGGGACCGGGTGACCGTCGAGCTGCCGACCGGACTGGAGGTGACCGACGTCGTTCGGTCCATCCACCTGCAGGCCACCCCGAACGGAGGCGAGTACGTGTCCTCCCTCATCGGGTCGGCCGAGGCCACCTCCGATCCGCAGACCGTACGTCTCATCCGTGACCTGGGCCGACGGCTCGGACGACTGGAAGCGAGCAGGTGAATCATGGCGCAGAACTCCTGGCCGTCCCCGAACTACAACAGCCGCAACGTCACCGACGCCGAATACGAGGCGTTGGCCGCGCGGTTCTCCGATGACGGCGTGCTTGGGGACCCCGGCGACACCGCTGTGGTCACCGCAGGTACCGGCCTGCAGGTGCTCGTCCGCGCGGACAAGTACGCCAGCCTGCGGGGGCACGCCTGGACGTCGGGCGCTGTCGACGACCCCCTCACCATCAGCGGTAACGCCTCCGGATCCACCCGCACCGACCGTGTAGTGCTCCGCCTGGACCGCTCCACCTGGGACGTGCGCGCCGTCGTCAAGAACGGCACCCCCGGAGCGGGCGCACCCGCGCTCGCCCAGGACCCGGGTGATACCGGGATGTGGGAGATCCCGCTGGCCCGAGTGATCGTCCCTGACAGCGCGTCGTCGGTGACCGTCACTCGCGAGGAACTGTACGTCGGCACTCGCGTGCGACCGGTGGACTCAGCCACCCCCAACCCGTTTCCCGGGCTGGGCGAGATCCAGTACGAGCGCGATACCGGCCGGTGGCGAGGATGGGACGGCAGCGCCCGCCGCACCCTGTACGAGGACAGCGGCGAGGTAGCGCTCGGGTCTGGCTTCTCTACCTGGGAGCCCAGCGCGGACAACGTCGGCCGCCTCCACAACGGCGTAGTGACCCTGCGCATCGCGGTCCGACGCGCCAACAGCACATTCAGCGTCAACGACCCCGACGGCTCCAAACTCGGTACCGTCCCCTCCGCGCTGCGCCCCCTCAGCCGATACCACTACGCCACGGGCCACTTCACCTCCGGTGCAACAGCCCGAGTCGAAGTGCGCACCGACGGCGAAATCTGGGCGCGGTACCCCAGTGAGTCCATTCCTCCAGGTCGCACTCTGGGCCTGACCATGACCTACGTGAGGTGGTGAGATGGCCCGGCACCGGTTCGGCGGTATCGCCGACTACGTGATCACCCTGGGGGCCGACAACGCGGCGACCCTGCAACCCGGAGTCACAGTCACCTGCTGGAACCAGGCGTCGGGGGGCGTTCAGTACACCGACCTGACGGACATCGACCAGCTCACACCCATTCCGGGCGGTGAACTCACCAGCACTGCGGTCGGCTCGGTCCCCGAGTTCTACGGCCCCGACGGTGTCCGCTCCCTCTACCTGGACGCGAACTCGGGGGCCGGGCCGCGGCGGCGCGCCCTGGCCATCGACATCGGAGAAGACCTGACAACCACCGAGACCGGGCTCGCCGACCACGAGAGCCAGGCCAACCCGCACATGACGGCGCTGGCCAATCTGATCGACGCCGCAGCAGACCCGGCGACCGCCGACGTCAAGGGAGGTGGCGTCCTCACCTACGATCTCGACACCGCCTCCTGGAGACCAGACGGATCCACGGCCGCGCTCATGGGCTGGCACGCGGCCTTGGCCGACCGCCACTACGCCCGCGCCAACATCGTGGCCTTGGGCGACAGCATCACCGAGGGGCAGGGTGCAACGGATTTCGCGCACACATGGCCCGCGCGCCTGCGCGACCTGTTGCGCGCTCGGTTCCCTACCGCCGGGGTCACCGGCGGTCGCGGGTTCATCGGCGCAGCCTCCACCGGCACCCTCTCCTACACCTGGCCCGCCACCCTCACAGGCAGCCCATCCCTGGACACCGGATGGGGGCCCAAGAGGTACGCCGCGTTCCTGGACGGTGCGGCACCCGCCGACACCCTCACCTACACCCTGCAGGGCACCTCAGTGGACATCCTGTGGGGTCGCTCCTCCCTCAGCGGCACGTTTCGGTACCGGGTCGACGGCGGGACGTGGACGTCCGTGGACACCTCCGGCTCCGACCAGGACGGGCAACTCACCCGCGTCACCCTCGGGACCTCTGGGCCGTACACCCT
The DNA here is from genome assembly GCF_055632325.1 of Nocardiopsis sp. KDC1DS13DA1. Classification (NCBI taxonomy): domain Bacteria; kingdom Bacillati; phylum Actinomycetota; class Actinomycetes; order Streptosporangiales; family Nocardiopsidaceae; genus Nocardiopsis; species Nocardiopsis sp. KDC1DS13DA1. Next base: position 220,891 of record NZ_JBVMUY010000014.1, read on the forward strand.
GGAGATCGAGGCGGTCACCGCGACCTTCAAGCAGATCATCGCTGGGGTCGTGGAGTACGACGGTGACGAGAGCGCGGGAATCACCGTGCACGACGCCTCCCACTTCGGGTGGGACAGCACCACCTGGGCCACGTCGACCGACGCAGAAAAATGGCCCTCAGCCATCGGCGCTCTCGAACCGGGCTTGGTCGTGGTCATGCTCGGCGCGAACGACCAGTGGGCAGGAACCGACCCAGCGACGTTCCGCACCAACGTCGCGTCCCTCATCTCCGCGCTGCGCGGCGCGACCCTGGCCCCAGTCCCGCACCCACCCATCCTGATCGCGATGCACGCCGCGCGCGGAGACGGCCCCTTCACCCACCCCTGGGCCGACTACGTCGCCGAGGCACACGCACTCGCCCGAACCGACCCCTTGGTCGCCGTCGCCGACCTCACCCTCGGGCCACGCTTCCCCGACCAGGCCGACAGCCCCAACTGGGGCCTGTACGCCGACGCCGTCCATCTGTCCGACCGGGGCCTGTCCTATGTCGCAGACCGGCTCACCGACATCCTGTCCCCTCGGTGAAGAGTTATCCCTAATTCGTCAAGAGCCGTTTTAGGGAATTTGACTTTATTTGGTGAATGAGAAGCCCAAATTTCGTCTACGGACAGTGTCCCGAACGGGGGGGGGGTAGATCAGACAGGCGATCACTGCGCATCGGAAGAAATTTGCTAGTTTCTTGGTTAACTGTATTCCTCGCCGTTTCTAAGCCAAGAATCTGGCAACCCTTTGATCACGTTATTTGACTCTCCAATTGCATCCATAAGGCCCATTGGGGGCTGGTCAGATTGGGCTTCACTGAAGTCTACTTCGCCGCTTATGAAGTGGGCGTTGTTGAAGTTTACCTCGCCATCGATGAAATGGCTACCAAAGGACACTTCACTTCCGTTGAAACGGGCGCCGAAGAAGGATACTTCACTGCCGGTAAATTTTGCATTGTCGAAGTCTACTTCTCCGCTTTTAAAGTGCACATTGCGGAAGTTAATTGTACCACTTCTGAACTCTGCATTTGCGAAAGAAGTATAGTTTCCAGAGAAGACGGATTCGGATAGGTCTCCTCCATCAAAGATGGCGCCATCGAAGTTATAGTCTCTTCCCCTCCAGCGACTTTTCTCGTCTTGTAGGCGTGATCCGATAATGCTGATGATGGTGTGTCGTACCTCGCGGAAAGATTTAAATTCCAAGACACGCCTGTGGTGCGCGGTGATTCGGGCACGGGTAGCATACTTGGGTGCATCACCGGGCGGGGGGGTATAGGGCATACGCAGATAGGCGCACAGTACATCGATGACCATCTGCACAAGGTCATCACGATATTCAGGGGCATCGTCGGCAAGGTGAGCCAAGGCGTATGCTCCGGCCAGGCGGACAGCTGCCTCCTGGTCGCCAAGCTTTTTGCTGGCGCAGTCGAAGCGATCCGTGAAGAGCCTAGTCTCGTCGCGTTTATCACTGTTCTCGGTTGCGCGCTGTCGACGGTATGAAATTACTATCAGGGCAGCCCCACCGATCCCCGCAACAACGGCGAACGAACGTGTGGCGATTACGTTCAGCGTCTCTAGCTCCAATTCTGTGGGCCAGTCAGGTGGTGGGGTGCCAATCATCCAATAAGTAGACAGTATAATAAGGAATGTCAGTGCGATTGCTGAGACGCACGTAACGACGATTAGGGCACCCAGCCAGATGTGTTTGAATCGCCATCTTTCTGGCCATGCTTTGGCGCAGAGGATCGATAGTACCAGGGTTACAAAAATCCAGAAAAATGCAAGTCCGAGAACTTGAACGATGGCCCATAGGGTTACTGTGATGATTATCAGTAGACTGAGAGTCGGTATGGGTTCGTGATTGTTGGCTGGGTTTTGCGTGTGCTGTTTGTGAGTTTCTTGATTATTCATGTCGACAGAGTAGCAAATGAAAGTGACTTTCTGTGCATGACTCGCCGTTGGGGCTTGTTGTGTGGGTCTGTTTTCCGTAGGCTCCCTGGATTGATAAATGCTCACTGGGGTGGCGTCTATTTCTGTCTTGCTCGATTAGGTTGAGTCTATTGCAATTGGCTGGCTATGTTCTTTTCGCCCATGTGAGGAGTTTTGTATGGCCTTGACTTTGATCCTGGCTATCGGAGGCGCTGCGGGTGCTCTCCTCACGATTGGGGCGTTGCTGCGCGCCGCTTGGCGGGCCAACCGACGCATCGTTCGTATCGCGGACGCGGTCAACGAACTGCTCCCCAACGGCAGCAACTCGATCAAGGACCAGGTCACCCGCATCGAAGGTCAGGTCACCACCTTGACCCGCAGGTTCGACGATCACCTTGCCGACCACCGAACCCGAAGGGGCGACCGGTGACCGGGCTGGCAGTGCCGACCTGGATGTGGCTCGTGCCCGTAGGCACGTTCGCCGCTCTGGAGGCGTGGGCGCTGCTGAACCGGTCCGAGCGCGAGGACACCCTGTCCGCCGTCATCCGGCGCCTGGCGGGTATCCGCCCACGCCGCCCCTGGCGGCCGGTCGGCATCGCCGTCATCGCCATGTTCTGCACCTGGCTGGCCGTCCACCTGATCACCGGCCTGATCTGACCACACCCTCATGCGCGCACTCCGAGCGCGTACCCGCCCGCCGTCCAGTGAGGCGGTCTTTTTCATGCCCGAGGAGGGCACCATGCCCGACTACCTGCTCACCGTGTACGGACGTGTCCGCCACCTGCTGCGCTTCCGCCGTAACCCTGCCCTCTACCTGGCCGTCGGCTTGGTCGCCGTGCTCACGGGCTGGAGGGTCGCCAACGGCATGCCCATCGAGGATGTCTTCACTGAGCACTACGTGGAGTCCATGCTGATCCTCGCGACCGGGGTCATCACCCGCCTGCAGGTGTGGTCCCCCGAGTCCGTGGAAGACCTGATCGCGGCCCGCGAGTCCTACTCGGCCCCGGAGGACACCGTCGAGTTCGACCCCCGCCTGGCCACGCCGCCGGACGAGGGCACTCGCGAGGGCTGACCTGTGGACGTCATGCAGCTCCTGGTCGCGCTCACGACCGTCCCGGTGATGCTCGGCCTCGTCATCGAGTCCGCGCCGACCGTGGGCATCCCCAGCGTGATCGGCTCGTCCGGCCGCCCGCGCTCGGGGCGGGTCGTCCACTACAACGGCGGTCCGCTCGCCTGGGGGTCGCACGCCAACTGCCGTGCCCAGGTGCGGCAGATGCACGCCTACCACCGTGCGCGCGGCTGGGCGGGGGTCGGGTACCACCTGCTCATCTGCTGGCACGGCACCGTGCTCACCGGCCGCGGAATCTATCGCGTCGGCGCGCACGCCCCCGGGGCCAACGCCAGCCACGTCGGCGTCCAGTTCATGCTTGGTGGGTCGCAGCGCCCGTCGGCTGCTCAACTCGCCGCGTTCGTCGCCCTGGCTGCCTGGCTGGCCGCGCGCGGTGTCCGGGCTTCGGTGACAGGTCACCGTGACTGGGTGTCCACCTCCTGCCCGGGGGACAACCTGTACCGCCGTGTACGTTCCGGCGACTGGGGCAACGGCGACAGCGGAAACAGCCCGGCGCCCGCACCGACCTTCTCCTACTGGACGGCGGCCGGTGTGCGGGTGCCGACCGGAGATCCGTGGCTCCTGCGAGGGATGACCGGCCCCCCGGTCCTGCACCTGCAGGAGAGTCTGAAGAAGTGGCGGCCATCCCTGCTCCCGAAGTACGGTGCCGACGGATCGTTCGGTCAGGAGACCGAGGACGCGGTCAAATCCCTGCAGCGGGCACGCGGCATCCGCATCGACGGCGTGTACGGGGCCGAGTCGGCGGTCGAGCTGCGCCGAGCCCTGTCCTCGTCGAAGCCGAACCCCTCGGGGCCGGATCCGCTTGTCGTCGACGGGCGTCTGGGAGAGCTGACCGTCAAGGCCGTGCAGCGTGCCCTGGACGTCGAGGACGACGGGGTGTGGGGGCCGGTCACCGTCCGCGCGATGCAGCTCCGATGCGGGCTGCGCGGTCGCGCGGTCGACGGCATCCTTGGTCCGCAGACCACGCGCGCGGTCCAGCACCGGTGCGGGCTCACCGGCCGGTGGGTGGACGGGATCTGGCCTTCCATCCGGTCGGTGTCCAACCGGGGGATCGTCACCTTCAACAGCACAGTGGTCGCCGAGACTACGAAGGCCCTGCAGAGGACGGTGAACAACGGCCGCTTCTGACACTCGATGTACGCAGTGGCAGCGAGGATCTCCCTGAGGGACACATTAGGGTTCCCTGGGGGGACACTGACATACCTTCTTGCTATCCTCGGGGTCAGGACGTGGTCTTCAGGGCGGAGAGCCCTGGGATCGTGATCCGGTGAGCCTTAGGCCCCGCCTTCTCAGGAGGCGGGGTCTTCGTGCATCTACGGGCACCACGTGTTCTGGTGCACGACCTTCGGCTTGATGCGGTCCCAGAGCATCTGGTTTGCGCGCAATGCCCGTTCGTCCATTGTGTGACCCTTCAGCTTCCGGCTTTGCTCTGAGCAGCGTCGACGGTGCAGGAAGGCGATCAGGTCGGCTGCCTGCACAAGGCGGCTTGCCCGGGAAGGAGCGAAGTGCATCGTGTCCACGATGTGAGTGATCTGGGTCGCACGGTAACCCCAAGTCCCCACCTTTTGGTACTCACCTAGCTCACGCCGGTACTGGTCCTGCTCTGAGATCTCGTCAGCGATCAGCAGTGCAAGCTCGTCCTTCCTTGCCGCGTACTCGTTCACCCGCTCGATGAGATGGGTCAGGACTACGGAATGGGGATGATGAGCGTTGGTGTAGCGCCGCTTCAACCTGATCACGTCGACACCTCGAATGACGATCTTCACGTCGTGGTCGGCGATGGCTTGGAACGCGGCGTTGTAGACACCGATTCTCACCCGAGGCTTCTTCTCTAGGTGTGCCCACTCGGCCTTTGCCTGGAAAAGATCATGGCCATGAAGCTCAGCAGTCATGCTGACCTCATGGTCGACGGCAGCTTTGGCGACCACCGCGTCCAGGGCGTCGGTCAAGGAGATGGCCTCCCTCTCGGGCACCATCAGCGCGGCGATGTAGTAGGCATCTGACGAGTAGCTCTCGTCAACGTAGGTCAGCAACACCCTCTTAGGCTACGACGTTCCCTGTGGTAAGTGACCTTTTCCACAGGCTTGTGGATAAGCGACTGCTGCAGGATCTGGTGAACACGGGCCGTTTCTGACCGGTCGGTGCCGACGATTACCTTCGATCCGCCCCGAGGGCGGACGCACGGAGCCCCACCTCCCGAAAGGGGGTGGGGCTCCTTCTTGTTCTGCTTCTTCACCAGGGAGGACTCCCGGGTTTCAGGTCCAGGTGCGGTTCTCGTTCACTGCTTCCTTGTCCCGCAGTGCCTGGCTCAGGTCGATGCCCCCCCGGTTCGCGATCGCGGCGAGGTAGATCAGCACGTCGGCCAGTTCCTCGCTGAGGCCGCCGACCTTGCTGGCGGGGTCCACACTGAGCGCGGCCTGCTTGCGCACGGCCTTGCACACCTCGCCGGTCTCCTCCGCCAGCTTCAGGGTCTGCTCGACCAGGGTGCTGTCGGAGAACCCACGCTCCACCTCCATCTTCGCCACGTACTCCTGGATCTGGGCCAGGGTGAGCGGGCGGTCGGGCAGCGCCTCCATAGCGAAATCCCTTCTCGGGCGTGTGAGCACGGACGCTACCAGCGAGACGTGCGCGAGAGGAGGGGAACGGGTCAGCTCGCGGCCAAGGTGTGATCCAACCCGGCGCGCAGGAGACCGCTCATCCGCTGCGCGGCCGCGCGCACCCGGGGACGCACGTCCGCCGAGGTCGCCCCGGGGACGAGCCGGTGACGCACCCGGCGGCCCTGCTGATCCCACGCCCAGGTCCCGACCACCCGCCCTTCCACGACCACGGTCGGCAGGACTTCGCCGATCTGGTTGAACGCCTTGGCCGCTGGCAGCGGCCCGAGGTAGCGGGTGCGGGTCTCGAAGTAAGCCTTGAGAGCGACGTCTTCGTGTGCCAGCAGGTGCGCACCGCTCTCCTGGGGACGGGCGTGCGCGAACTCCTCGAACCGGTCGGCGCTCATCACCATCGGGTGCGGAGACCACGACGGCCCGGCCACCTTCACCAGCTTCACACCCGCGCGGAGCCACGCCTGCTCCACGTCCCGGCGTGACAACGCCGACCACCAGGTGGCGTCGCGCATGCTGACGGGCCCGTACCGGTCCAGGTAGGCGGCCATCAGCAGTTCAGCGCCCCGCTCTCGGCTCATGGCGGTGTCCAGGCCGGGGTAGGCGCGGGCGGCCACGTCGAAGGTGCGCCGTTCCCGGTTCCACACTCCCGAGGTGTTGGCGTAGGTGAGGACGCCGCGTTCCCATGCGAGCTTGAGCGCCACACGCACCGCAGGGACGGCCCGCCCGCGCGCGGCCAGGTGCTGCTCGATGTCCCGGTGCCCGGTCGGGCCCTGCTCGTTAAGCAGGGCGACCAGGTCCGCAGTCACCGCGGCGACCTCTCCTTCGGGCACTTGGGCGTTGACCATGGCGCGCAGCGCGTCACGTTCACGGAAGTGCCGGGTGGCGGCGTGCGCCGCGGAGGCCAGCGGCAGGGGCAGGGTGTGCAGGGTCTTACGCATGCACCGCACCGTCACCAGGTCGCCCCGACCGGCTGGGGCGAGGAGCCGCAGCACCTGGGAGGAGTCGTCGATCCGCGCGGCGGCGGTCTGGAACGGGGAGGGCAGGCGTGCGGCGTGCAGGCCCAGCGCGAGGTCAGCGGTCTCCTCCACCGAAGCCAGGCGGGCGCGGGGTGCCACCCCTTGGCGGGCCAGCACCCACTGCCACAGCCGGGACGCCTCACCGTCGGACAGATGGTGGGCGTCCACGACCAGGGGTTCGAGTTCGGGGGTCATGGGCGGGAGGCTAACAGCCTCTTCCTCTCCAGGTAGCGGGTACAGGGATCATCCTTGCGGCCCCCATTCGGCTTCGACGAAGGCGCGCAGTTCGGTGTAGGAGCGCTGGGTTTCCTCCCAGTCGGCTTCGGACCCCCACCAGTGGCGGTCGTTGTGGTGGATGTGGAACCTCTCCCAGTCGCCGTCGAAGCCCGGCTGGTGGTGGGTTCCGTGCACCCGGTGCAGCAGGGCGTTGTCGTAGACCTCGGTCCCGGGCAGGGGCACGAACCGGAACAGCGACACCCGGCCCAGGTGGGGGCGCAGTTCGCGCAGCAGCGCGATGGTCTCCCGGGTGGTCTCGGTGTTCTCCCCGGGGTAGCCGTGGATGATGAACGCCTTGGCCTGGATGCCGGAGGCCGCGCTCAGGTGGACGGCGCGCCGGATCTTGTCCTGTGTGGTGTTCTTGCGCATCGCCTTGAGCAGGCGCTCGCTGCCGGACTCGACTCCGTACTTGACCTCGATGCACCCGGCCGCGGCCATCGTCTCCAGCAGCGGCTGGTCCACGGTGTCCACCCGCGAGAGCGCGGACCAGCGCAGGCCCAGGTCAGTGATGTGGGTGCAGATGTCGGCGACCTTGTGCTTGTTGACGATGAAGTTGTCGTCGACGATCGCGAAGCCCTCGATGCCGTAGGCGTCGATCAGGTGCTTCAGCTCGGCTCGGGCCGAGGCGCCGCCCCGGTACTGCATGCGGCGCTGGGCCACCGCGCAGAACGAGCAGGGGAAGGGGCAGCCGCGGGAGAACATGGTGTGGGCCATCCGCACATCGGTCCCGGCCAGCCGGTCGGAGAGCACGAAGTCGTCGGTGGGCAGCAGGTGGCGGGCCGGATCGGGCAGGCGGTCGATGTCGCGCATCAGCACCCGTGGCGCGGTGCGGACCGGTCGGCCCTCGCCCGGGTAGACCACTCCGGCCACACCGGTGAAGTCGCGATCATGGGCGTGGTCCAGCAGTTCCAGGATGGTGTCCTCGGCCTCTCCGATCGCGGCGACGTGCGCGTCGAAGTCGGCCAGAGACTCCTCGGGGTAGAAGTTGGCGTGGACCCCGCCCACCATCACCAGCGCGCCAGGGTCGATGTGCGCTTCGCGGCGCGCCTGGAGCATCAGCCCGTAGGTGGCCGAGGAGGCGAGGCTGAACCCGACCGCGTCGTAGCCGGACAGGTCCAGTCGGGTGAGCCCGTGGGTGACGCGCTCGATGGCGACCTGGTGCCCGGCCTGCTCCACCACGGACGCCAGGTAGAGCACCCCGAACGGAGGGAACTCCTTGCGTCCGTCCTTGAAACGGGCCATGTCGTACACCTCGGGGTAGAGCAGCACCACCTTCATGCCACCCGCCCCCTTCCGCCCTGACGGGTGGTGACCTCCGTGCTGACCTTCTCGGCGAGCTGCGCCGCGACCGCCTCGGGTGCCAGTGCCTCGGTGGAGTGTTCCAGCACGGGCAGGCCAGCGCGCCGGTAGCGCTGCGCGGTCTCAGCGAACAGGGCCCGCTCGCGGTCGGCCGTCGTGGTGTCGGTGTGGTGGAAGCGGCTGTAGTTGTTGCCGCGGCTGCGCGCCCGGTCGGCGCACACCTGGGGCGGGGCGGTCAGGAACACGAACAGGTCGGCGGGGCGCGCGTACCGGTACAGGGAGGTGATGAACTCGGGGTCGGCGCCATCGAGCTGGTCCAGGACGAACGCGGTCGGGGTGTAGCGGTCGCACACCACGATCCGGTCGGCGGCCAGGTGGGGGAGAAGGGTGGTCGTGAGGTGGTGGTAGCGGTCGGCCGCCATCAGGCAGGTGAGCGCCAGGCCGCAGATGGTGTGCGTGCTGTGGCGCGCGAGCTCCCCGATCGGGGAGCTGGAGGGCTGTGCTTCGAGAACCGCACGGTGGCCGGTGGTGTCGAGCAGGTTGCGCAGGTGGCGGGCAGTGGTGGTCTTGCCGACCCCGGAGGGGCCGTCGAGGGAGACGAGGAATCCGCCAGGGGCAGCGGGCGGGGGGGTCAGTTCATGAGGGCGTTCGGTCCTGTCCACGGGGTCCTCCCGAAGCGGGGGTGAGCACGGTCAGTGTGGAAGGTGCCAGAGGGCGGTGACCCCTGGCGTGCCGCCTTCTCATCAGGAGGAGGCGGCCCCGCACGTCCGGACTGGAGGGGCAGTCTGTGTGCCCGGCCGTGTGGGGGTCTCGGGGAGAGGATGTGGTGGGGCCACCGGTTCTCCTCAGTCCGGTGACCCCACCGGGGTCGGTCACGTCTTCCCCTCTCGTGCAGGCGTGACCTCCATGAAGGTCTATGGGGAGTCGGCGAGGTCGGCCGCGTCCAGGACCGCCATCGCCAGAGCACGGTCCGCGCCCGCGATGGTGAGCAGCGCGGAGAGCTGCCGTGCCTGGGCGACACCGAGTGCCAACCGGATCTTCTTGGGGCCGACGGCCGCGGCGGCGACCACCTCGGTGGTCTGCGGGGGGCCGGTCCACGGGTCGTCGCGGAGCAGGCTCACGGTCACTCCCGTGTGGGTGGCCACCTCGCGCTCATGGCGGAACGTCGTGTCCTCGGTGCGGTGGTCGCTCAGGCACCACCGGGGGCACAGGTCGGGCATCGTCGTCGGCTTTCGTTGTCGTTCGGGTGGGACCGCACGCCCGGGGTCACGGGGCGCGGGGGTCTAGTCGTCGGGGTAGCTTCCGGTGGTTCCGCCGAGGGCGGGCAAGTCGGTGCCGATCCCCAGGCGCATGGCACGTGCCCTCTGGTAGTCGGGGTCGGGTTCTGGTGTCTTCGCGGTGTCGTCGGGTTCGTCCATGGGGCTTCTCCTTCGAGGTGGGTGGGGCCCGCGCACCCGGGGGACGGTCACCGGGTACGCGGGAGCCTGTCAGGTGCCCGGGTGGCCCTCGATCACCTCGGCCGCTTCGGTGAGTGCCGACGCCACGTCGCTTTCCGTTCGGGTCGCGGTGAGGAACACGGCCAGAGCCCGAGCCTGGGCAGCGGAGAGCTGGAGATGGACCGTCTCGGGTTCGACCCACGTGGTGACACAGACGCGGGTCCGGCCGGGCGGTCCCGGCACCAGGTCGCTCCGTTCGACGTAGACGGTCACCGGGTGGCTGGTCTCGTCGTGGAGGAGCCGGATGTGGTGAGCGACGCGGGACTCGGGGTCCATGTCGTGGTCGTTCTCGCACCACTTCGGGCAGGAGAGCATAGGCGGGGCCTTCCGGGGGCGGGGGAGCTGTTCGAGCGGGGAAACCCAGCGGACCGGGTGGAGCCGCTCCGGTGCGGTGCGGCAGACCCGCAGGTGCGGGCCGAGCATCGCCCCGTACACCTCACGGCCCTCGATGTCCGAACCCAGGTGGTGGATGTCGACACCGAACTGCTGGGCCCACCGCCTGAGCGCGGAACGGCTCTTGGCCTCATGGACCTCGAACACGGTGCGCCGTTGCGGGCTCATGACCGGCGCACCTCCCGCATCCGGGCTCGACTCAGCTCGGCGGCGGCTTCCACGGCCAGGTCGGCCAGGCGCTCCAGCGCGGCGATGCGCTCGTCCGGGCCGCCCGTGCGGACAACCCTCGGGGTGACGTCGATGTAGCACCCGGCGACCACTAGGGACGTCGCTGACCCGTCGACGAGGTCGCGGGCGAGCCGGACATCGGACTCGGTCAGGTCGGTCACGGTGACCACGGTCGTTGCGTGTGTCATCGGAGGACCTCCCGGAGGACGTTCCGCACGAGCGGGAACACCGTCGTGGCGGAGCCGACCCACATGGCCGACAGCTCGGGGAGGTAGGGGCGGAGCCGTGCGGCGCGGCGGCGCTTCGGCGTCAGGGCGTTCACCTTCCCACCCCCATGTGCTGCCACTGGCGGACGGCGGTGGCCAGTTCCCCGAGGTCGGAGGCCGGGAGCGGAGTGGAGATGTCCCGCAGGACAGCCACACCCAGCCGGTCGCGGTCCTCGGTGCGGCGGCACCGCTCTTCCTCCCAGGCCCGGTAGTAGGGGCGGACCGGGGTCTCGTCGAGGACGGGCGGGCGCCACGTGGGGGCGGAGAGCGGGGCGGTCCACCTCGGGGGGTGGGTGTCGGGGACGCGCCGGGCGGTGCGGCGGTGCGGCTGCGGCCGGGAGTACTGGCGGCCGGGGGCGGGCTGGGTCGGGCGGGCGTGGCGGCCCTGCGGGGGCGGGGCCAGCATGCGCCGCAGCGACGCGAGGAACAGGATCAGGTAGCGCACAGGCGCACCTCCTGGAGCGAAGGCCCATCAGGGCCACTACTGGGTTAGGTATGGTCTATCTAAAACGGTGATTCACCGTTTTTCAAGTCCAACTCATGAAGTCGCTGTGGTGAAGACGTAGAGGTGAATCAGACATTGGCCCCAAAGGGAACACGGCTTTACGATGCACACATGCCAGATCCCAGCGGTGACTACAGCCCAACCATCCGCCGCCGTCGCCTGTCCGAGGAGCTGAAACAACTCCGCGCGGCCAAGGGCTACACCCTGGAACAGGCAGCCGAGAAGCTCGAATGGAGCAGAGCGAAGATCGCCAACATCGAGACGGGCAAACGGCTCCGCCCCTACGTGAGCGACGTCGGTCTCCTCCTCGACATCTACGACGTCACCGACACCGCCCGCCGTGAGGCGATCCTGGAACTGACCAGGCAGTCACGCGCGAAGGGCTGGTGGACGTCCTACGGCGACCTGCTCGCTGGGGCCTACGTCGGCCTGGAGGCCGAGGCATCCTCGATCGCCACATACCAACTCGGCGCCATCCCGGGATTGCTCCAGACCGCCGGCTACGCCGCCGCGTCAGCAAGGGCAGCGCTGAACGCGACCGAAGACGTTACCCGCATCGTGGATGCGCGCATGAGACGTCAGCAGATCCTTACCCGCGACAACCCGCCGCGGCTGTGGGCGATCATCGACGAGGCCACGCTCGCCAGGCCCGCCACCGCCGACGAACCCGAGGTGATGCGCGACCAGATCCGGCACCTGGTCGCTTCCGCCGGGAGCACGAACATCACGATCCAGGTCCTTCCGTTCGCGAAAGGGCTCCATGCCGCGACCAGTGGCCCGTTCGTGCTTCTCGACTTCCCGAACCCCATGGACCGGCCCATCGTGTACCTGGAGACCCGTAACGATGGGCTCTACCTGGAGAAGCGGGAGGAGATCGCCGACTACCGAGACGTCCTGGACCACCTCAAGGGGACCGCGCTGTCCCCGAGCGAATCCATCGCGCACCTGACCCAACTCATCGACTAGGACAACCGTGTACCTGACCCACACCCACCCGTTGAACTTCCGCAAGTCCTCGTACAGCACCACCGCCCAGGAGTGCGTCGAGGTCGCCGACGTGCCGGGCGCGTCGGCCGTCCGGGACTCCACGCAGCCAGAACTCGGCCACCTGGCCTTCCCGTCCACCGAGTGGGAGGCGTTCCTAGAGGCCGCCCAGCGCTGACCTGAGCGCATGAAAAGAGGGGCCCCGGTGGTCACACCGGGGCCCCTCTTAGGTACCTAACCCGCCGCCGAGTCTACCTTCCGCCGGTGGTGCCGACCAGACCCGCGAGGGTCAACCGATTGGCGCAGCCGATGTCGGTTGTTGGGCAGGACCAGGCTCGGCATCCGAGCGTCTGCGTCGAAACGCTTCCTCACTCGTTGATAGTGAGGTTCTGCAGTGTCCACCCCTCGCCGGTCTCGTCGGTGGCGAGGGTGCACGTGTAGGTGGCCCGGACGGGTCCGCTCTCGTCCTCGTAGTCGACGGTGCCGGTTGCCTCGTAGGTCCACGACTCCGCGTCGGCGACCTCGGCCTGGCTGTCGGAGAACTCCACCGGGGTGTTCAGCTCGCGTTCCACGAACTCCTCGCACATCACCTCGGAGTCGGTCACCATCCCCTCCAGGGCGGGGTCGCTGCCACATGCGGTCGCTGCGGCTACCACGAGGGCGACGGAGGACACGAGCAGGGGGCGGGGGATCATGGCGACTCCTTACAGCCGGGGGGTGGAGTGTGATGATCCTCGCACGCCGGTTAGCGGTTTCGCAGCCGGATCGGTGAAGCCTCGCTAGACCTTCGTGTAGTGCGAAGGGTTGCGCTGACTTGTACGTAGCACTATCCATCGCACAGTGTTCGCTGATATGGTGCTGAATCCCCAGGTCGGACAGCGTTGACACGTAGTACTACAAACTGTAGTGCTACGCCGCGTCGTAAAACAGCGCGACCCCGGGGGAACGCCTGGCCGGTGGCCCTCCGGAGGGGTCCGTCGGGGCCGCGGGGGCGTGGGGATGGGTCGCCGGGTGCGGCCGGAATGTCGTGCTCCGGGGTCCTCACCTGCGTCAACGCGAGTGTGGGGGTGGCCGGTCCCCGGCGCCCGGGTGGTCATGGACACGGAATTGTGTGGCGTGCGACACCTGACGTCGGGGAGCGCTCCCACTCCGGACCGGGAACCGGTGCCGTGCTGCGCGGCGGGTGCGGTGGACCGCCGGGCGGTCACGCGTTCGGCGCCGCCGGGGATGCGGTGTCCCAGTCCAGCCCCGCCCCGGTCCGGTGCCCGGAGCGCGTGCGGCTCAGTCCTCCTCGGCGTCCACACCGCGCCGGTCCAGCATGGCCTCCATCGCCTCGATCTCCTTCACCTGGGCGTCGGCCATGCCCTGGGCCAGGTCGGTGACCAGATCCTCGCGGCCGAGTTCCACCTCGACCTCCGCCATGTCGATCCCGCCCTCGTGGTGGGCGATCATCAGCTCCAGGAACAGGATCTCGGCCTCCACGCCCTCGGCGGCCCGGAGGGCGTCCATCTCCTCCGGGGTGGCCAGACCGGGCATGGTCTCCGGAACCACGCCCTCACCGGCGCCGTGGTCGTGCTCCGACCCCTCCATCCAGGTCATCGGGGGCTCGGCGCCGCGCGAGTTCAGCCCCCACATGGTCAGCCACCCCTGCATGATCCCGATCTGGGCCTGCTGCGTGCGGGCGATGTCGATAGCGACGATCCGCAGCTCCGGGTCCTGGGTCTTCTCCATGATGATGAGCGACATGTCCACGGCCTGGGCGTGGTGCGAGCTCATGTCCCGGAGGAACCCGGCGTCGGCGCTGTTGTCCAGCGGGCTGGAGGGGCGCCCCGCGAGGAAGCCGGCCACCAGCGCGATCGTGACCAGTACCACGGTGATGCCGAGGGGTACGGGTCGCACACCCGTGCGGCGCGGCGCGCGCCCGTCGTCGCCGCCCGCGGCCGAACCGTCCTTCTGCGCGGGGGCCGACTCCTCCGACGCGGCGGTTCCGTCAGTGGCTCCGGTGGAGGTATCGCTTGTGTGTCCCATGGACCCATCCTGGTCGAATCGCGCAGCTGTGGTGTCAAAGTAGAGGATAGATAAGTCCCATACGACCGCATGTGTACCAGGAGGCCCAGTGGCCAAGAAGAAGACGGCGGCTGAGCGGCGCCGTAGAGCAGCGGAGATGCGGGAACAACGGCTCAAACTGGAACGGCGTCGCAAGATACTCGGTATCGCGGGAGTCAGCACCGCCGCCGCCCTGGTCCTGGGCCTGCTCGCCTTCGCGGTCTTCATGGAGATCCGGAGTCGCAACATCCAGGGGATGGAGGAGTTCGAGGTCGGTTCCTACGAGCACGTCACCGTGGGCGAGCGGGTCGACTACGAGCAGACGCCCCCGGTCGGCGGCGACCACTGGGCCTACTGGCAGAACTGCGCCGTCTACTCCGAGCCGGTGACGCCCGAGTTCGGCGTGCACTCCCTGGAGCACGGAGCGGTGTGGATCAACTACTCACCCGACCTGGCCCAGGACGAGATCGACGCCCTGGAGGCCATGTACAGCCCCGGCGACTACCTGCTCGTCACCCCCCACGACGGTGAGCTGGACGCTCCCATCGTCGCCTCCAGCTGGGGCCGCCAGGTCACCGCGGAGACCGCCTCCGACGAGGCCCTCCAGCGGTTCGTCGAGCGCTTCGAGCGCGGCACGGACGTCCCCGAGCCCGGTGCCGCCTGCTCGGGCGCCGTGTCGGCCACGGCGCCCGTCGTGGAGGACGGTATCGAGTCGGGGGACATGAGCTTCCTGGGCGGTGAGGCCCCGATGGACGCCCCCGCCGACACCGACTCCGGCGAACAGGACTCCGAGGGTGACGGCGCCGCCGAGGAGGACGAAGCGGACGCCGGGTCCCAGGAGGAGACCCGGAGCGAGGACGCGGAGGCCTCCGACGAGGCCGAGGAGTAGAACGATCCCTCCCATCCACTCTCCCCGGCGGGGAACGGAGGGGCCGCCGGTGCCCGGCGGCCCCTCGCCTGTTGGCCGGCCCTGTCGGGCCGCGCCCAGGCGGTCGTGCCCGCACGGGTCGGACGGATCAGGGGGTCGGCGTCAGAGCTCTCCCGCGGGCAGGGCGGGGATGTGCTCCTCGACGGCCGTGCTCAGGGTCGTCAGTGCGGCGGCCGGAGGACCGTGGGTCGAGGGCACCGTCAGCTCGACGTAGGCGGTGTGGCCCACCGCCACGTACATGGTGGGGTCGTCGGCGGGCACGGGCAGCCAGGGCACCCCGTTGACCTCCTGGAGGACGGAGTCGGGAGCCAGCGCCGAGGGGCGGGGGACACCGCAGCGGACGCCGATCGGCGGGTCTCCCCACGCCGCCGTCACCTCCGACTCGGGCCGTACGGCCACGCGCCCGGTGTCCATCAGGGTGTCGGGAAGTGCGGCCACGAACGCCGCGCAGACCTCCGCGGTCGCGTCGTCGACCTCGGGCGGCTCGACGCGTACGGCCTGCGCGCCGCAGCCCGCGGCGAGCAGCACGGCCGCGGCGGCGGCTCCGGAACGCCGTCCCAACACGTCGGTCACCCCGTTCCGTGAGATCAGATGTTGACGATCGGGCACGTCAGGGTACGGGCGATACCGTCCAGACGCTGAATCCGGGCCACCACCAGGGCGCCCAGCGAGTCGACGTCGTCGGCGCGAGCCTGGACGACCACGTCGTAGGGCCCGGTCACGTCGTGCGCCTCGTCGACGCCCTCGATCTCCCGGATGCGTCCGGCCACCTCGGCGGCCCGCCCGACCTCGGTCTGGATCAGGATGTATGCCTGCACCATGTGAACTCCTTCGTGTGTGCCGGGTGTGAGGTAGAGCGGCCCGGCCGAGCCGACGGTGCGGCCGATGACGAACAGATGACAAACGTGGGTCTAGACCACTGTTCCGGAGCGTCACCGTACCCTGATCCCTGTGTTGAGCACCATTGGGGGTCTTGGCGAGTTCGCTCTGATCACACGCGTGACGAGCAAATTCCCCGCGACGCAAGATGTAATCCTCGGACCCGGCGACGACGCGGCGGTCGTCGCCGCGCCCGACGGCAGGACGGTCGCCACCACGGACGTGCTGGTGGAGGGGCGCCACTTCCGGAGGGAGTGGTCCTCGGGCCGCGACGTCGGGCACCGCGCGGTGGCGCAGAACTTCGCCGACGTCGCGGCCATGGGAGCCCGTCCCACCGGGCTGCTCATCGGCTTCGCTGCCCCGCCCGACCTGCCCGTTTCCTGGGTGGAGGCGTTCGCGTCCGGGGTGCGCGACGAGTGCGCCCTCGCGGGCGGGGCCGTCGTGGGCGGGGACACGGTGGCGTCCGACACACTGACGGTCGCGATCACCGCTCTGGGAGACCTCCAGGGGCGCGCACCGGTGCGCCGCGACGGTGCCCGCCCCGGCGACGTCGTGGCCTACTCCGGCCACCTCGGACTGTCGGCGGCCGGGCTCGCGCTGCTCGAGGCGGGGATTGACGGGCCCGAGGAGTGCCTGTCCGAACACCGGCGCCCGAGCCCGCCCTACGCCGAGGGCGCGGTCGCCGCCGAGGCGGGGGCGACGGCCATGCTCGACGTGAGCGACGGCCTGGCCCAGGACCTCGGGCACGTCTGCCGCGCCAGTGGCGTCCGCGTCGACCTGGACCCCTCCGCCCTGCGACCCGAACCGGCGCTCCTGTCGGCGGTCCGAGCCCTGGGCGCGGACCCCGGGGACGCCGAACGCGCCGCCCGGGAGCTCATGGTCGGCGGCGGGGAGGACCACGCGCTGGTCGCCGCCTTCCCGCCGGACGTCGACCTCCCCGAGCACTGGATCGCGGTGGGCGCCGTCCACGGTCCGGAGTGGGTGCCCGAGGGCGGCGGGAAACCGTCGGACGCACCGGTCACCGTGGGCGGACAGCCCCCGGCGAGGCTCGGATGGGACCATTTCCGGGGGGAGTGAGTGCAGACCGGGATTTGTCCCGTTTGGCGATCGCGCTAGGCTGAGCCAACGCGGCTCGCGCCGCCCGCCCGGGCGGCCCGCCCGTCCTCGTGGAGCGCGAAGAGCCCCGGAACGTTCATGTGCGCCGTCCCCCGGCATGGAAGGTCCGCGATCGGCGACCGCCCGTCGGGGCGGGCGGAGGCGGAGCATCGTCGAGAGGCGGTTTATGGGCCGGCACGTGTCGCGGCACGACTCCCGGCGCGGTGTCCACCGCAGCGAGCGGGAGGACGCCGGCGCGCTCCGGCGGATCGGTGGTTTCCTGGAGAGCACCGTTCCCAAGCGTGTCGAACCGCCGCGGCTGATCAACGTCCTGGTCGTGTCCGGCGTCATCCTGGGCCTGCTGCTGTTCGGCTACAGCACGACCCAGATCTACCTCCAGTTCGGGGGAGGGCCGGGGGTGACGGAGGCCCCCGGGGCGCAGGACGGAGTCCACCCCAGCAACGACGCCTCGCCGGAACAGGGGCACGAGGGTTCCTCCGGTGACCGTGAGCAGGAGGTCCAGGCGGGCGTGGAGCCCACCACGGTCGTCTACGAGATCGTCGACTCCACCGACACGGGGTTCACCGCGAGGGTCACCGTCACCAACACCTCCAGGGTGACGCTGGACGCCTGGGAACTGGCGCTGGCCTTCGACTCCGCCGAGGTCACCGAGGTGCGCGACGCCGACTGGGAGCCGTTCGCGGACGGCATCCTCGCCCGTCAGCCCGGATCCCAGGAGGACCTCGCCCCCGGAAACTCCGCGACGCTCGAACTCGACGCCCTCGGCGCCGTCCAGTCCCCCGTGCGCTGCTCGCTGAACGGACACGTCTGCGCCCTGTGACGCGGGCTCCGCGGGATCACGGGCCATGGCCCGGCCCCGGGTACGGCGAAGGCCCCCCGATGAGATATCGGAGGGCCTTCGTCGAATCCAGAGGGCGGGAACCCTAGCGGGTCACCTTGCCGGCCTTGATGCACGAGGTGCAGGCGTTCACACGCTTGGGCGTGCCGCCCACGCGGGTGCGAACAGTCTGGATGTTGGGGTTCCAGCGGCGGCGGGTGCGACGGTGCGAGTGGGAAACACTGTTACCGAACCCTGGTCCCTTGCCGCAGACGTCGCAGACGGAAGCCACGGTAACTCCATTCAAGCGCTCGGGATCGCGCACGTCGCCGCACGCGAAGGGTCGACCGGCCGGGAACGGCCGGGTGGACAGGCTGGCGCGGACGCCAACCGTGGAAGAGTACACGAAGGACGTGGTGACGCGGATTCGTACCGCAGACCGGTGTCCGTACTCGACGTGGTGGAGACGGTGCGGCCGAAGCCCTCGCACCCCCACCGGGGCATCGCATCCACCACGCGGGCATGGCGAAAAGGCGATGAACTCCGACGAGTATACCCCGGTTGGGAGGGGGCGGGCGCCGCGCCCGACCGCCACCGCCCCCGACGGACGCCCGCGGCGCGGAGCCTCCCGCGTCGCACGCTGCCACTACGGTGACGTTGAGCAGAGCGATCAGGCGGGGGACGGGACACAGTGAGCACCTGGGACGAACCGCTGCGCGTGGCCCTCGGGGGTTCCGCGCGGGCCTTCAAGGACAAACTCGACCTGCACACCCTCGGCGACCTGGTGCGGTACTACCCGCGCCGGTACGACCGCCGGGGAGACCTGACCGACCTCGCCGGGCTGCGCGAGGGCGAGGACGTCACCGTGCAGGCGCGGGTGTCGGACGCCAGACGCCGTACCGTGCCCGCCCGGCAGGGCCGCCGCCGCATGGACATGATGGAGGCGACGGTCACCGACGGCACCGGCCGGCTGCACCTGACCTTCTTCAACAGGGGCGCCTACCACCAGAACTCGCTCGTCCCGGGACGGCTCGCGCTGTTCTCCGGACGGGTCTCCTCCTACCGCGGGCGCCGCCAGCTCGACCACCCCGAGTACCAGCTCATCGACGAGGACGGCAGCGAGGTCGACCGCGCCCGCGCCTATGCCGAGGAGCTCATCCCGATCTACCCGGCGGTGAAGGGGCTGGACTCGTCCCGGATCGCCCTGGGAATGGACCTGGCCCTGGCCCGCGCGGCCGACCTGCCCGATCCGCTCCCGCCCGAGGTGCGCGAACGCCACCACCTGGTCGGCGTGCACGAGGCCCTGGAACGGATCCACCGCCCGTCGGAGTGGTCGGACGTGGCGACCGCCCGCCGCCGACTCAAGTGGGACGAGGCCTTCGTCCTCCAACTGGCCCTGGCCCGGCGCCGCCGCCTGGCAGAGGAGCTGCCCGCCGCCCCGCGCCCGGGTGCCGAGGGCGGCGTCCTCGACGCGTTCGACGCCGAGCTGCCCTTCACGCTCACCGACGGTCAGCGGGAGGTCGGTGAACGCCTCGCACGGCGGTTGGACGCCTCCCACCCCATGCACTGCCTGCTCCAGGGCGACGTCGGCGCCGGCAAGACCCTGGTCGCGCTGCGCGCCATGCTCCGGGTGGTCGACTCCGGCGGTCAGGCCGTGCTGCTGGCGCCCACCGAGGTCCTCGCGCAGCAGCACCACCGGTCGATCAGCGCGATGCTCGGCCCGTTGGCCCGGGCCGGGCAGATCGACGGGGCGGAGAACGCCACCCGTGTGGCACTCCTCACGGGGTCGATGAACACCGCCGCGCGCCGCGCGGCCCTGCTCGACGCGGCCTCCGGCGCGGCCGGGATCGTCGTGGGCACCCACGCGCTCCTGCAGGAGCACGTCTCCTTCGCGGACCTGGGCCTGGTCGTGGTGGACGAGCAGCACCGGTTCGGTGTGGAACAGCGCGACGCGCTGCGGGAGAAGGCGGTCGACGGGCGCCCCCACGTGCTCGTGATGACCGCCACCCCCATTCCGCGCACGGTCGCCATGACCGTCTACGGCGACCTCGACGTGGTCGCGCTCACCCAGTTGCCCACCGGGCGGGCGGGGGTGTCCACGCACGTGGTCCCCGCGAAGGAGAAACCGCACTTCCTGAACCGCGCCTGGGAGCGGATCCGCGAGGAGGCCGCCCGGGGGCGCCAGGCGTTCGTGGTCTGTCCACGGATCGGCGACGACGCCGGGGAGGGCGCGGACGAGGAGGTCGACGCAGGCCCGGACGGAGAGGCCCCCGGCACCCGCCCGCCGCTGGCCGTGCTCGACGTCGCGGCGCACCTGGCCGGAGGGCCGCTGGCGGACCTGTCGGTGGAGGCCCTGCACGGTCGGATGAGTCCGGACGACAAGGACGCGGTCATGCGCCGCTTCTCGGAGGGGCGGACGGACGTGGTGGTCTCCACGACCGTCATCGAGGTGGGCGTCGATGTGCCCAACGCCACCGTGATGGTCATCATGGACGCGGACCGCTTCGGCGTCTCCCAGCTGCACCAGCTGCGCGGCCGGGTGGGGCGCGGCACACTCCCGGGACTGTGCCTGCTGGTCACGGACGCCGACGAGGGATCCCCGGCGCGGGAGCGGCTGGGCGCCGTGGCGGCGACGACGGACGGGTTCGCACTGTCCCGCGTCGACCTGGAGATGCGCAGGGAGGGCGACGTCCTGGGGGAGTCCCAGTCCGGGGCCCGCTCCTCGCTGCGGGTGCTCACCCTGCTCAAGGACGAGGAGCTGATCGGCGAGGCGCGCGAGGAGGCCACCGGCTACGTCGAGGGCGACCCCGAGCTGACCGCCCACCCGCCGCTGGCGGAGGCGTTGGCGGAACTGCTTCCCGAGGAGCGCGCGGAGTACCTCAACAAGGCCTGAGTCGTGTTCATGCGTGCTCACGGGTTCGCACGGTGCTCGGTGCGTGGGGAACGGTGTCCTTCGTCCTCGGCCCGGCCGGTCGCTCGTTCCTCGCTCGCGGCCGGCCTCGTTCTGCAGGACCCCGTACGCCCCTCGCCGGGTGGGTGCGTGCTCACGGGTTCGCACGGTGCTCGGTGCGTGGGGAACGGTGTCCTTCGTCCTCGGCCCGGCCGGTCGCTCGTTCCTCGCTCGCGGTCGGCCTCGTTCTGCAGGACCCCGTACGCCCCTCGCCGGGTGGGTGCGTGCTCACGGGTTCGCACGGGGCCCGGCCGGGCGGCCGTGGTCGGGACACGCCCTAACGTGGATCCATGACCCGCATCATCGCCGGAACGGCCGGCGGACGGCGCATCACCGCGCCCGACGGCCGCACCACCCGCCCCACCAGTGACAGGGCGCGCGAGGCCCTGTTCGCCTCGGCCCAGTCCGACCTCGGCGCCCTGGACGGGCTCCGGGTCATGGACCTGTACGCGGGGTCCGGGGCGATCGGACTGGAGGCGCTGTCCCGGGGCGCCGGGCACGCGCTGCTGGTCGAGGCCGACCGGAGGGCGGCGAGGGCGGTCCAGGACAACATCCGCACGCTGGGACTGCCCGGCGCCCGCCTGGTGGCCGACCGGGTGGAGCGGGTGGTCGGCGCGGCCAACCCGGGAGGGCCCTACGACCTGGTGGTGGCCGACCCGCCCTACGCCGTCGCCGACGAGGAGGTCGCGGCGGTGCTCGCCGACCTCGTACGGAACGGGTGGCTGGCCGGGGACGCGGTGGTCGTGGTCGAACGCTCCAAGCGCGGGGCGGAACCGGCCTGGCCGCCGGGGCTGGAGCGCGACCGCAAACGGGGGTACGGGGAAGCGGTGCTCTGGTACGCCCGCCCGTCGACCTGAGGCCCCAGCGCCGTGGTGCGGGTGCCCTCCCCCAGCGGAGAGCCCCCGGCGTGTCTCACCACGGAGGGGGCGGTTCGGGGGGAAAATCGGAAGGAAATTCCGTTCTGGGGCATATGCGCACGGAGGCGGCAGGTCAACGCCCGTGGTCGCTATGGGGGTGTTGCCCGAATCGCCGCGGGAGGCAACCCCTACGATCGCGGTACCCGAGAGTAACTCCTGAGAGGGGCGATCCACCGTGCGCCGAGTCGTCTGTCCGGGATCCTTCGACCCGGTGACCTTCGGACACATCGACATCATCGGCCGTGCCGCCAAGCAGTACGACGAGGTCGTGGCGGCCGTCCTCAACAACGTCAACAAGCGCGGTCTGTTCACCGTCGCCGAGAAGCTGGACATGCTCAGGGCGACTACCGCCGACCTCGACAACGTCCAGGTCAGTGAGTTCGACGGACTCCTCGTCGACTTCTGCCGCGCCAACGGCATCGAGACCATCGTCCGCAGCCTGCGCTCGGTCAGCGACTTCGACTACGAACTCCAGATCGCGCAGATGAACTTCCAGCTCTCCGGTGTGGAGACCGTGTTCATGACCGCCAACCCGAAGTACTCGTTCCTGTCGTCCAGCCTGGTGCGCGAGATCGCCCAGCACGGCGGCGACGTCTCCAGCCTGGTGACGCCCTACGTCCAGGAGCGCCTCCGGGACAAGTACGGCAGGCGGGCGGACGCCTGAGCGGTGCCCGGCCGGCACATCCGCGGCACACCACCGCCCGAACCGCCCCTGTCCGGGGACTTCACGCCGCCCAGAGGCGGGAGCGGCGGCTGATTTGGGTGGTCGGGCCCATGATAGGTAGAATCTGGGTTTGACCCCGAGCGTCGCCGTCATCGGCGTGCGCGCGGACTGGTCACGCCGCACCCGTCGACTCCTCGACGCGTCCCGCGTGTCCGGCACCTGACGACCTCTCGTGAAAGCGCGATTACCCTGTCTCGTCCAGAACCTCGTGACCCGTTCGTGGTCGACACCCGCCCGCTGGGCCGCCAGCCGGGGTCGATGCGGACCGTCAACCGCATCGTGGCCGCGCCGGAGACCTTCTCCGGGGCGATGGCGAGTGTGCCCGAGGGCAGCGAGGTCGAGCTCGACCTCCGGCTGGAGGCGGTGATGGAGGGCGTCCTGGCCACCGGCACCGTCAGCGGCCAGCTCACCGCCGAGTGCTCGCGCTGCCTCGAACCCCTGTCGGACGACCTCGAGGCCGGTTTCCAGGAGCTGTACCGGTACCCCGACGACGACGGCGGGCCCGTCCCGACCGGCGAGGACACGGACGACGAGGATGAGGACTACTATCTAGAGGGCGATCTGCTCGACCTCGGACCAGTGGTCAGGGACGCCGTCGTGCTCGCGCTCCCGCTCTCACCGCTGTGCGGACCGGACTGCCCCGGCCTGTGCGCGGAGTGCGGCGTCAGACTCGCCGAGGCCGGTCCCGACCACAGCCACGGCGAGCCCGTCGACCCACGCTGGGAGGCTCTCCGCGCCATCGCGGAGGATCCCGGAGAACGATGAGCCCGTGAACCGTCACGGGGTGCCCACCCGGTGCCCCCGTCGAACGGAGCACACCCTCCCCGCCGCAGCGCGCGGGGTGACCAGATAAGCGACCTCCCGCGACCGCGGGGGTGACCCAGGAGGATTGAAGTGGCCGTCCCGAAGCGGAAGATGTCGCGGAGCAACACCCGGACCCGCCGTTCCCAGTGGAAGGCGTCGCGCCCGGTGCTGGTCAACTGCCCGCGCTGCCGTGACCCGAAGCAGCCCCACATCGCGTGCCCGACCTGCGGCACCTACAACAACCGTCAGGTCACCAACCCGGCGTAACGCACTTGTGTCAGGCTTCGGGTCCCATACCCGATTCCCGATTCGCCTCGGGGCGGACCCGCACGTCGGGTCCGCCCCGACGTGTTGTCACAGGGGGGTCGTAGCGTGAGTGACCCGCTCCTGTGTGGGCAGTAGACAACCAGAACCGCACAAGTACCCACCAGTGATCCGGGCTCACTCGGGCTCCCGAGTTCGTGGTGGCTGCCGGGGGAGCACCGCTCCCGCGACGGTCACCTCGTGTTCGAGCGCCCCTGCCGGGCCGGGGATCCACACCCGACCGCAGGTAGCGCGCCCCGCGGGGACGCGTCAGAACAGGGAAGTGAACTCGCGTGGCAAGCCAACTCTCCGTCTCCGAGGCCAGGGCGTTCCACAAGGCGATCGGCGTCGAGGTCGATGCCAAGATCCTGCTCCGTGCCCTGACCCACCGCTCCTACGCCTACGAGAAGGGCGGTCTGCCCACGAACGAGCGACTGGAGTTCCTCGGTGACTCCGTGCTCGGCCTGGTGGTGACCGACACCCTCTTCCGCAAGCACCCCGACCTGCCGGAGGGGCAGCTGGCCAAGCTGCGCGCCGCCGTCGTCAACATGCGCGCCCTCGCGGACGTGGCCCGCGGCCTGGGCATCGGCGCCTACATCCGCCTCGGCCGCGGGGAGGAGGGCACCGGCGGACGCGACAAGTCCTCCATCCTCGCCGACACCCTCGAAGCCATCATCGGCGCCGTGTACCTCGACCGGGGGCTGGACGTGGCCTCCGAGTTCGTGCACCGCCTCTTCGACCCCCTCATCGCCACCGCCTCCGGCCTGGGAGCCGGGCTGGACTGGAAGACCTCCCTCCAGGAGCTGACCGCCGCCGAGCTGCTCGGTGTCCCCGAGTACCACGTGGACGAGAGCGGCCCGGACCACCAGAAGACCTTCCGCGCCACGGTCCGCGTCGCGGGGGAGAGCTACGGCCTGGGCGAGGGGCGCAGCAAGAAGGAGGCCGAGCAGCAGGCCGCCGAGTCCGCGTGGAAGGCGATCCGGGCGCGGGCCGACGCCGCCGCCGAGTCCCAGCCGTCCGCCAAGACCCAGAACCGGAGCTGAGGTGCCCGAACTCCCCGAGGTCGAGGTCGTGCGCCGCGGCCTGGCCACACACGCGCTGGGCCGGACCGTGGGCGCCGTCGAGGTCCTGCATCCGAGATCGGTGCGCCGCCACGTGCCGGGCGCCGCCGACTTCGCGGCCCGCCTGGAGGGGCGCGTCCCGACAGCCGCGCTCCGGCGCGGCAAGTACCTGTGGCTGTCCCTGGACAGCGGCGAGATGCTCCTCACCCACCTGGGCATGAGCGGTCAGATGCTCGTCCAACCGCGGGGGAAGCCCGACGAGAAGCACCTGCGGGTCAGGTTCGCGCTGTCGGACGGTCGGGAGCTGCGGTTCGTCGACCAGCGCACCTTCGGCCACCTGCTGGTGGACGCACCGGGGGTGCGGGCCGACGTCCCGGCCTCGGTCGACCACATCGCGCTGGACCCCCTGGACACCGACTTCGTCCCGGAGGTGTTCGTGCGTGCCCTGCGCACGCGGCGCACGGAGGTCAAGCGGGCCCTGCTCGACCAGTCGCTGATCAGCGGGGTGGGCAACATCTACGCGGACGAGGCGCTCTGGCGCACCCGACTGCACTGGTCCCGCTCCACCAGGGGCCTGTCCTCCGCGCAGGCGACCGAGCTCCTGGGACACGTGCGCGACGTCATGAACGAGGCGCTGGCGGTGGGCGGCACCACCTTCGACGGGCTGTACGTCAACGTCAACGGGCAGAGCGGCTACTTCGAGCGCGGTCTGAACGCCTACGGGCGCCAGGACCGGCCGTGCGGGCGCTGCGGTGCCCCGATCGTCCGCGAGGCGTTCATGAACCGCTCCTCGTTCAGCTGTCCGCGCTGCCAGCCCGCTCCGCGGGTCCGTCACTAGGCCGTGTCCGCCCCGGGCCTTCGCCCGGCTCCTCGGCGGACGTCCGGCGCCGCGCCCTCCTCCCCGGGGCCGAACCGCCCCCTCCGCGGCCGTCACGACGGCAGGGACAGGAATGTTGGGCGTGTTGGTGAGCAAACTGTCTCTGTGAGGTAAGGAAAGGTGTGGCGCGTGGAGAACCACGAGGATCCCGTCCGGCTGACCGCCTGGGTGCGCGGCCGGGTCCAGGGAGTGGGTTTTCGCTGGTGGACGCGGTCTCGGGCGCTCGAACTGGGGTTGAGCGGGGCCGCGACCAACCTCGCCGACGGCCGGGTCGAGGTGGTCGCCGAGGGGGAGCGGAGCGGGTGCGAACGGCTTCTGGAGCACCTGAAGAGTGGCCGAACACCCGGTCATGTGGACTTCGTGGTCGAACGTTGGTCCTCGCCTGGGGGGACGTTCACCGGATTCATCGAGCGGTGAGTATGCTTGTTGCGTAACGCGATTCGGACCACCCGGCGGTGGCCCCGGGAGGAACGCGGTGGGGCGTCGGTCCGCCCCGCGCACGTCTTCGGGGGTGTGGCACCGGGGGTGGGTGCCTCCGGTTCGCGTGACCTCACGTGCCCAGGTCACTCCGGCCTGGCGTGCGGTCGTTACCGACTGTTGTAATCCAATCTTGACCAGCGGCGCGCAGAGTGAGACTCTGGAAGGCACATCGCGCAAATCTTCCACCCGTGGAAACCACTCGGCAGTCGAGTGTCTCCGGGGTGTCGTGTGCGCGTTTCATCACTGGTCACTCAGTGTGGAGGACCCACATCATGGCGAAGGCTCTGTTTGGCCACGTCGGCGGCTCCGACCCTCGTATGGTCCAGGAGATGCGACGGCTTCAGAATCGAGTACGCGACCTCGAGGCCGAGATCAGCCGCCTCCAGGCGCGCAACGACCAGCTCAGCATGGCCGTCTCCGACGTCGCCGTCAGTGCGACGGATCGCGAGCCCGCGCTCGCCTGACCCGCGCCGTCGATGCACCGGGAGTACACCCGGCCGACCGCGTGACACGTGAACCACGGACGGGACGCCGTACGCAACACCTCAGGCGTCCCTGACGGTAGTTCCGCCCAGCCGCTGCGCGGTCCGTTCGACCCAGCGGTCCGACAGTCCCGATCCCTCCGCCGCAGACTCTCTTTCCTTTTCCTTGCGGCATTATTTACCGTTGTACCCGGCGGACACCGTCACAACCCTCCGTGTTCGCCGGAGCTCCCCCGGCACGACCGTGGCCCACCTCATCGGGCCCTTCGGCGCGAACCGCGCACGTCACCCCCGTCTTCGTGGCACCCTTGGGTGATGCCGTGCGGCGTCCCAGGCCATGGCGCGCGTCGACACCGCACGTGAGATGGCCCGTGTGGGCCCGGTGGCCGGTGTGGGAGGTGTGGGTGTACCTGAAGAACCTGACGCTGCGCGGCTTCAAGTCGTTCGCGTCGGCCACCACCCTGCGTTTCGAACCCGGGATCACGTGCGTGGTGGGGCCCAACGGTTCGGGCAAGTCCAACGTCGTCGACGCCCTCTCCTGGGTGATGGGCGAACAGGGCGCCAAGTCCCTGCGCGGCGGCAAGATGGAGGACGTGATCTTCGCGGGCACCTCCACCCGCCAGGCCCTCGGCCGTGCCGAGGTCAGCCTCACCATCGACAACACCGACGGCGCCCTGCCGATCGACTACACCGAGGTCACCATCCGGCGGACGATGTTCCGCAACGGGGGTTCGGAGTACGCGATCAACGGCGACACCTGCCGCCTCCTGGACATCCAGGACCTGCTCAGCGACTCCGGCATCGGTCGCGAGATGCACGTCATCGTCGGCCAGGGGCAGCTCGACACCGTCCTGCACGCCGGGCCCGAGGAACGCCGGGCGCTCATCGAGGAGGCCGCGGGCATCCTCAAGCACCGCAAGCGCAAAGAGAAGGCGATCCGCAAGCTCAACGCGATGCAGGGCAACCTGGACCGGGTCACCGACCTCACCGCGGAGCTGCGCCGCCAGCTCAAGCCCCTCGGGCGCCAGGCCGAGCTGGCCAGGCGCGCCGCCGTCATCCAGGCCGACCTGCGCGACGCCAGGCTCCGCCTCCTCGCCGACGACATCGCCACCCTCACCGACCAACTGGCCAGGGAGGAGGCGGACGAGAAGGAGGTCCGTGAACGCCGGGCCGCCGCCGAGGCCAGCCTCACCCAGGCACAGGAGCGCGAGACCGCCCTGGAGTCCCAGTCCGCGGAGGCCGCCCCGGTCCTGGCCCGCGCCTCGGAGACCTACCACGCGCTCTCCCGCCTGGCGGAACGCCTCGACGCCGTCCGCGGACTGGCCGCCGAGCGCCACCGCAACCTCGTCGCCGTCACCGACGAGCCCGTGAGCCGCCACGACCCCGAGGAACTGGAGACGGAGGCCGAGGAGACCGCCGCCCAGGAGGAGGAGCTGCTCACCCGACTGGAGGAGACCCGGGAGGCCCTGGAGGCCGCCGTCGAGGAGCGGACCTTCGCCGAGGACGCCCTGTACCGCGAGGAGAAGCGGCTGGAGTCCGCCAACCGCGCCTCGGTCGAGCGCCGTGAGGGCATCGTACGGCTGGGCGCGCGCGTGGAGGGCCTGCGCGGTCGGCTCGGTGAGGGGGAGGCCGAGATCGCCCGGCTGGAGGAGGCCGCCCGGCAGGCCGCCGAACGCGCGGCCGAGGCCCAGACCGAGTACGAGATGGCGGCGGAGGAGTCCGCCGGCCTGGACGAGGGCGACGCCGAACTCGACACCGCCCAGGAGCGGTCCGCGCGGCTGCTGTCAGCCGTGGAGGCCGAGCTCAACGAGCTCCGCGACGCCGAACGCGTGGCGGAGCGGGAGCGGTCCGCGCTCGCCGCCCGCAAGGAGGCGCTCGAACTCGGGCTCGCGCACAAGGACGGCGCGGGCACCCTCCTGGAGGCCGCCCCGGACGGCCTGCTCGGCAGCCTGGCCGCGCTCGTCCAGGTCGACCCCGGCCAGGAGACCGCGGTCGCCGCCGCCTTCGGACAGGCGGCCGGGGCCGTGGCCGCGGCGTCCCCGGAGGCGGCCGCGGCCGCCGTCCGCCTGCTCAGGGAGCGGGACGCGGGCCGGGCCGGGATCGTGGTCGCGGGCGCCGTGCCCGCTCCGCCCCGCGAGGACTGGCCCGTCCTGCCGGAGGAAACCCGCTACGCCGTCGACGCGGTGACCGCCCCCGACCCGCTGCGGGGGTCCGTCACCGCCCTGCTCGACCGGACGGTCCTGGCCACCGACGCCGACCACGCCCGGCACCTGGTCGGCACCGTGCCCGGCGTGCGGGCGGTCACACCCGACGGCGACGTCTTCGGCGCGGCGCTCGTCCACGGGGGGTCCGCCGCCGCACCCAGTCTGTTGGAGGTCCAGGCCGCGGTGGACGAGGCGGGCGAGCGTCTGGAGGCGGCCACCGAGACCGGCAAGCGCGCCGCGGCGGACCTGGAGGCCAAGAAGCGCGAACGCGCCGAGCTGGCCGAGGCCGCGGAGGAGCTCACCTCCCGCCGTCGCCACAGCGACCGCAAGCGCAACGAGTCCGCTCAGCGGCTGGGCAAACTCGCCGGTCAGGCCCGGTCCGCCGAGGCGGAGGCCGAGCGCTACGCCGCGGCCGCGGCCAAGGCGGCCGCCTCCCGGGGAGAGGACGCGGACCGGCTCTCCCGTATGGAGGAGGAGCTGGCCGAGGCCGAGGAGATGGCCGCCTCCATCGAGGAGGACGCCCCCGACCCCGAGACGTGCGACGCGCTCTCGGCCCAGGCCTCACGCGCCCGCGCCACCGAGATGGAACGGCGCCTGGCGGTGCGCACCGCCGAGGAGCGCGCGCGCTCCGTCGCCGGACGTGCCGAGGCCCTGCGCGCGCAGGCGGCCGAGGAGCGCCGCGCCGTGCAGCGGGCCGCCGAGCGCAGGCGGACCCGCGCCGCCCAGGCCACCATCGCCGAGGCGGTCGCGGACAGCGCCCGCCTGGCCATGGAGCGGATCCGGGTGTCCCTGGCCGCGGCCGAGACCGAGCGGGCCGCCGCCGAGGCGCGCAAGGAGGAGCGCGACGCCGAGTTGCGCACGGTCCGCGCCCGGGTGCGGGAACTGTCGGTCGAGTGGGAGAAGCTCACCAGTTCGGCGCACAGCGGAGAGGTGGCCCGGGCCGAGCGGCGGATGCGCCTGGAGCAGTGGGAGACCAAGGCGGTCGAGGAGATGGGCGTGGACGTGCCCACGCTCGTGGCCGAGTACGGGCCCAGTGTGCCGGTGCCCCCGCCCGCCGACGCCGGGGAGGAAGCCGAGCCCGCGCCGTACGTGCGCGACGTGCAGGCCAAACGCGCCCGCGCCGCGGAACGCCAGCTCAACCAGCTCGGCAAGATCAACCCGCTGGCGTTGGAGGAGTTCGCCGCCCTGGAGGAGCGGCACGCGTTCCTCCACGCCCAGCTGGAGGACCTGAAGAAGACCCGTCGGGACCTGCTGGAGATCGTGCAGGAGGTGGACGCCAGGGTCCAGGAGGTCTTCTCCTCCGCCTACCTGGACGTGGAGCGCGAGTTCGCCGCGATCTTCGGCCGCCTGTTCCCCGGCGGCGAGGGACGGCTGCTGCTGACCGACCCCGAGGACATGCTGACCACCGGTATCGAGGTGGAGGCCCGTCCCCCCGGCAAGAAGGTCAAGCGGCTGTCGCTGCTGTCGGGCGGTGAGCGGTCGCTGACGGCGGTGGCGTTCCTGGCCGCGATCTTCAAGGCCCGGCCCTCGCCGTTCTACGTGATGGACGAGGTCGAGGCCGCGCTGGACGACACCAACCTCCAGCGGCTGCTGGTGATCTTCGAGGAGCTGCGGGAGTCGTCCCAGCTCATCGTGATCACCCACCAGAAGCGCACCATGGAGGCCGCCGACGCCCTCTACGGCGTCACGATGCAGGGGGACGGCATCTCCCAGGTGATCAGCCAGAAGCTCGACCGTCCCGCCTGACCCGCTCCGGACACGCGGCGGGGCCGTCCCCCGGTGGAGGACGACCCCGGAGGGTCCTCACGCCTGTTCCCGGAACGGTCGCCCCGGGGGGTTCGCCGTTCGGGCGCCGCCGGGGCGCGTCAGGCGTGGCCGGGGATGAGGCATCCCCGTCCGCTCGGGTGCCCGGACACGGTCCGGGGCGAAGCGGAGGACCGCAACACACACTGTCTAACCCCGGTCGATGGTGATGACCGGCGACGTCCAGGTCTCCCAGTGGTCAGGGTTGTCCTCGTCGCCCAGCGCCTTGAGCGCGCGGACCTCCAGGCGGTAGTCACCGTCCCGCACCTCGCGGGCCCGGTGTTCGTCGCTGACCGTCCCGTCCCAGACGTAGGAGAAGAACGCCGTCGACGTCTCGTTGCGTCCGACGTTGGCCACGTCCACCGCCACGTTGCGGCGCGGGTGCACCGGTCGGCCGGTGCGCTCGCTGATGACGCGCATCTCCAACCGCGTCACGTGGTGGTCGAAGTGCGCGATGACGTACGGGTAGTCGGGCAGGCCGTCCACCCAGCTCATGGAGTAGGTCGCTCCGTCCGGCTGGTTGGCGAAGCTGCCGCCGTTGGAGGCGGCGCAGTCCAGGCCGTTGAACACCTCGCACTCGGTGATCCGCGTCAGCCAGGGCAGCTCCTGGACGTTGCCGTCCCCGTCGGTGATCGGGGTCATCGCGTCGATCGCCTGGTAGTCACCGGCGTAGGCCGCGTACGGGACCCGGAAGGTCTCGCCGTCGACCTGGGAAACGGTGACGTATCCGCCGTAGAGCAGCTGGTCGAGCTCGGCGGCGGGCGGGGTGATGGTCACCTCGACCTCCACCGAGTCGCCCGCGCCGACGGTCACCGTGTCGGCGTCGAAGGCCACGTCGGCGAACGCGTCGTTGAAGGAGGGGGTGAAGGTGCTGCCGTGCGTGCCGAGCGCCGCCTCGTGGCTCAGCTCGTAGGTGGCCTCGGCGTCGCCGTCGTTGGTGATGGTGACGGTCTCGGTCACCGCCTCCCGGGTCTCACCCGGAGCCAGCTTGCCCGGTGTGACGGTCGTCGTGGCCAGTACCGCGCCGGGGATGTCCAGCATGCCCGCGCCCTGCCGGTGGACGTTGTCGAGGAAGCCGAGGTCGGGGTTGCCCCACCACGCCTTGGGGTCGGCGCTGTTCTGGAGGATGGCGCGCACCTCGTCGGCCGCCAGGCCCGGGCGGGCCTGGAGGAGCTGCGCCACGGCGCCCGCGACGTGCGGCGAGGACATGGACGTGCCGCTGATGGTGGCGTACCCGCCCTGGTCCATCGGGTAGGTGGAGTTGATCAGGCCTCCGGGCGCGCCGATGTCGGGCTTCAGGTCCAGGTCGGGCGACATGCCGTAGGAGCTGAACGAGCTGATCAGACCGCCGGTCGGGTTGGGCGTGCTGACCGTCTCCTCGGTCCAGGTGAGGGTGACCGGCTCGGAACCCTCCAGGAGCCCGGTCAGGTGGGCGCCCGCCTCGTCGGAGACGCCGATGGCGAACGCGCCCCGGTCGGTGATGCCGCCCCCGGCGAACATGCCGGGCACGTTGTTGTAGACGACGACGCCGGTGGCGCCCGCGTCCAGCGCGGTGTCGTACTTCTCCGCGAAGGTGCAGTTCCCGCGCGCGATCAGCGCGGTCCTACCCGCCGGGTCGCCCTCCAGGGTGTCACCCAGGGACGGGCAGGCGCGGCCGACGTGGACGAGTTCGTCGGTCTCCCCGTCGGCGGGCGGTGCGGCGGCGCTGCCCATCGCCATGAAGGGGAGTGCCTCACCGCTCGGGTTGGCGATCACGGACGCCGCGCTGATGTGGGTGTTGTCGTAGGCGGCCACCCCGATCACGTTCTCGCCCAGGCCGGGGGCTCCGGCCGAGTAGAGACCGGTGTCGCCGGAGTTGCCGATCGAGGCGACGACCACCATGCCCTCGTCGACGAGGTGGTCGGCGGCGACGGCGGTCGGGTAGCCCGGCCAGCTGTGGGAGGAGCCGATGCTCATGTTGAGCACGTCCATGTCGTCGGACAGGGCCCGTTCCATGGCGGCGATCATGATGTCGGCCGTGGTCGACCCCTCGCAGCCGAACACCTTGTAGGCGCCGAACTCCACGTCGGGCGCCACACCGGTGACCTGGCCCTCGGCGCCGATGATCCCCGCCACGTGTGTGCCGTGACCGTTGCAGTCCTGCGGGTCGTCGTCGGGGACGGGGGTGCTGGCGGGGTCGGCGGCGTTGAAGTCGTCACCGACGAAGTCGTGGCCGGTGACGATGCGGCCGTTGGGGAAGCCGCCCGGACCGCCGAGGTCGGGGTGGGTGTAGTCGATGCCCGTGTCCATGACGGCGACGCGCAGACCCTCGCCGGTCAGGCCGAGTTCGCTCTGGCCGATGTCGGCGCCGGTCATGCTCAGCGCGGTGTCCATCTCGGGCTCGGACTGCTCCGGTTCGGGTGCCTCGTGCCGCATGACCGGGTAGATGGCGCTCACACCGGGGATCTCCCGGGCCGCGCCCACCTGGGCGTCGTCCATCTCGACCGAGAAGCCGTTCCACAGTTCGCCGAACGAGTGCCGTTCCTCGTACTCCAGGCCGTACTCCTCGGCCTCGGTGCGGAAGGCGCGCTGTTCGTTCTCGACCGCGGCCTCGGAGTTGCCCTCGGCCCTGGAGGGGCCCTCCAGTTCGATGAACCACAGGCCCTCGGCCTGGTGGGTCATCTCGCCGTTCTCGGCGCTGGGGGCCGGATGGAGGGGGGCGAGTTCCGATCCTTCGTCGGCACTGGCGGGGGCGGCCGTGACGAGGCCCGCTATCAGGGTCAGCCCGGCGACTGACGCCAGGTGCGAGCGGTGGGGTACCACCTTGTCAACACATCCCTTCTCGGTGCGCCGCGGAACACCGGGGGAACGGGCCACCCGAACGGTGACGGGTTCGCGTGTACCGATGGATAGGCCGTGTGGTGTCCGTTATCGGTTTTTCGACGCACATAGCACCGAGATCATTGCCGTGAGTCATAAACGTGTCAATGTTCTCCGAGACTCGATTCGGCCACACAAGGGAATGAATTGAACTAGCAGCATCATGTTGCGCAAAAATCTACAAACCGGACAGACAATGCTTTTATTTGTGAAGCAGACAAAAGGTGCATTGATCGTGCGGGAGGGTGAGAGTGCGCCGGTCGACGCGGCCGTTGCCCGCCCGAGGAAGCCGGAAAGGGGGTGCATCCAGGGCCTGAACAGGGACGAAAGGCTCACGAGTACAGTGGTGGGGTCGGGTCGCCACCAGTGCCCCGACGGTGTGGAGCGAGCGAAGTCCGGTCACACGGCCCTCCGGGCCGCCCAATCCGGCGCTGTCCCGCAACTGTGAGGCCCCGCCCCGAGCGGGGACGAGCCAGGTCGCCTCGCCCGCACCGACGAACCGTCCTCGTGGGAAGGACCGGCCGTCCCTCCCGGGCCGTGCTCCCCTTCCCCCTGCCCGACCAAGGAGCACAGTGCGGATCGCACGCAGACTTCCCCTCGCACTCCTCGGCGCCACGCTCGCCCTCACCGCGTGCGGCGGACCGGCCCCCGAGACCGACCAGGACGCCGCGCCGGCCGGTGACGCCGCCTTCCCGGTCACCCTGACCGACGCGCTCGGCGAGGTCACCCTCGACGCGGCCCCGGAGCGGATCGTCTCCCTGTCGCCCAGCCACACCGAGATGCTCTTCGCCATCGGCGCGGGCGACCTGGTCGAGGCGGCCGACGAGTACTCCGACTACCCGGCCGAGGCGCCCACCACCGACCTCAGCGGGTTCACCCCCAGCGTCGAGGCGATCGTCGAGTACGACCCCGACCTGGTCATCCTGGCCCGCAGCGCCGAGGAGACCGTCCCGCAGCTGGAGGCCGTCGACGTCCCGGTCCTGACGGTGGACGCCGCCACCGACATGGCGGACGTCTACGACCAGATCCGCCTGCTCGGCGACGCCACCGGTAGGTCCGAGGAGGCCGACGCCGAGGCCGAACGCGTCGAGACCGCGTTCAACGAGGTCGTCGAGAACGTGCGAGCCGAGGTCGGCGACACCGGGCTCACCTTCTACCAGGAGCTCGACGACACCCTCTACTCCGCCACCTCCGACACCTTCGTCGGCCAGATCTACTCCTCCTTCGGCCTGGTCAACATCGCCGACGAGGCCGACGACGGTACCGCGGGCGGCTACCCGCAGCTGTCCCAGGAGTTCGTCGTCGAGCAGAACCCGGACCTCATCTTCCTGTCCTACGAGGGCGCGGACGCCGTCGGCGCGGTCGCCGGGCGACCCGCCTTCGACACGGTCACCGCGGTCCGCAACGACGCCGTCATCCAGCTCGACGCGGACGTCGCCTCCCGCTGGGGCCCGCGCGTGGTCGACTTCGCCGAGGCGGTCGGTGCGGCCGTCACCGAGAACGCCGGAGCCTAGGTGGCGGGCGGGGCCGAGCCGGAGGAGACCGCGGGCGGCGGGCGCCGGCCGGGGGCGTCGCACCGCGTCGCGGGGCGGCCCCTCGGGCTCCCGCTCGGCTGGATGGCGGGCGGCCTGGCGCTGCTCGTCGCCTCGGCCCTCCTCGGAGTCACGGCGGGCGCGGCGGACATCTCCGCGCCCGACATCGTCCGCCACCTGCTCAGCCTCGTGTCACCGCAGGCCGAGAGCCCGCTGACCGACCGGCAGGCGGCGCTCCTGGTCGAACTCCGCCTGCCCCGGGTGGTCATGGGCGTCGTCGTCGGCGCGCTCCTGGCCACCGCGGGCGGCGCCTACCAGGGGGTGTTCCGCAACCCGCTGGCCGACCCGTACCTGCTCGGCGCGGCCGCGGGCGCGGGTCTCGGCGCGACGCTCGTCATCGTCTTCGGCCAGGAGCTGACCGACGCGCCCCGGGCACTGGTCCCCGTGGCGGCCTTCGCCGGCGCCCTGCTGGGTGTGGCGGCGGCCTACACGCTCGGGTCGGCCGCGGGCGGCGGCGGGACCGCCTCCCTCGTCCTGGCGGGGGTGGCGGTGTCGTCGTTCCTGTCCGCCGCCCAGACACTCACCCAGCAGATCGGCGGGGACAAGCTGCTGCGGATCTTCTCCTGGCTGCTCGGCGGGCTGGGCCGCGGCGGGTGGGACGACGTCCGTATGGTCGCCCCGTACGCGGTGGTCTCCCTGGTGGTCCTGCTCCTGTGCGGCTACCTGCTGGACATGCTCGCCCTGGGCGACGAGAAGGCGGTGAGCCTGGGGCTCAACCCCGGTGCGGTGCGCGTGGTCGTCATCAGCGCCGCGTCACTGGCCACCGCCGCCGCCGTGGCGGTGAGCGGGCTGATCGGGTTCGTCGGGATCGTCGTCCCGCACGTCGTGCGCCGCCTCGTCGGGTCCAACTACCGGGCGATCCTCCCGGTGACCGTGTTCCTCGGCGGCGCGTTCATGGTCCTGGTCGACATCGTCGCCCGCACCGTGGTGGCCCCCGCGGAGCTGCCCCTGGGCGTGGTCACGGCCTTCCTCGGCGCGCCCTTCTTCCTCGTGATCCTGCGCACCACCCGGCACCGGACCACCTGACGCGCCCCGCCGGAGGGAGGCCCGGCGACCACCGCGGACGCTCTGTAATACTGAGTCCGCTATGGACATCACCTTGCTCGCAATCCTGATCATCGTCGTCGCGCTCCTGGTGGTCGGCGGATCCTTCCTGGTCGCGTCCCGACGCTCGGTCGCGCCGGGCAAGGAGGAGACCAAGCCCGAGGTCACCGGGGAGCCCCCGACGGCGGCTCCCGCGGAGGACCGCGACCGAACCGCCGAGGCGGTCGTCCCGCCCCCGGCACAGGCGCCTCCCGCGGAGGAGGCCGTCAAGTCGGCGGAGCCGGAGCTGGAGACGCCTCCGCCGTCCGCGGGCCGGATGGTGCGCCTGCGCGCCCGGCTCGCCCGCTCGCAGAGCTCCTTCGGCCAGGGGCTGCTCAACCTCCTGTCCTCCGACACCCTCGACGAGGACACCTGGGAGGAGATCGAGGACACGCTCATCACCGCCGACATCGGTGTGACGTCGGCCGCCCAGATCGTCGACCACCTGCGCACACGGGTGAAGGTGCTCGGCACCCGCGACACCGACGAGGTGCGCGCCATGCTCCGCGAGGAGCTGCTCAACCAGATCGGCTCGGACACCGACCGCGCGGTGCGCACCGAGCCGCACGGGGACCGCCCCGCCGTGATCATGGTCGTGGGCGTCAACGGCACCGGTAAGACCACGACCACGGGCAAGCTCGCCCGTGTGCTGGTGGGGGACGGCCGCAGCGTCGTGCTCGGCGCGGCCGACACCTTCCGCGCCGCCGCCACCGAGCAGCTCCAGACCTGGGGCAGCCGGGTGGGCGCCCCCGTCGTGCGCAAGGAGGAGGGGGCGGACCCGGCCAGCGTCGCCTTCGACGCCGTCTCCCGGGGGATCGACGACGGCGCGGACACGGTCATCGTCGACACGGCCGGGCGCCTGCACACCAAGACCGGCCTCATGGACGAGCTCGGCAAGGTCAAGCGGGTGGTCGAGAAGCGGTCCCAGGTGGACGAGGTGCTGCTGGTCCTCGACGCGACCACCGGCCAGAACGGGCTGCGCCAGGCGCGCGTGTTCGCCGAGGTCGTCAACGTCACCGGGATCGCGCTGACCAAGCTGGACGGCACCGCCAAGGGCGGCATCATCGTGCAGGTCCAGCGTGAGCTGGGCGTGCCCGTCAAGCTCGTCGGCCTGGGTGAGGGCCCCGACGACCTCGCCCCCTTCGACCCCGAGGTCTTCGTGGACGCCATCCTCGCCACGGACTGAGCAGTGCCTGGCTCGGGCCTCCGCTGCGCTCGGGCCCGGGTTCGGGCCCCGAACGGCACCTCCCCGGGGTGACCGTTCCCCACTCCGGACGGCCGGGCACCCCGAGCGGGGCCCGGCCGTCGCCGTGCTCGGGGGTGTGACCGGCGTCATACGAAGGAAACCCGGTCGCAACACGGCGGCCGACGACCTGTCGCGGCGTTCGTTATCGTTGTGAGATCGCCCCGATATGTCACCCTGGGTGTCGTACATGTCGCCCAGGGTTGACCTCAGGGCGGCGGGTTCGTGCCGTCACGGGACCGTTCGCGTGGAACGATCCATCGGTTCACGGCTCCTTAACACTTCTGACTGTCCTTTTACACGCGCGCAACATGTCGGCTCAGGGCGAGAAACACCCAGGTCGGACAGTGGCGTCCGTGGTGATCCGCACGGCCCGATGATGCGCTCGCTGACGCCGCCCCTGCACGACCATCCCCCGTCCGTCCTACGGAGGCGACGACATGATTGACTCTGGCAACACCACGTGGCTGCTGGTCAGCGCCGCGCTGGTGATGCTCATGACACCGGGCCTGGCCTTCTTCTACGGAGGCATGTCGCGGGCCAAGAGCGTCCTCAACATGATGCTCATGAGCTTCGCGAGCATCGCGATCGTCAGCGTCCTGTGGGTGCTCGTCGGGCACTCGCTGACCTACGCCGAAGGGCCCGGAGCGCTCAACCAGTTCATCGGCGGCTTCGACTACCTCGGCCTCAGCAGCCTCATCGGTGAGATCGAGCCCGCCGCGGACGACGGCAGCGGCGGTTACCCGCTCCTCGTCGACGCCGGGTTCCAGATGATGTTCGCGGTCATCACCGTCGCGCTCATCAGCGGCGCCATCGCCGACCGCGCCAAGTTCGGCGCCTGGCTGATCTTCGTTCCGCTCTGGGCCCTGCTCGCCTACTTCCCCGTCGCCCACTGGGTCTGGGGCGGCGGCTGGTTCGAGCTGATCGGTATCGGCGACGCGGGCGTCATCGACTTCGCGGGCGGTACCGCCGTCCACATCAACGCCGGTGCCGCCGCCCTGGCCCTGACGGTCGTCCTGGGCCGTCGCAAGGGCTTCGGCGTCGAGTCCATGCGTCCCCACAACCTGCCCTTCGTCCTGCTGGGCGCCGCCCTGCTGTGGTTCGGCTGGTTCGGCTTCAACGCCGGTTCGGCCTACGCCGCCGACGGCACCGCCGCCCTCGCCCTGGTCAACACCCAGGTCGCCACGGCCGCCGCGATCATCGCCTGGATGCTCGTCGAGAAGCTGCGCTACGGCAAGGCCAGCGCGCTCGGGTTCGCCTCCGGCGCCGTCGCGGGCCTGGTCGCGATCACGCCCGCCGCCGCCGACGTCACCCCGATGGGCGCGATCGCGGTCGGCGCGGTGGCCGGTGCCCTGTGCGCCTACGCCATCAGCTGGAAGTTCAAGTTCAAGTACGACGACGCGCTCGACGTGGTCGGCGTCCACCTGGTCGGCGGTGTCATCGGCTCGCTGATGATCGGCCTGGTCGCCTCCTCGGCCGCCAACGGCTCCGACGGTCTGGCCTACGGCGGCGGCGTCGACCTGCTGCTCGTCCAGCTGATCGCCGTGGTCGCCACCATCGTCTACTCCTTCGTCATCACCTGGGTCATCGCCAAGGTCATCGACCTCGTCATGGGCTTCCGCATCCCGGAGGAGGTCGAGACCAACGGCCTCGACCACGAGCTGCACGCCGAGTCGGCCTACGCCTTCGAGGAACTCGACGAGCTCGAAGGAGCGGTCTCCCTGCCGACGCCTCCGGGCGGGGAGACGGCCTCATCGCAGGCCAAGGCCTAGCCTCGACGCTGAGGCCACGGGACTTGCGCCGCTGACGCGGTGAGGTGATGGCAGGGGCCGGCGGGGAGAGATCCCCGCCGGCCCCGTCGTGTCATCCCCGGGGCCGTGCGCCCTCCTGCGGGTGACGCCCGGCCGCGGCTGGCCGAGCCGCGCCCCGCGGTTGGATACCCTTCAAGGCGATGCGGCGGCAGCGCCGGAGGAAACCGTGGCAACCCGCGCCAGGAATGGGGACGGGCCACGGCGACGGCCCCGCACCCCGGACCGGGGTGCGCCGAGTGCAACCGCGGGCCACGGAGCCGCATCCCACGCCGGGGACGGGACACGCGTCGGCGGTCCCCCCTCCCAAGGATCCACGCGTATTCGTAGAGCACCCCGTTCGTCGGGGTCAGGAGGCAAGATGGCGCCGGTCAGTCACAACAGGGGTCGCAGGAGCGGTCGTACCGCGTTCGCCGCGGCGGGCACGGTCGCCGTGCTCGGTCTGACCGGCTGCTCGGCCATCAGCGGCCTCCTGCCGGGCGGCGGTGACGAGGAGCAGCCCAGCCCCGAACCCACGGAGTCGGTGGCCGCGGCGCCCCTCCTGCAGGAGGCCCTCGCGGACCTGACCGACTACCCGGCGCTCACGGCGACCGGACAGGTCGCCGAGAGTGTCGGCGGGGACGTGCTGGACACCTCGCTGACGGTGGCCGACGGAGGAGCGACCAGCGGCACCCTCCGGGCCAACGGCATCGAGGGCCAGGTCGTCGACGTCGACGGCCGCACCTACGTGCGCGCCACGGAGGACTTCTGGCTGGACCGGGGGGTCTTCGGTCCGGACTTCGACGACTTCGAGGACAACTGGGTGCGCGCCTCGGCCGCCCAGGTGGGGATCGAGCCCGGCGCCGTCCTGGCCCCGCCGGTCCTGGCCCAGATCCTGGGCGGGCTGGAGATCGAGGAGGAGGACGCGGTCGAGGAGAACCTCGACGGCACCCTTACCTACCGGATCGACCTCGCGGGCGAGCGCGACCAGGTGTGGATCAACGCCGAGACCAACCAGGTCCAGCGCATCGCCATCGAGGAACTCGTTCCCGAGGACGCCGAGACCGGGCCCCAGGTGCGCCTCGACCTGGCCCGGGCCGACCAGGCCGCGGTCGAGGAGCTCTACACCGGCCTGACCGCCACGGTGGAGGACGAGCTCACCGGATCCCG
Organism: Nocardiopsis sp. KDC1DS13DA1; assembly: GCF_055632325.1. NCBI lineage: Bacteria > Bacillati > Actinomycetota > Actinomycetes > Streptosporangiales > Nocardiopsidaceae > Nocardiopsis > Nocardiopsis sp. KDC1DS13DA1. The sequence goes on from NZ_JBVMUY010000014.1 coordinate 261,167, forward strand.
GGACGCCCGGGTCGAGGTCGCCTGGGAGGGCGAGCCCAACATGACCTGCGACGAGGGGCCCAGCTGCACGTGGTCGGGGACCGCCTACGACGCGGGCGGCGCCGCGGGCGGCAGCGTCGCGGTCCGGATGGACGTCACCTTCACCAACGAGGAGCTCGGCGAGCAGGAGTGCAGCGACTCCGGCACCCTGGAGGCCGGCGGCTCCCTGGAGCTGTCGTGCAGCGCCGACTACAACAACGTCAGCACCTCCGAGCAGGAGCGTTCGGTGGACGGCTCGGCCCAGCTCTCCACCCGCGGCATGACCGGCGAGGAGCAGGAGAGCGTCCTGGCGGCCCTGACCGAGCAGCGTGAGGCGACGCTGTCCGGCGGCGGCGACGAGGAGAGCGGCGAGGCGACGGACGGGGAGTCCGCCGGGGAGGCGGAGGACTCCGCGAACTGAGCCCCGGCCCGGGGTGGCCGAGGGCAGGTAACCTGGGAGACCAATTCCGAGACGAAGGACTGGCCAGACTCGTGTTCGAGACGCTTTCCGACCGGCTGACATCGGTCTTCTCCTCGCTGCGCGGCAAGGGTCGCCTGTCTGAGGAGGACATCAACGCGACCGCGCGGGAGATTCGTCTCGCCCTCCTGGAGGCGGACGTCGCGCTTCCGGTGGTACGCGAGTTCATCGCGCGGATCAAGGAGCGCGCCCGCGGGGAGGAGGTCTCCAAGGCCCTCAACCCGGCGCAACAGGTCATCAGGATCGTCAACGAGGAACTGGTCGAGATCCTCGGCGGCCAGACCCGGCAGATCCGGTTCGCGAAGAACCCGCCCACCGTCATCATGCTCGCGGGTCTCCAGGGTGCCGGTAAGACCACCCTGGCAGGCAAGCTCGCCAAGTGGCTGACCGACGAGCGCAACACCCCCCTGCTGGTCGCCGCCGACCTCCAGCGCCCCAACGCGGTCACCCAGCTCCAGGTGGTCGGTGAGCGGGCCGGGACGGCCGTGTTCGCCCCCGAACCCGGCAACGGGGTCGGTGACCCGGTCCAGGTCGCGCGGGAGTCCGTCGAGCACGCGCGGCGCAACAACCACAACGTGGTCATCATCGACACCGCGGGCCGTCTCGGTGTGGACACGGAGATGATGCAGCAGGCCGCGGACATCCGCGACGCGGTCGAGCCCGACGAGATCCTCTTCGTCGTCGACGCGATGATCGGTCAGGACGCGGTCAACACGGCCCAGGCCTTCCTCGACGGGGTCGGCTACGACGCGGTCGCGCTCACCAAGCTCGACGGTGACGCGCGCGGTGGCGCGGCGCTGTCCATCCGGCACATCACCGGCCGTCCGATCATGTTCGCCTCCACGGGTGAGAAGCTGGAGGACTTCGACCTCTTCCACCCGGACCGGATGGCGTCGCGCATCCTGGACATGGGTGACGTCCTCACCCTCATCGAGCAGGCCCAGCGCACGTTCGACGAGGCCGAGGTCGAGAAGATGGCCTCGACCATCGCCTCGGACGAGGACTTCACGCTGGACGACTTCCTCCAGCAGATGTCGATGGTCCGCAAGCTCGGCCCGATCGGGAACCTGCTCGGCATGATGCCGGGCATGGGACAGATGCGTGAGCAGATCGACAGCATCGACGACAAGGACCTGGACCGCATCCAGGCCGTCATCCAGTCGATGACGCCCGCCGAGCGCGCCAACCCCAAGATGATCAACGGCTCCCGCCGTCTGCGCATCGCCAACGGTTCGGGGACGCAGGTCAGCGACGTCAACGGTCTGGTGACCCGGTTCTTCGAGGCGCAGAAGATGATGCGCAAGATGAAGAACGGTGGCATGCCCGGTATGCCGGGGATGCCGGGCATGGGCGGTGGCAACCGCAAGAAGGCCAAGGCCCAGGCCAAGAAGGCGAAGAAGGGCAAGCAGCGCAGCGGCAACCCGATGAAGGCCCGTCAGCAGGAGGCCGAGCGCGCCGCGCAGCGCCAGCGCCGCCAGGAGGAGGGCGGCCAGACCACGCCGCAGCTGCCTCCGGGGCTCGGCGGCGGTGCGGGCCAGCCGCAGCTCCCGCCCGGTCTCGGGGGTCCCAACATGCCGGACCTGTCGAACTTCAAGCTGCCGAAGAACAAGTAGCCGCGGCCCGCCACGGGATCCGCGCCCGATCCACACGCCTGCGGCCCGTCCCGGGGTTCCGACCCCCGGGACGGGCCGCACCCGCGTCGAGGGTGTGACGATACGCGCCCGGTGTCCTGTGCGAGGAACCCGTCGGAGTCTGGCACAATGAGTAGTCGACTAACGGTGGCTGGCCAGCCCTCTAACTCGCCCGCCGCCCACGTCTGCCCGGGCGTGTGCCACAGCCCCACGTGGTTCGTCGCCGGGCGCCTAACACCGTTAATCGGGAGAAGACCACTCCAGTGGCTGTCAAACTGAAGCTCAAGCGTATGGGCAAGATCCGTACGCCCCAGTACCGCATCATCGTCGCCGACGCCCGCAACAAGCGTGACGGCAAGGCGATCGAGGAGATCGGCAAGTACCACCCCAAGGAGCACCCGAGCCTCATCGAGGTCGACTCCGAGCGGGCCCAGTACTGGCTGTCCGTGGGCGCCCAGCCGTCCGACGCGGTGAAGGTCCTCCTGCGCAAGACCGGTGACTGGCAGAAGTTCAAGGGCCTGCCCGCCCCGGCTCCGCTCCAGGTCGCCGAGGCCAAGGACCCCGAGGCCAAGGAAGCCGCCTTCCAGGCCGCCCTGAAGGAGCTCGTGCTCCCCGGCGGCGAGGCCAAGGGCAAGGCCAGGAAGTCCGAGAAGAAGGCGGACAAGGCGGCCGAGAAGCCCGCCGAGGCCGCTGAGACGGAGAAGTCCGAGGGCGAGGCCTGACGTGCTGGAAGAGGCGCTTGAGCACCTCGTGAAGGGGATCGTTGCGAACTCCGACGATGTCCAGGTGCGGGCCAGGAGGCTCCGCAAGGGCAAAGTCCTGGAGGTCCGGGTCCACCCCGACGACCTTGGCAAGGTGATCGGCCGCAACGGCCGCACCGCCAAGGCCCTGCGGACCGTGATCGGTTCCCTCGCCGGGGGCCGCTACGTCCGTGTGGACCTGCTGGACCTGCACGAGGTGCGCTGACACGCCTCACGGGGCGCCGACCGGACCGGTCGGCGCCCCGCAGTCATGCCCGGGGTACGTCCCCGGGCGCCGTCGTCCCGGCCCAGCGAGGGCCGGATCCCAGAAAGGGACGAAGCTCCATGCAGCTCGTTGTGGGCCGGATCGGCCGCGCGCACGGTGTGCGCGGTGACGTCGCGGTCGACGTGCGCACGGACGACCCCGCGGAACGGTTCGCCGTGGGCTCCGTGCTCACCACCGACCCCGCCGACGCGGGTCCCCTGCGCGTGTCCGCCACCCGTCGCCACAGCGGGAAGCTGCTCGTGCGCTTCGAGGGGGTCGGGGACAGGGACGCCGCCGAGGAGCTGCGCGGGACCACCCTGCTGGTGGACTCCGCCGACGTCGCCCCGATCGACGACCCCGACGAGTTCCACGACCACGAGCTCATCGGCCTGGCCGTGGTGACCACCGGTGGCGACCCCGTCGGCCGGGTGGAGGACGTGCTCCACCACGCGCAGGACGTCCTGGTCGTCACCGCCGGGGACGGTCGGGAGGTCCTCGTGCCGTTCGTGTCCGCCCTGGTCCCCGAGGTCGACGTGGCCGCGGGCCGGATCGTCATCGACCCGCCCGCCGGCCTGCTCGACCTCGCCGAGTGAAGGGGCGCCCATGCGCATCGACATCATCAGTATCTTCCCCGACTACTTCGCCCCCCTGGACCTCTCGCTGATCGGCAAGGCCCGCTCCGCCGCCCTGCTCGACGTCCGCGTACACGACCTGCGGTCCTGGACCCACGACCGGCACAACACCGTCGACGACACCCCCTACGGCGGCGGCCCCGGAATGGTGATGAAGCCCGAGCCGTGGGGCGAGGCGCTCGACGAGGTCGTGGGGGCGGGACCCGCGCGGCTGATCCTGCCGACCCCGAGCGGGCGGCCGTTCCGCCAGGCCGACGCCGAGCGCCTGGCGGGCGAGGAGCGCCTGGTCTTCGGGTGCGGGCGCTACGAGGGGATCGACGCGCGCGTGGCGGTGGAGGCCGCGCGGAGGATGCCGGTCGAGGAGGTGAGCATCGGCGACTACGTCCTCAACGGAGGCGAGTCCGCCACGCTGGTGATGGTCGAGGCGATCACCCGCCTCCTGCCCGGTGTGCTCGGGAACACGGAGTCGGCGGTACAGGACTCGTTCGCCTCGGGCGGGATGGAGCACCTCGTCGAGGGGCCCGTCTACACCAAGCCCGCCGCGTGGCGCGGGCAGGAGGTGCCGCCGGTGCTGCTGTCGGGCAACCACGGGGCCGTCGACCGCTGGCGTCGGGACCAGGCCCTGCGCAAGACCGCGCGCAACCGCCCCGACCTGGTGAGCGCCACCCCCGAGGAGAGTCTGGACCGGCGTGACCGGGAGGTTCTCTCCGAGGAGTCCGTTCGGGACGGCGACCAACCTGTGGCAAACTAGGTGAGTTCCCCCCTGGTGACCGGCCGCATCCGCATGCCGGCGGTACGACGTCGGCCTCTGTGACGGTCACCCGGGCGGTTCGACAGTCAGACCCATGAGGGCCCTCGCCCGCGCACCCCTTCCCGGCCACGGCGCCGGGGACAGGACGCGGAGCGCTACCGATGAGGATTCGCGAGATGCACACCGCCATTCAGGAGCTCGAGAAGGCTCAGCTCCGTACCGACGTTCCGGAGTTCCGCCCCGGCGACACGCTCAACGTTCACGTGCGCGTGACCGAGGGCAACCGTACCCGTGTCCAGGTCTTCAAGGGCGTTGTCATCCGCCGCCAGGGCTCGGGCAACCGCGAGACCTTCACCATCCGCAAGGTGAGCTACGGCGTGGGCGTGGAGCGTACCTTCCCCATCCACACCCCGGCCGTCGAGAAGTACGAGGTCGCCGCCCGCGGCCGCGTGCGTCGCGCCAAGCTCTACTACCTGCGCGACCTGCGCGGGAAGGCCGCCCGCATCCGCGAGCGCCGCGAGCCCGCCGCCAAGTAGTTCCGACCTCCCCGACGCGGCTCTCCCCGTAACCTCACCGCCTCCCGTAGGGCGGCGGTATAGGCTTCGGGCGATGAGCAAAGACGACAGGGACCGCGTCGAGAACGGGGCCCAGGACGAGGATTCCGCCCGACCCGGCCCGGAGGAGCACGGCTCCGACACTGGCTCCCGAGTGCATGAGCACCCGGGAGCCAGTGGCGTCTCCGAGGACGACGGTCCGGAGCAGGAGAAGGGGGCGGACGGCGAGATGGGCAAGTCCGAGAGCACAGAGAAACAGGGGTCGTTCTGGAAGGAACTCCCCATCCTGATCGTCATCGCCATCGTGTTGGCCTTCGTGATCAGGACCTGGGTCATGCAGGCCTTCTACATCCCCTCCGGCTCCATGGAGAACACCCTCCTGGTGGGTGACCGGGTGCTCGTCAACAAGGTCGTCTACGAGCTCCGCGACATCGAGCGCGGCGAGGTGGTCGTCTTCAACGGTGAGGACTCCTGGGACGATCCCAGCACCGTGCAGGTGCCCGAGCCGACCAACCCGGTCTCCGGCGCGTTCACGTGGGTGCAGCAGCAACTGGGGGCGGCTCCGACCGGCAGGGAGTACATCAAGCGGGTGATCGGCCTACCGGGCGATGTGGTCGAGTGCTGCGACGAGCAGAACCGCATCATGGTCAACGGGGTTCCCCTGGAGGAGGACTACCTCTTCCCGGGCAGTGTGGAGAGCCACACCGAGTTCGGTCCGATCGAGGTACCGGAGGGGCACCTGTGGCTGATGGGCGACCATCGCGCGATCTCCGTCGACTCCCGGTCCCACCAGAACGACCCCGGCGGCGGTGCGGTCCCGATCGACCGCGTGGAGGGGCGGGCCTTCGTGATCATCTGGCCGTTCGACCAGTTCGGTGCGCTGAGCGTCCCGGAGACCTTCGAGGAACTCAACGCCGCGAACGACTGACCCGCGCTGCTTGCGGGCAGGACCGGGAGTGACCGGCGGACGGTGGCACGGCGTCCGCCGGGAACCGCTCCGGTGACCGGTGGGTGAAGGAAATCCTCTCGGCGGGGTACACAGGGGCGTTCCGTGGCGCATGATGGGTTGCGGGTCGTCCTCAGTCGCCCGTTCGTGGATCCGCCGCCCCGGCGGGAACAAGCCGGGGGCCGACGGTGTCCATGGGACAGGGGGTCGGAGCGACCGGAGAGTGCGACGAAAGCGAGCGCGTGGATGAGTTCTGAGGACCTGGAGAAGTACGAGGCCGAGATGGAGCTCCAGCTCTATCGCGAGTACCGGGACGTCGTCGGGCTGTTCAGCTACGTGGTGGAGACCGAGCGCCGGTTCTACCTCACCAACCACGTCGACCTCCAGCCGCGTTCCACCGAGAACGGGGAGATGTACTTCGAAGTCGTGATGGAGGACGCCTGGGTCTGGGACATGTACCGGCCCGCCAGGTTCGTCCGCAACGTGCGCGTGGTGACGTTCAAGGACGTCAACGTCGAGGAGATCACCAAGGCCGACCTGGAGGTGCCCCCGACGGAGGGCGGCACGTCCTGAACCCCCGACCGGCGGCGGTCCCGACCGCCACCGGGTTGTCCACAGCCGGACAACGTCCCCTGGCGCGCTGACCGCCGATCACCGACCGTGGTAACGGGAGGTGGTCGGCGATGGACGAGCGGGCCGTGTACCGCCGCGCGCTGGGTGGGCGCGGCGAGGACCTGGCGGTGGCCTTCCTCGAACGGGTCGGGATGCGGGTGCTCGACCGTAACTGGCGGGTACCGGCGGGGGAGATCGACATCGTCGCCCGGGACGGCCGCGCACTGGTCGTCGTCGAGGTCAAGACACGTACCTCCGTCCGGTTCGGCCACCCGGTCGACGCCCTCACCCCGACCAGACGGCACCGTCTGCGCCGACTCGGTGCGGCCTGGGCCGCCCGGCACCGCGTGTCGCCCCGGCCACTGCGCGTCGACGGGGTCGGTGTCCTGGTGACCGGCGGCCGTGTGTTCGTCTCCCACGAACGGGGGATGGGCTGATGTCGTTCGGACGCGCCCACTGCGTCACCCTGGTCGGAGTCCAGGGGCACGTCGTGGAGGTGGAGGTCCACCTGGGCGGCGGCAGCCCCGGGGTGACCCTGGTCGGTCTGCCCGACGCCGCCCTGCGGGAGGCCCGCGACCGTATCCGGGCGGCCGTGGTCAACAGCGGGGAGCGCTGGCCCGGCGGCCAGATCACCGTCAGCCTCTCCCCGGCCAGCCTGCCCAAGTCCGGAAGCCTCTTCGACCTCGCCATCGCCGGGGCCGTCCTGGCCGCCTCGGGCGAGCTGCCGATGGACCGGCTGGTCGACACCGTCCTCATCGCCGAGCTGGGTCTGGACGGGCGCACCCGCCCCGTTCGCGGTCTGCTCCCCGCCGTCGTGGCGGCGGTCGGGCGGGGCCACGACCGCTTCGTCGTCGCACGGGGCAACGCCGACGAGGCCCGCCTCGTGCCCGGGATCGAGGTGCACGGGGCGGACACGCTGGCCGACGTGTGCCACTGGCTGCGCGGCGGTGATCCCCCGGAGGAGCCCGACGAACCGCGCGGGTCGTCCGCGGACGCGGCCGAGGACCCCGGGGCGGACCTGGCCGACGTGCTCGGACAGCCGGTGGCGCGCAGGGCCGTGGAGATCGCGGCCGCCGGAGGGCACAACCTCATGATGCTGGGGCCTCCGGGGACGGGCAAGAGCCTGCTGGCCGAGCGGCTGCCCACGGTGCTGCCCCGGCTGACCCCGGCCGAGGCGCTGGAGGCGACGGCGATCCACTCGGTGGCGGGCAGCCTGCCGCGGGGGGCGCCGCTGGTCACCCGCCCTCCCTTCGCCGCACCGCACCACACGGCCAGCCGCGCGTCGATCATCGGCGGCGGCAGTGGCCACCCCACCCCCGGGTGGGCCTCCAAGGCCCACCACGGCGTGCTCTTCGTGGACGAGGCCCCGCAGTTCAGCAGGGGCGTCCTGGACTCGCTGCGCGAACCGCTGGAACGGGGCGAGGTCGTCCTGGCCCGCGCCTCGGCCACGGTGGTCCTGCCCGCCCGCTTCCAGCTCGTGATGGCGGCCAACCCGTGTCCCTGCGCCAAACCCGGTTCCCTGTGCACCTGTCCGCCGGGTGAGCGGCGCAGGTACATGTCGCGGCTCTCCGGGCCGCTGCTCGACCGGGTCGACCTCAAGGTGGAGCTCCAGCCCGTGGCCCGGGCCGAACTCCTCGCGGACCAGGTGTTCGCCGAGTCGTCCGCCGTGGTGGCCGCGCGGGTACGGAAGGCGCGGGCCCGCGCGGCGGCGCGGCTGTCGCACACGCCGTGGACCACCAACGCACAGATTCCGGGGGCGCGGTTGCGCCGGGAGTTCCCGGTGGATCCGGCCGCGCTGCGGGTCCTCGGCGCTGCCATGGACCGGGGCCGGATCAGCGCCCGCGGTGTCGACCGGGCGCTGCGCGTCGCCTGGACCCTGGCGGATCTGGCCGACCGGGACCGTCCCGGTGAGGAGGAGACCGCCTACGCCTTCGCGCTCTGGTCGGGGCGCGCGTGGTGACGCCGTGTCCGGGGGAAAGGGGAGGGCCCGAACAACGGACGGCCGGGAGGGCGCGGCGGGTGGAGTGCCAAGGACACGACGACGTGCAGGAGGGGATGAGGTGACCGGACGGGACGGTGAGGGGGAGGCGGACGCCCGGGCGCGGGCCTGCCTGACGGCCGTGGTACCGCCGGGGGAGCCGTGGGTGGGGGAGATGCTCGCCGACCACGGCGCGGACCGGGTGTGGGCGCAGCTGACGGCGGGCGCGCCGCCGCCGGAGTCACCGAGCACCGCCGGAGCCGACCCGATCACCCGGGACCGGCTGCGGCGACGCTGGGAGCGGTGGAGCCGCCGGGCCGCGACGGTGGACGCCGACGCGCTGCTGAGCGCGTCGGCCGATGCCGGGGTCCGGCTCGTGGTCCCGGGTGACCCGGAGTGGCCGGGGCGGCTCGACGCCCTGGACCTGCCCGGCGGGAGCCGGTCGCACGGCCTGTGGGTACGCGGCCGGGGCGACCTGCGCAACCTGTGCCTGCGGTCGGTGGCCGTCGTGGGTGCGCGGGCGGCGACCGCCTACGGGGAGCATGTCGCGTCGGAGCTCTCCTACGACCTGGCCGCACGCTCGGTCGTGGTGGTCTCCGGGGGCGCGTACGGCGTCGACGGGGCGGCGCACCGGGCCGCGCACGCGGCGGGCGGCACCGTGGTCGTGCTGGCCTGCGGGCTGGACGTGGACTACCCCAGGGGGCACGCGGGCCTGTTCGCGGACGTGGCCAGGAGCGGTGTCCTGGTGAGCGAGCGGCCGGTGGGAGCCACCCCCCGAGCCCCCGACTTCCTGGTGCGCAACCGGCTGATCGCGGCGCTCACGCCCGGGACCGTGGTCGTGGAGGCCGGGCGGCGCAGCGGGGCGTTGAACACCGCCGCGCACGCGGTGGAGATGCACCGGACACTCATGGCGGTGCCCGGTCCGGTGACGTCGGCGATGTCGGTCGGCTGCCACGTCCTGCTCCGTGACTGGCAGGCGGGGTGTGTCACCTGTGCCGACGACGTCGTCGCCCAGGTGGTGCCGCTGGACGACGCCCCCCGGGGCCCCGGACCGCTGCGGGTGGCGGCCGACCTCGACCCGGAGACGGCGCGGGTGCTGGAGGCCGTGCCACGGGCCGGGGCGGGGACCGCGACGATCGCCGCGCGCGGCGGCGCCACCCTGGAACAGGCCATGCGGTCCCTCGGGCTGCTCGCGGCGGCGGGGTACGTGGAGCGCTGCGCCACCGGGTGGCGGCCCGCGCTCTGAGGGGGGATCGTCCGGTGCCGGGTACGGGGCTGTCGGGTACAGCGCCGGTTCCGCCACGGCGGCGGGGGTACGGTCACTGTCATGGCTTCCACGTACAGCGACGCCCTCCCGGCCGACGGCCCCCTCCTGTTTGTCTCCGGACAGATCCCCCAGGCCCCCGACGGGAGCGTCGCCGGGGACGTGACGGGGCAGACCCGCCAGATCTTCCAGAACATCGAGACCGTCCTCGCCCGGCACGGCGCCGACCTCACCCAGGTGGTGAAGCTCACCTACTACCTGCGCCACATCGGTGACCTCGACGAGTTCCGTTCCGCCCTCCTGACCTGCCTTCCGGGCGACCACCGACCGGCCGCGACCCTGGTGGAGGTCAGCGGGCTGATCAACCCGAGTTACCTGCTGGAGATCGACGCTGTCGCCTGCCTTCCCCGGAGGTGACGGTGCTGGAGCCCTTCGCCGCCCATCTGACCGGTGAACTCGGCCGGTCGCCGCACACGGTGCGCGGCTACCTGGCCGACCTGCGCTCGCTCCTGGCCCACCTGGAGGAGACCGGGTACGAGGTGTCGGAGCTGGACGTGCCGCTGGTACGTGCCTGGCTGTCGCGGGCCCGCGACGCCGGGGCGAGCCGGGCCACGACCGCGCGCCGGGTGGCCGCCGTGCGGGCCTTCACCCGGTTCCTGCACCGCGAGGGCGTTCTGGCCACCGACCCCGGCCCGCGTCTGGCCGGTCCCGCCCAACGCAGGTCGCTGCCGACGGTGCTGGACGAACGCCAGACCGCCGAGGCCCTCTCCGAGGGTCCCGCCGAGTCTCCGGTCGAGCTGCGCCGCCACGCCGTGGTGGAGGTGCTCTACGCCACGGGGGTGCGCGTCGCGGAGCTGTGCGCCCTCGACCTGGACGACGTCGACCGGGAACGGAACACGGTGCGTGTCCTGGGCAAGGGCGACAAGGAGCGCACGGTACCCGTGGGGGCGCCCGCCCTCGACGCGCTGGACGCCTGGCTCACCGGTGGGCGGCCGGAGTGGACCGCCCCGGCCAGCGGAGCGGCGGTGTTCCTCGGTGCCCGAGGCGGCCGCCTCGGGGTACGTCAGGCCAGGGAGGACGTCCACGCCCGCCTGCGCGCCGCCGGGGTGGACAGCGGCCCGCACGGTCTGCGGCACAGCGCCGCCACCCACCTGTTGAACGGGGGCGCCGACCTGCGCAGCGTGCAGGAGTTCCTCGGCCATGCCAGTCCCCGCAGCACCCAGGTGTACACGCACGTGTCCGTGGACCGACTCCGCGACACCTACCGACAGGCCCACCCCCGCGCCTGACTACTCTTCGCCGCCCTTGTGCGCCACGGGCGCGGCGAGTCGTCGATGGAAAACCAGGGCGGTCATCCCGACCGGTCCGGCGATCGCCGTGGGCACCGCCAGGCCGCACGGATCCGCTGGCGTATGTCCCGGTGGTGCCTCCGTCCGTGCGGGAACCGGAGACATGGCGTCCGCCTCATTTCCGGACCATGGTGCTTCCTCGCGTTTCGTGCGTGTTCCTTCAGGTGGAATTCCTGGTACCGGGTCAGGGGATCCCCCGTTTTCTTCGGGATCATGATGCGCCCTCGGTGGTCCTGGAATCCCAGGGCGGCGCCGAGGGGCAGCAGTCGGACCTGTCCGCGTCCGAGCAGGGACAGCGGGTCCAGGTGCGTGCTGCCGTGGAGCAGACCCCAGTGCAGGCAGGGCCGGTCGGCGCAGTGCGTGGGTCGGTCCGGGACGGTGCCGATCACCTGTCCGGCCTCGACCGGGTCGCCCCGGGCGAGCGCGGAGTCCACCGGCAGGTAGGTGGTGCGCAGGTCGCCGTGGGCCACGCTGACCAGTGGTGTTCCCGCGACGGGGCCGGCGAAGTGCACCCGTCCGGGGCCGGCCGCGTACACCTGGTCCCCGGGCTCGGCGGCGAGGTCGACCCCCAGGTGTCCGGGGAGCCAGCGCTGCGCCGGCGGGTCGAATCCGCGCAGCACCACCACCGGATCGTCCAGGGGCCAGTGCCAGGCGGGCCGGACGGCGGTTCGGTCCGGGGCGAGGGGGAAGAGCAGAAGGGAGAAGGCCAGCAGGAGGCGGATGAGGCGGCGAGGACTCATACGTCAAGGCTCGGGCGAACGGGGGTGGTGCACCAGGGGTCGGGGGAGGCTGTGGACAACCCGTCCACAGGGGGTGGCAGCCCCTGGACACAACGCAGGTCCTGTGTATCCCCGACGGACGATAGAATCGTCTGCGGCCCGTCGGGCCGACCACAATTCGCACGTCCACGCGCCTTCCTCCGGGGAGGGGCCGCACCCACGGTCCACACCGCTTCGGCGGAGTGGCGGTACGGCCGGGGCGTCAGGCACAACCGACGGCGGAGGACAACCTCCGCCACCGCAAGGAGGACCAGGTCATGGCCACAGTCGTGACGATCCGCCAGCTCCTGGAGAGCGGCGTTCACTTCGGACACCAGACCCGCCGCTGGAACCCGAAGATGAAGCGCTTCATCTTCACCGAGCGCAACGGCATCTACATCATCGACCTGCAGAAGTCGCTGGCCTACATCGACCGGGCCTACGAGTTCGTCAAGCAGACGGTCGCCCACGGCGGCACCATCCTGTTCGTCGGTACCAAGAAGCAGGCCCAGGAGGCCATCGACGAGCAGGCCCGCCGCGTCGGCATGCCCTTCGTCAACCAGCGCTGGCTGGGCGGCATGCTCACCAACTTCTCCACCGTCCACAAGCGGCTCCAGCGCCTCAAGGAGCTGGAGGAGATCGACTTCGACGACGTCGCCGGCTCCTCGCTCACCAAGAAGGAGCTCCTCAACCTCCGCCGTGAGAAGGAGAAGCTGGAGCGCACCCTCGGTGGTATCCGCGACATGTCCCGCGTGCCCAGCGCCGTGTGGATCGTGGACACCAAGAAGGAGCACATCGCGATCAGCGAGGCCCGGAAGCTGAACATCCCGGTCGTCGCCATCCTGGACACCAACTGCGACCCCGACGAGGTCGACTACCCGATCCCGGGCAACGACGACGCCATCCGCAGCGTCAGCCTGCTCACCCGCGTCGTCGCCGACGCCGTCGCCGACGGTCTGCTGGCCCGCTCGGGTGCCTCCGGCGCCGAGGCCGCCGGTGAGGAGAAGGCCGCCGAGGAGCCCCTGGCCGAGTGGGAGCGCGAGCTCCTGGAGGGCAAGGGCGAGGCCGCCTCCACCGAGGCCGCCGCTCCGGCCGCTGAGGCTCCGGCCGAGACCCCGGCTGAGGCTCCGGCCGAGACCCCGGCTGAGGCTCCGGCCGAGGCCGCCGCCGACACGCCCGCCGAGGAGACCCCGGCCCCCGAGGCCTCCGCCGAGTAGGCACCGGGTCGTCCCACCCCGCCGCCCCACCGACACCGGTGGGGCGGCTCACGCGGGTCCGCGGGTGCCGTCCCGTGGCCCCAGACCACCGACGCTCCACTTCCAAGGGAATCCGAGAACAGTCATGGCGAACTTCACCGCCGCGGACGTCAAGAAGCTGCGCGACATGACCGGCTCCGGCATGATGGCCTGCAAGAAGGCCCTCACCGAGGCCGACGGCGACTTCGACAAGGCCGTCGAGGCCCTGCGCATCAAGGGTGCCAAGAAGCAGGCCGAGCGCGGCGAGCGCACCGCCGCCCAGGGCATGGTCGTCCTCAAGCAGGAGGGCGAGGGCAAGGCCACCCTGATCGAGCTCAACTGCGAGACCGACTTCGTCGCCAAGAACGAGCAGTTCATCGCGCTGGCCAACCAGGTCGCCGACTTCGTCGCCGCCGCTGACAGCGACGAGCTCGTCGCCGTCGCCGCCGCCGAGATCGAGCCGGGCAAGACGCTCCAGACCTTCATCGAGGAGAAGGGCGCGGTCATCGGCGAGAAGCTGGAGCTGCGCCGCGTCGCCAAGTTCGAGGGCGCCTACGTCGCCAGCTACCTGCACAAGTCCGACCCCGACCTGCCGCCCACCATGGGTGTCCTGGTCGAGCTGGACAAGGCCGACGCCGAGGTGGGCAAGGACGTCGCCCAGCAGATCGCCGCTCTGGCCCCGCAGTACGTCGGCAAGGACGACGTTCCGGCCGACGTGGTGGAGAAGGAGCGCAGCATCGCCGAGCAGACCACCCGCGAGGAGGGCAAGCCTGAGCAGGCGATCCCCAAGATCGTGGAGGGTCGCCTGAACGGCTTCTTCAAGGAGGTCACCCTCCTCGGCCAGCCGTTCGTCAAGGAGAACAAGAAGACGGTCCAGAAGGTCGTCGACGAGGCCGGCGTGACCGTCAAGCGCTTCGTTCGCTTCAAGGTCGGCCAGGCCTAGGGATTTTGACATGATGGAGGTGCCGGGGAGAGTGCTCCCCGGCACCTTCGGCGGATATGGGCGGGTTCGGACGCGTGAGCGCCCCGTCCGTCCGCAGCAGGAGCACTCGGGGGACCCTGTGCCGCTCGGGAACAACAAGGGAGGCCACAGGCCGTGTCGGAGAACAAAGCGATGAGCACCGAGACCGCCATGCACGATTCCGGCTGGAAACGTGTGATGCTCAAACTCTCCGGAGAGGCGTTCGCGGGCGGTGGCGGTCTGGGCATCGACCCCGAGGTCGTCCAGTACGTCGCGGAGTCCATCGCCGAGGCCGTCTCCGAGGGCATCCAGGTCGCCGTCGTCGTCGGCGGCGGGAACATGTTCCGCGGAGCGCAGCTCACCGAGGGCGGGATCGAGCGCGGCCGGGCCGACTACATGGGCATGCTCGGCACGGTCATCAACTGCCTCGCCCTCCAGGACTTCCTGGAGCGCCTCGGCGTGGACACGCGCGTGCAGACCGCCATCCACATGAGCCAGGTCGCCGAGGCCTACATCCCGCGCCGCGCCGTCCGCCACCTGGAGAAGGGGCGTGTGGTCATCTTCGGCGCCGGTCTGGGCGCGCCGTTCTTCTCCACCGACACCACCGCAGCCCAGCGCGCGCTGGAGATCGGTGCTCAGGCGGTCCTCAAGGGCACCCAGGTCGACGGGGTCTACGACGCCGACCCGCAGCGCAACCCGGACGCGGTCAAGTTCGACAAGCTCAACTACAACGAGGTCCTCACCCGCGGCCTCAAGGTCATGGACGCCACCGCGGTCAGCCTGTGCATGGACAACGGTCTGCCCATCGTCGTGTTCGATCTGATGAGCCAGGGCAACATCCTGCGCGCCGTCCGCGGTGAGAAGATCGGCACGATCGTCGGACCGGCCCCCGCCTGACGCGGACGCGCCACCCCAGTAAGCCACGAACACCAGAGTCGATTCCGGGAGCGCCAACAATGATCGAAGAGACCCTCCTCGAAACCGAGGAGAAGATGGAGAAGGCCGTCACGGTGGCGAAGGAGGACTTCTCCACCATCCGCACGGGACGTCCCACACCCGCGACCTTCAACAAGATCACCGTGGAGTACTACGGTGCGAGGACGCCGATCAACCAGCTGGCCTCCTTCTCGGTTCCCGAACCGCGCATGGTGGTCATCTCGCCGTTCGACGTCAGCGCGCGGACCGAGATCATCAACGCCATCCGCAACAGCGACCTGGGCGTGAACCCGTCCGATGACGGCCAGGTCATCCGCGTGGTGTTCCCGGACCTGTCCGAGGAGCGCCGCAAGGAGTACGTGAAGGTCGCGCGGACCAAGGCCGAGGACAGCAAGGTCTCGATCCGCAACATCCGCCGCCACGCCAAGGACGCGTTCGAGAAGGCCGTCAAGGCGGGCGAGCTCGGTGAGGACGAGGCGCACCGCGCGCAGGCGGAGTTGGACAAGTTGTCCCACACCTACGTCGCCAGCGTCGACGAGCTGCTCAAGCACAAGGAAGCGGAACTGCTCGAGGTTTAGTGGTGACCACTCCTTCCAGTGGCTCCGGAGGCGACGACCTCTCGCCGGAGCACAGACCCGACGAGGGATCGCCCGCCGACGAGGCCGCCGGGCAGCGCTTCGTGCTGCACAAGCCGGGAGGTGAGCCGGTGAAGACCGGTCGCAACCTCCCGGTGGCCATCGCCAGCGGGTGCGTCCTGGGCGCACTCGTCTTCTTCTCGATCTTCCCCCTGCCCCAGCTGTTCACGATCATCACCTCGCTGGCGGTGCTCATCGGCCTGCGCGAGGTCAACCGGGCGTTCGCCGGGAAGGGCATGGCCCTGGCCCTGGTGCCGATGGCCGTCGGCGGCGTGGCCATGCAGGTCTGCGCGTACTTCGGCGGGACCGACTGGTTGGTGGGGGCGACCGCGCTCACCGCGATCGCCCTGCTCGTGTGGCGGTTGCGGGGCGGAGCGGAGGGGTTCGTCGCCGACGTGTCGGCCAACCTGTTCACACTGCTCTACCTGCCCTTCCTGCTCGGTACGTGGCAACTGCTCATCTCCCATCCGGAGGACGGGCAGTTGCGCCTGGTCACGTTCATCGTGGTCACCATCTCCAGCGACATCGGCGGCTACTTCGCCGGGATCCTGCTGGGACGGCACAAGATGGCGCCCGTGATCAGCCCGAACAAGACGTGGGAGGGCTTTGGCGGTTCGGTCGTCGGCTGTGCGGTGGCCGGTGCCCTGTGCGTCGTCCTGATGCTGGACGGGCCCTGGTGGGTCGGTGTGCTGCTGGGGCTGGCGGTCGTGTTCGCGGCCACGGTGGGGGACCTCATCGAGTCGCTGTTCAAACGCGACCTCGGCGTCAAGGACATGGGCAGTTTCATGCCGGGGCACGGCGGGCTGATGGACCGCCTGGACTCCCTCCTGATCGCCGGTCCCGTGGTGTGGGTGGTACTGGCCCTGCTGCTCTGACGGGGAGCCGTGCCAGGCCGGCCCCGGTCGGCTGTGCCGCCCCGGGGGCGACGTACGCCGGTACCGGGCCGATACGCTCGGTCCGTGGATGAACCGCTGATCGATCGCATGCGCTCCTACGGTGAGACCGTCTTCGCGGAGATGACGCGTCTGGCCGTCGAGACCGAATCCGTCAACCTCGGCCAGGGATTCCCGGACACCGACGGGCCGCGCTCCCTGCTGGAGGCGGCCACCGGGCACATCCTGGGCGGGGTGAACCAGTACCCTCCGGGTCCCGGACGGCCCGAACTGCGCCGGGCGGTGAGCCGTTACCGTGCCCGCCACTACGGCATCGAGCTCGACCCCGACTCCGAGGTCTACGTGACCGTCGGCGCCACCGCCGGGATCGCCGCGTCGCTGCTCGCCCTGGTGGAACGGGGCGACGAGGTGGTCGTCTTCGAGCCGATGTACGACTCCTACGCCGCGATGATCTCCCTGGCCGGAGGCGTGCGCAGGCCGGTGGCCCTGCGACCGGACCCGGAACGGGGCGCGTTCACCTTCGACCCCGGCGAACTGCGTGCCGCGGTGGGGCCGCGCACTCGCGTGATCATCGTCAACACGCCCCACAACCCGACGGGGACCGTGTTCACGGCCGAGGAGCTCGAGACGATCGCCCAGGTGTGCCGTGAGCACGACCTGATCGCCCTCACCGACGAGGTGTACGAGTTCCTCACCTTCGACGGGCTGCCGCACGTGCCCCTGGCGGCCCTGCCGGGAATGCGCGAGCGGACCCTGTCGGTGTCCTCGGTGGGCAAGATGTTCGCCGTCACCGCCTGGAAGACCGGTTGGGTCATGGGCCCCGAGCCGTTGGTGCGCGCCGTGCGCACGGTCAACCAGTTCCTGACCTTCTCCGCCAACGGCGCGCTCCAACTGGCGATCGCCGACGCCATCGACCAGGAGGGGGACTGGATCGAGGCCCAGCGCGCCTCCCTCCAGACCAAGCGCGACCGGCTGGCCGCGGGGCTGGTCCGGGCCGGGTTCGACGTGTACCCGTGTGAGGGCACCTACTTCCTCATGGCCGACATCCGGCCCCTGGGTCACGACGACGGTCTCGCCGTGGCCCGGGCCCTGCCCCGTGCGGCCGGGGTGGCCGCGGTGCCAGCCCAGGTCTTCTACGACCACGAGGAGGAGGGCGCGCACCTGCTGCGGTTCGCCTTCTGCAAGCGGGACGAGGTACTGGACGAGGCCGTGAACCGTCTGGTCGCCTGGCGCGGGGACGACGCCTAGGACGTCGGGGCTCCGCACGGGCCCGGGGCGACGGCGTCCTCCATACGGCGGTCCTCCTCCAGGAACGTCAGGAGCAGGCGGGGGCAGCGGAAGGTCTCGCCGTCGTCGGTGTCGAGCAGGTGCACCGACGCGAGGCGGTCGAGGAGGTCCTCGGTCTCCCGGAGCGGCGTTCCGGCCAGGTCGGCCGCCTCCTCCGTGGCGAAGCCCCGGGGCCCCAGGGTCGAGACCGCGCGCAGGACCCCCGTCTCGGTGTCCGTGGCCAGGCTGAGGGCGGACTCCAGGGAGGCGCGTACGGAGAGGTCACCGAACCGGAGCTCGTCCAGCAGGTCCCGTTCGTCCATGAGCCGGTCGAGCAGCCAGCGCAGGGGACGGTGCTCGGCGGCGGCGAGCCGCGCGCCGACGGTCCGCAGCGCCAGCGGCAGCCCCTCGCACAGGTGGGCGAGGGCGTCGGCCTCCTCCGGTTCGGCCGCCACCCTCCGGGCGCCGATGCTCTCGGCCAGGAAGGCGCGGGAGGCCGACGGGGGCAGCGCTCCCAGGGGGAGGCGGACGGCACCCGCGAGCTCGGCGAGGGCCACCCGGCCGGTGATGATCATGCCGTTGCCCGTTCCGGTGGGCAGCAGCGGTTCCACCCGGTCGGCGGAGGGGACGCCGTCGAGGACGACCAGGACCCGCAGGTCGGCCGTGGCGCGCCGGAAGGACTCGGTCAGTCGTCGGGGGTCGCGGGGGACGTCGTGGTCGGGGACTCCGAGGGAGCGGAGGAACTCGGTGAGGACGTGTTCGGGTGCCGGATTCCCGCCCAGGTCGGCGTAGAGCGTGCCGTCGGGGTAGACGGCGGTGAGTTCGTGCGCGGCGGCCACGGCCAGGGCGGTCTTGCCGGCACCGGGACGTCCCGTGACGCACACGGCCGGGAGCGCGTCCGGTGCGCTGGGGGTGAGCACCTTCCGGATCGTGTCCAGTTCCGACCGGCGCCCGATGAGACGGCACGCCCCGGCGGGTAGGGCGCGCGGTACGTGCCGGGGCCGTGCGGCCGTGCGGCCGAGCTCCGCGTCGTGCCGCATGATGCGCTGGTGGAGTCGCCTGAGGTCGGGGCCGAGGGGGCGGCCGAGGGTGTCCTCGAAGGCCGCGCGGCCGTCGTGGTAGACGTCGACGGCCTCGGTACGCCGGCCCGAGCGGTGGAGGGCGAGGATCAGCTGGCCGCGCAGGCGTTCGTTGAAGGGGTCCTCCCGCACGAGGGGGCCGAGTTCCACGGCGAGCGCGTCGTGCCATCCGAGTCCCAGTTCGACGTCGACGCGCTCCATGACCGCGGCCCTGCGCAGGTCGCCGAGGCGGAGGGCCTCGGTTTCCAGCGTGTCGGTCCGCACGTCCGCCAGCGCGTGGGGGCCGCGCCACATCCGGTCCGCCTGGCGGTAGAGGGTGGCGGCCAGGTGGGGTTCCCCGCGGTCGACGGCGGCTCGGGCCTCCGCCAGGCGCCGTTCGAAGGTCCAGGCGTCCACGTCCGTGGAATCGACACGCACCATGTACCCGGTGCCGACGGTCTCGATGACGTCGCCGAGCTTGGCCAGGCGGCGCCGGAGCCCGCTCACCAGGATCTGGATCTGTTTGCGCGCCGTGCCCACGGGCATGCCGCCCCACACCTCGTTCACGAGGGTGTCGACCTGGACGACCCGACCGGCGTTGACCAGCAGCATCGCGAGGACGACGGCCGAATTGCCCTGGGGGACTCTGATCCACGTGTCGGGGTCCTCGTAACCGAGGGGACCCAGGATCACGAAGGGCACACCAGCCTCCCACGAATAGTCAGAGATCGAATTATGTTACTCAATGTCGTCATATATTTACTATCGGAATGGTATTGGGTGCCAACTTCGGTGTCCATTTTCTCCATGGCCACATCGGGCCAACAGCCACCGGGCAGGGTGCCGCCCAGGGCGACGAAGCCGCTCGGGGCGGTGGGCGATGGTGTGGGGGTGGTGTGCCGGAGGCGTCCGTTGAGGGTGGTGGTGGGCGACGTTGGGAGGGTGGTGCGCCGGAGGCGTCCGTTGAGGGTGGTGGTGGGCGACGGGTGGGCCTAGCCACTCCCCCTCTCCACCCGGGACCGCGCGGCCAGGACGGCCAGGCCGCCGACGACCGCGCAGGCGAGGAGGACGAAGGTCGTGTTCTCCACCGCGGAGATGCTGCTCCGCCACGAGTCGAGGGGGCGGCGGACCAGTTCCGCGGCGACGGCCAGGGCCAGGAGCAGCACCACCGCCCGCCGGGTCCGGGACAGGAGCCCGGTGGTCCCGGCGATCACACCGCCGACCACCGCGACACCGAGCGTCAGCCACAGTGCGGCATCGGCCGCCGGCGGCGCGGTCCCGGCACCGGGTACCGCGTCCGCGTGCAGCCGTCCGTGCACGTCGTGCGTGACGAACGCGGTCGCCATGAAGACCGCTCCCAGCGCGCCCGCCCAGCCGTTCGAGTCGGGTTCCAGCCGACCGAGCGCGAAGGGAACCCAGAACCAGACGACCAGGCTGTTGGCCACCCCGCCCGCGTACTGGGCGGTCGCGCTCCACACCGTGTGGTCGACCAGACCGTCGGGCGCGACCTGGTTGCTCGTCGCCGACAGGAAACCCACGAGGAGGCCGCTCAGGACGGCGGCCGCGAGTGGGATCGCTCGTTCGCGCATGGGCTCCCCGCTCCGTTGGACTCGACCGTGACGGGTGGGCGCCGGGGCCGTCCCACCCCACGGTTCCGGCGCCGGGGGCGGCAGGCGCCCCCGGCGGTGGTCGACGACCGCGGCCTACCGTTCGGGCTCGAACCACACCGCGCCGAGCGGCGGCAGCGTCAGTTCCGCGGAGAACGGCTGGCCGTGCCATCCCCGTTCCTCGGCGGTGACGTGGGCCGGTGCGGGGTGCCCCGAACCGCCGAACCTCGGGTCGTCGGAGTTGAGCACGCAGTTCCACCGTCCTCCGACCGGCAACCCCGCCCGCCAGCCCGGGCGCGGCACCGGCGAGAAGTTCACCGCGCAGGCCAGCACCGACCCGTCCTCGCCGTGGCGCAGGTACGACAGCGTGTTCCCCTCGCGGTCACCGCCGTCCAGCCACCGGAACCCGGCCGGGTCGGTGTCCAGCGACCACAGGGCCGGGCGCGGGCGGTAGGTGTCGTTGAGCGCCCGGACCAGCCGCTGCACCCCCGCGTGGTGGTCGAACTGGAGCAGCCACCACGGCACCCCGGCCTCGTGCGACCACTCGTCCCCCTGGGCGATCTCCCCACCCATGAACAGCAGCTGTTTGCCGGGGTGCGACCACATGTACCCCAGCAGTGCGCGCACGGTCGCCGTCCGCTGCCACTCGTCGCCGGGGGCCTTGTTCAGCAGCGACTGCTTCCCGTGCACGACCTCGTCGTGCGACAGCGGGAGCACGTAGTTCTCGCTGTAGGCGTACACCATCGAGAAGGTGACCTCGTCGTGGTGGTACTGCCGGTGGATCGGCTCCTTCTTGACGTACTCCAGGGTGTCGTGCATCCACCCCATGTTCCACTTGAGCCCGAAGCCGAGCCCTCCGTGGTCCACCGGCCGGGTCACGCCCGTGTAGGCCGTCGACTCCTCCGCGATCATCACCGCACCCGGGTTGCGGCGGTAGACGGTCGTGTTCAGCTCCTTGAGGAAGTCGATCGCCTCCAGGTTCTCCCGACCGCCGAACACGTTGGGCTCCCACCGGTCGGAGTCGCGCGAGTAGTCCAGGTAGATCATCGACGCGACCGCGTCCACCCGCAGCCCGTCGACGTGGAACTCCTCCAGCCAGTACAGCGCGTTGGCGATGAGGAAGTTGCGCACCTCCGTGCGTCCGTAGTTGAAGATCAGGGTCCCCCAGTCGGGGTGCTCGCCCCTGCGCGGGTCCGGGTGCTCGTACAGCGCGCTGCCGTCGAACCGTGCCAGCGCCCACTCGTCCCTGGGGAAGTGCGCGGGGACCCAGTCCAGCAGCACACCCACGCCGGCCCGGTGCAGCGCGTCGACCAGGTACCGGAACTCGTCCGGCGACCCGAAGCGCGGCGTGGGCGCGTAGTAGGAGGTCACCTGGTAACCCCAGGAGCCGTCGAACGGGTATCCCGAGACGGGCATGAACTCCACGTGGGTGAAGCCCATGTCGGTGACGTACCCGACGAGCTGCTCCGCCAGTTCGAGGTAGCCCAGCCCCGGCCGCCACGACCCCAGGTGCACCTCGTACACGCTCATCGGCGCGCGGTGCGGCTCCGTGCCCTTGCGCTCGGCCATCCACGTCTGGTCGCCCCACGTGTGCGAGGACACGGTCACGATCGACGCCGTCGACGGCGGCAGCTCGGTCCGGCGCGCCATCGGGTCGGCCTTGTCGCGCCAGTGTCCGTCGGCGCCCAGCACCTGGAACTTGTACAGGTCGCCGTCGCCCATGCCGGGCACGAACAGCTCCCACACGCCACTGGCCCCCAGGCTCCGCATGGGGTGGCCGACGCCGTTCCAGTGGTTGACGTCCCCGGTCAGGCGGACCCCGCGCGCGTCCGGCGCCCACACCGCGAATCCGGTGCCGGACACCTCGCCCATGCGGGTGTCGACCGTGCGGACATGGGCGCCCAGCGCGCGCCACAGCTCCTCGTGCCGCCCCTCGCCGATCAGGTGCAGGTCGAGGTCGCCCAGGGTGGGGGTGAACCGGTAGGGGTCGGCGGTCACGTGCTCGGGGCCGTCGGCCTCGTAGCGCGCGGCGATCCGGTAGTCGGCCGGGGACCCCAGGGCGGTTTTCGTGACCCTGCCCGCGAACACACCCCGGTGCAGGTGGTCGAGGGCGACACGGGTGCCGTCGGGCAGGACCGCGTGCACCTCCAGCGCGCCCGGGCGCAGGGCTCGCACGACCGTGTTCCGGCCCGTGGTGTGCACCCCCAGCAGCGAGTGCGGGTCGTGGTGGTGCCCGTCCACCACCCGGTCCAGGCCGGCGAGGAGTTCAGGGCCGGGCTTCGCGGTGCGCGGCCGGCGGGCGGTCGTGGGGCCTCGGCCGCCCTCGGCCTGGGCGGTGGTGGTCGGTCGGGTGCGCGGGCGCGGTTGCCTGCGGGGCGTGGTCAAGACGGCTCCGTCGTGGTCGTGGTGGTCGGTCGGGTGGGTGGCACCGCGCGGGGCCGCCACCCCGGAGCGGGGTGGCGGCCGGTCGCCGTGCGGATACCGGTCCCCTTCGGTACGGACACCGAAGGGGCCCGCGCCCGGATCAGCCGGGCACGGGCGGTGCGGCGGCCGCCGCGTCGGCCGAGACGGCCGCGGCGATGGAGTCGAGTGGTACCCGCAGCCAGTCGGGCCGGTTCCGCGCCTCGTACAGCACCTCGTACACGGCCTTGTCGAACTCGAAGGCCCGCAGCGCGGTGAGGTGTTCGTCCGGGTCGAGGCCGCCCGCGTCGGCGTACCCCGCGCAGAACGCGGCCCTGTTGTTCCGGGCCCAGGAGCGGGCGGCCCACTCCAACCCGGGGTCGTCCGGGTGCCGGACGAGCAGGTAGCCGGCGGCGTAGTCGAAGGAGCGGAGCATCCCGGCCACGTCCCGCAGGGGACTGGTCAGCCGCTGGCGCTCCCGCACGGACACCGTGGGTTCGCCCTCGAAGTCCAACAGCACCCATCCGGACGCCGTGCGGATCACCTGCCCCAGGTGGTAGTCGCCGTGGATGCGCTGGACCGGCAGCGGCTCGTCCGACCGGGCGAAGTCGGTGTAGGCCGCCATCACCCGCGGCGCGTACTCCGCCAGTTCCGGTACCTCCCCGCTGGCCACGGCCAGGCGTTCGATCATCGCCTCGGCGAGCTCGGAGACCGAGGTCGCCGACAGCACGTCCGTGGGCAGTGCCCGTGCCAGGGAGCCGTGTACCTCGGCCGTGGTCCGGCCCAACCGCTCGGCCTCCCCGGTGAACGCGTTCTCACCGTCGGCGGGGGAGCCGCCCACCAGTGCCCTGACGTTCCTGGTGGCCAGCACCCAGCCGTCCGTGGCCTGCGGGACGTAGGACTGGAGCATCGCCAGTGTGGTGGGCTCCTGGTGGCCGGGCAGATCCGCCTCGATCCAGCCGCACGTGCGCGCGACGTACGGTGAGCCGGTCAGCGCCATGGTCAGTTCCAGGTCGGGGTTGTGCCCCGGCCAGAGTCGGCGGAAGGTCTTCAGGACGTAGTCCTCCCCGAAGACCAGGGACGTGTTGGACTGCTCACCGGTGAGGACCCGGCCGTGCGCGCCGACCCGGATCGGGGCCCCGGGAAGCGTCCGGAACCGGACCCCGCCCCTGTTTCCGGGACAGGTCGGGGCGGCGAACCGTTCGAGCAGGACCGCGGTCAACTCCCGGTCGTGCGAGGCGTCGTAGACCGCGCGCGGGCGCCCGCCCGTCACGCGGCACACGCCGATGGTCTCGGCGGCCAGTTCCCCGGGCAGGGAGCGCGGCGTCCGTGAGCCCAGCAGCACCTGGTAGCGGGAACGGAGGCCGCGCTGCTCCGCCTCGACGACGACCACGTCCAGGCCGGGGCCGTCTCCGCGTGCGGACACCAGGGTGTGCCTGCTCGCGACGCGCAGGTCGTGGATGGGGACGCCCTTCCCGGAGAACCACCGTTGCCGGGGCAGCCAGGCGGCCAGGAGTTCTTCGAGTTTCGACATGTCAGCTCGGCCTGTTTCCCTTCCCGCCGCCACCCCTGTCGGAGCGCTCCGCGACCGGGTCCGGGGGACCCGTGACGGGGGCGGCGGCCCACGCGGGAGCGTCGGCGGCACCCCCGTGGCGCGCGGAGACACGACCCGCCGGAGTACTGGGCGTCGTGGTGACTGTGGTGTGGTGTCCCGCCCGCCGGTCGGGGACCGTCCGTCCGGCCGGGGCGCCGTCGGTGGCCCGGACACGGATTCCGGCTGCGGGCAGACCGTAGGACGGCACACCGTCGTGGTCTCTCCCGTCCGGCACCGCCGAGGTCTCGGCGGGCAGCTGGAACCAGTAGAAGCCGTGCCCGGGCAGGGTGAGCAGGTACGGGAGCTCCCCGATCTCCGGGAACCGCACGCCGCCGACGCACTCCACCGGGCTGACCCCGGTGTACTGGGACAGGTCCAGCTCCACCGGCTGCGGGAACCGGGAGAGGTTGTTGACGCACAGCATCCGGTCGTCGCCGTGCTCGCGGATGAACGCCAGGATGCTCGGGTTGGTGGCGTTGAGTTCGGTGAACTCACCGGTACCGAACACGGGGTGGCGCTTGCGGATCTGGATCATGCGCCGGGTCCAGTGCAGCAGCGAGCCGGGGTTGTCGCGCTGGGACTCGACGTTGAGCGCCTGGTAGCCGTAGACCGGGTCCATGATCAGCGGCAGGTAGAGCCTGGCGGGGTCACCCCGGGAGAAACCGGCGTTGCGGTCCGAACTCCACTGCATGGGCGTGCGTACCGCGTCGCGGTCGCCGAGCCAGATGTTGTCGCCCATACCGATCTCGTCGCCGTAGTACAGGACGGGCGAGCCGGGCAGCGAGAGCAGCAGGGCGGTGAACAGTTCGATCTGGTCGCGGTCGTTGTCCAGCAGCGGGGCGAGCCGCCTGCGGATCCCCACGTTGGCGCGCATGCGGGGTTCCTTGGCGTACTCGGAGTACATGTAGTCGCGCTCCTCGTCGGTGACCATCTCCAGGGTCAGCTCGTCGTGGTTGCGCAGGAAGATCGCCCACTGGCAGTTGCGTGGGATCGGCGGTGTCTGGGCGAGGATCTCCGAGATCGGGAAGCGCTGCTCCTGGCGCACCGCCATGAACATCCGCGGCATGAGCGGGAAGTGGAAGTTCATGTGGCACTCGTCGCCGCCGGACCCGAAGTCGCCGAAGTAGTCGACGACGTCGGACGGCCACTGGTTGGCCTCGCTCAGCAGGACGCGGTCGGGGTAGAGGCGGTCCACCTCGGAGCGCACCCGTTTGAGGAACTCGTGGGTCTCCTTCAGGTTCTCGCAGTTGGTGCCCTCGCGCTCGTACAGGTAGGGCACCGCGTCCAGGCGGAAGCCGTCGATGCCCAGGTCGAGCCAGTAGCGAAGGACCTCCAGGATCGCCTCCTGGACCGCCGGGTTCTCGAAGTTGAGGTCGGGCTGGTGGGAGAAGAAGCGGTGCCAGTAGTACTGGCCGCGGACCTCGTCGTAGGTCCAGTTGGACGTCTCGGTGTCGACGAAGATGATGCGCGCCTCGTCGTAGCGGTCGTCGGTGTCCGACCACACGTAGAAGTCGCCGTAGGGTCCGTCGGGGTCGGTGCGGGAGGCCTGGAACCACGGGTGCCGGTCGCTGGTGTGGTTCATGACCAGGTCGGTGATGACGCGGATGCCGCGCCGGTGCGCCTCGTCGAGGAGTTCCACGAAGTCGGCCGTGGTGCCGAACTCCGGGAGGATCGTGAAGTAGTCCGAGATGTCGTATCCGCCGTCGCGCAGCGGCGACTGGTACATCGGCAGCAGCCAGACGCAGTCGATGCCGAGCCACTGGAGGTAGTCCAGTTTCTGTACCAGGCCGGCCAGATCTCCGGTCCCGTCGCCGTTGGAGTCGAAGAAACCGCGGGCGAGTACCTCGTAGAAGACGGCGTGCTTGTACCAGTGGGGGTCACCGGTACCGCCCGAGGACATGAGCGGGCCGGTGGCGGCCCCGGTGGCTGGGGCGAGCGGACCGTGCTGGGCGTCTCCGCCGGGTCCGGGCTCGTCTGTGCTCATCAACTGCTCCCCACCAAGAAAGGTTCGACATCTGATCACGGGGCGTTCCGGACCGGGGGCCGGCGCGGCGGCCGACCCCCCTGCGTCCGGGGCCGCTATCTGCCGGTGGTGGTGAAGACGTGCGCGGGGGCGATCGCCGGGTCGAGGCGGACGTAGTTGTCCGCGCCCCAGACGTGGGTGCGGCCGGACAGCGCGTCGGTCACCGTGAGTTCCTCCTCCCAGGTGCGGCCGATGGACGGCAGGTCCAGGTGCACCGTCGCCTCGCGGGTGTGGTGCGGGTCGAGGTTGACGACCGTGACGACCAGGTCGTCGGGGTCTCCGGGGCGCTCACCGGGTCGGTGCTTGGAGAAGCAGAGCAGCTCCGGGCGGTCGACGTGGTGGAAGCGCAGGTTGCGCAGTTCACGCAGGGCCGGGTGCTCGCGGCGGAGCCGGTTGAGTGTGCTGATCAGCCCGCTCAGGGTGGTTCCGGCGGCCTCCGCGGCGGCCCAGTCGCGGGGGCGGTACTGGTACTTCTCCGAGTCCAGGTACTCCTCGCTGCCGGGGGCGGCGGGCGTGTTCTCGCACAGTTCGAACCCGGAGTAGATCCCCCAGGTCGGCGAGAGCAGTGACGCCAGGACCGCGCGGACGGCGAAGGCGGGCCGCCCGCCGTGCTGGAGGTAGGCGTGCAGGATGTCGGGTGTGTTGGCGAAGAGGTTGGGCCGCAGGTAGTGGGCCGTCTCCTGGCTGAGCTCGGTGAGGTAGCCCTGGAGCTCCTCCTTGCCGTTGCGCCAGGTGAAGTAGGTGTAGGACTGGTGGAAGCCCACCTTGGCCAGGGTCCGGAGCATGGCCGGGCGGGTGAAGGCCTCGGCCAGGAAGAGGACGTCGGGGTGCTCGCGGGCGACGTCCGCGAGCAGGCGCTCCCAGAAGGCGACCGGTTTGGTGTGCGGGTTGTCGACCCGGAAGATCCGCACGCCGTGGTCGATCCAGTGCCGCACGACGCGCAGGATCTCGGTGTACAGGCCGTCGGGGTCGGTGTCGAAGCAGAGCGGGTAGATGTCCTGGTACTTCTTGGGCGGGTTCTCGGCGTGGGCGATGGAGCCGTCGGCGCGGTGGGTGAACCACTCGGGGTGCTCGGTGACCCAGGGGTGGTCGGGAGAGCACTGCAACGCCAGGTCCAGGGCGATCTCCATGCCGTGCTCGGCCGCCTCGGCGACGAACGCGTCGAAGTCGGCGAGGGTGCCCAGATCGGGGTGGACGGCGTCGTGCCCTCCGTCGGCCGAACCGACCGCCCAGACCGAACCGGGTTCGCCGGGCTGCGCGGTCAGCGCGTTGTTCGCGCCCTTGCGGTGTGTGCCGCCCACCGGGTGGATCGGCGGCAGGTAGACCACGTCGAAGCCCATGTCGGCGATGGCGGGCAGTCGCTTGGCGGCGCTGGCGAAGGTGCCCGAGCGCTCGTGCCCGGGGGCGGTGTCGACCTGCGCGCCCTCGGACCGGGGGAAGAACTCGTACCAGGAGCCGAAGAGCGCGCGTTCGCGGTGCACGACGACCCGGGTCCGCCTGGAGCGGGTGACGAGTTCGCGGACGGGGTGGTCGGCCATCCAGGCGAGGACCTCGGGTGTCACGGCGGAGGCGAGGCGCTCCAGGGGCGGCAGCGAGGTGTCGCGCAGGACCTTCGCGGCCCTGGCCAGCGCGGGTGTGCGGGGGACGCGGCGGGCGGCGCGGGCGAGGATGCGCGCGCCCTCCTCCAGCACCAGGTCGGTGTCCTGGTCCAGGGGGAGTTTGACCTGGGCCGCCCGGTGCCAGGTGGTGAAGGGCTCGGTCCACGCCTCGACGGAGAAGGCCCAGCCGCCCTCGGTGGGCAGGCTGATCTCGGCCTCGTGGCGATCGGTGCCGGGGGCGTGTTCGCGCATGGGCACGAGTGCCTCGCGGCGGCCCTCGGGTGAGTGGAGGACGACGCCCGCGGCGAGGGAGTCGTGCCCCTCGCGGACGACCGTCGCCGCCACGGTGAAGCGTTCACCTGGAACGGCTTTCACGGGTCCGAGATCGTTGTCCGGAGAGATGTCAAGTATGGGCAGGCGTCCGATCACTGGCTACACCGTAATTGTCGTGGTTCGGGCGTTGTGGACTGCGGGAGGCTGGGTTTGAGATCGAAATAACGTGCAGTTAATACGAGGAAAGGCAGCGTTAACGAAGAGGCCGGGCAAAACTGTCCGGATTGCGGCTTCGGTGCCCTCCGCTGTCTATCGTCTGCCCTCCTGTGGGGTTTGGCGGAGTGTCGGGGCCGGATAATTTCTGTGATCCTCGTCACACTGGTCGTTCGGAGGCATGCCTGGTATTTGGCGGGTTTCACCTGGGCAAACTTCGCAAACAGTGCATAGCGCAACAGTCGATGCAGGGGTCTCTGTGGGTGTTTCGCATGGTTCTCTGGAGAAAAGTCGGAAAACTCCACGGTCGTGTTGCGCTCCGCGTCGTGCTGGGTAGGGATGATCGAATGCGTCCCTGGTTTGTCGGCTCGCATTCCGGACATCCCCAGGAGTCCGGCGTGTCCCCCTGAAAGCGCGTGCATCGGATTCGGTTCGTTCGTGATGCCGGGCCGCTCTGCGCGTGATCTCTCTTGATATCGAGTCTTTTCACTTGTGCTTCCCGGGTGTTGCGGAGATTGCGATGATGTGTCTCTGATGTTCGATATGGGAGCTTTGCCATGGATTGGGGAAGCTTTTCTGGGACACGCCCTGGATGCCGGTCCTCCCTTTGCGGGTCCCTTGGGAGGGTGGTCGGCGCAGTACCCGTCCCCCGCCGAGCGGGGGCGGGCGCCACACGGCGTGAGGGGGCGACGTGACGGGGTCGATCCGGAGGGCAGCATCGCGCGTGGAGGGAGCGCGCGCTCTCGCACGGCTGGTCGGGGTCGCGGTGGTGGCCGGCCTGTTGGTGGCCGCCCTGGTGCTGCCGTGGGTCGGGCCGGCGGGGATCGTCGGTCGCGACACCGCCGCCCTCTTCATGGCGATGCCCGACGACCTGGAGGTGCCCCGTCTGTCGGAGCGGGTCGTGCTCACCGACACCGACGGTCGGCCGTTCGCCGAGATCGCCGAGCGTGAGCGCGAGGTGGTCCCGCTCGACGAGATCAGCCCGTGGGTTCCCGCGGCACTGCTCGCGGTCGAGGACGACCGCTTCCACGAGCACCACGGCTTCGACCCGCAGGGTGTCCTGCGCGCGGCCGTGCTCACCTCCATGGGTCACACGCAGGGCGGCTCCACCATCACCCAGCAGTACGTGAAGAACCTGCTCATCGAGACGGCGGACAACGAGGGGGAGGCCGCCAGGGCGAGCGAGCGGAGCCTCGCCCGCAAGCTGGTCGAGCTCCGGTACGCGATCGGCCTGGAACGGCGGCTGACCAAGGACGAGATCCTGGAGGGCTACCTCAACCTCGCCTACTTCGGCGCCGGCGCGCACGGGATCGAGATGGGCGCGCGGCGGTACTTCTCCGTCCCCGCCGCCGACCTCGACCCGGCGCAGGCCGCGCTGCTGGTCGGGCTGGTGCGGGCACCGTCGTACTACGATCCGCTGACCAACCCCGAGGCCGCCCGGGGGCGGCGCGACCTGGTCCTGGGCCGGATGGTGGCCGTGGGGGAGCTGAGCCGGGAGGAGGCGGACCGGTACGCGGCCCGGGACCTCGGCCTGGATCCGACACCGCGCGGCGGGAGCTGCTACCACAGCGAGTACCCGTTCTTCTGCGACTACGTCATGCGCTGGCTGCGGCGCACGGACGTGCTCGGCGACACCGAGCAGGAACGGCTGCGCGTGCTGCGCCAGGGCGGACTGACCGTCCGGACCACGTTGGACGCGGACATGCAGGAGGCGGCCCAGGAGGCGGTCGACCGCCACGTGCCCCACGACGGGTCCACGCGCTTCGCCGCCCAGGCGCTCGTCGAACCCGGTACCGGGCAGGTGAGGGCGCTCGCCCAGAACCTGCGGTACGGCTTCGACGAGAACGATCCGGGGACGACCGCCATCAACCTCGCGGTCGACCGGCGTGACGGCGGGACCACCGGTTACCAGGCCGGGTCGACGTTCAAGACGTTCACCCTCGCCGCCGCGCTCGACGAGGGCATGGGTTACGGGACCAGTTTTCGGTCGCCCGGAAA
This sequence comes from Nocardiopsis sp. KDC1DS13DA1, assembly GCF_055632325.1. Taxonomy (NCBI): domain Bacteria; kingdom Bacillati; phylum Actinomycetota; class Actinomycetes; order Streptosporangiales; family Nocardiopsidaceae; genus Nocardiopsis; species Nocardiopsis sp. KDC1DS13DA1. Next base: position 291,833 of record NZ_JBVMUY010000014.1, read on the forward strand.
CAAGACGATCAGCGGTCTGACGAACTGCGACGGCGCCCGGATGGAACCGTGGAGCGTGCGCAACGCGGGCGAGAGCAACTCGGGCACGCACACCATGGTCACCGCGACCCGGGGGTCGGTGAACACCTACTTCGCGCAGCTCCAGCGCCGGGTGGGGCTGTGCGAGACCGCGACGATGGCCGAGCGCGCGGGTGTCCACCGCGCCGACGGGCAGCCGCTGGGGGTGTGGAGTTCGTTCACCCTGGGGGACCAGGAGGTCTCCCCGCTCACCCTGGCCGCCGCCTACGCCACGTTCGCCGCCCGGGGCGTGCACTGCGCCCCGGTACCGGTCGGCGCCGTGGTCGTCGGCCGACCGGGGGAGGAGGGCCACGAGGAGATCCCGGTCGAGGCCGCGTGCGAGCGCACGGTCGGCCAGCGGGTGGCCGACGGGGTGAACCACCTGCTCCAGGAGCCGTTCAACGGAGGCACGGCGGGCGGTCTCGGTATCGGGCGTCCGGCCGCGGGCAAGACGGGCACGACCGACGGGGCCGCCTACGCGTGGTTCGCGGGGTACACGCCGAACCTGGCCGCGGCGGTGGCGGTCGGAGACGTGCGGGGCGGTGAGCGCCACCCGCTCCAGGGGGTGACCATCGGCGGTCGGTACTACGGGATCGTCTACGGCGGAACCGTGCCCGGTCCGATCTGGCGGGACACGATGAGCGGGGCGACGGCGTCGCTCCCGGCGGAGGGGTTCGCGGCCTCGCCCGCGGCGTTCGGCGACCCTGACGCCGAGGCCTCCGGCGACGGGGACGAGGAGGAGGACGGAGAGGACGGTGACGGGTAGGCCGTGGGCTTGGGCCCGTCACGTCCTCAACGGACGCCCGCGGCACGGTACCCGCTGCCGTCGGAGCCGGGAACGCCGTGGCGGCCGGGGATCCGGACGGCCGCCGGAGACGGTGGGTGGGCCCGGCGAGGTCGGCTGACGCCACGAGCCGGGTGGTGCGTGTCACTACCAGGCAGTATGTGTCGCATAATGGTGCACAACCGACAGGGGAGCGCATGAGCGCTGAGAGTGCGGCACCGTCGCCGCAGACCCTTACACACCTGATCTGGGTAATGCCAGCGAAGGAAGTCGTAGGAACCGTCACCGGTGGCGTGTCTCCCGCGCACCGGTGTTCGCACGGTGCGCGCGGCACGCCCGCCGGGACGCTCTTGGCCGCATGGCCCCTCGTCACCCGACGAAGGGACAGGAATGAGCACCGACACCGGCTGGACCGGATACAAGCAGGGCCTCGTCAGCGGGATCCGCGGCTGGCGGACGGTCGACATCGTGGTCGCCGCCGTCATCGGCGTCGCGATCGGCGTCGTCTTCTGGCTGTGGAACATCGTGTGGACCGTCACGACCCCGCTGTTCGTGGGCTTCCCGCCCGGGCAGGCGGTCGTCTACGGCATGTGGCTGATCTCCGGGGTCCTGGGCGGCCTCATCATCCGCAAGCCCGGCGCCGCCCTCCTCACCTCGATCGCCGCCGCCTCCGTCTCGGCCGTGCTGGGCACCCAGTGGGGGATCATGGTCATCCTCGACGGCGCCCTCCAGGGCATCCTGCCCGAGCTGGTCTTCCTGGCCTTCGGCTACCGCCGTTGGGGCATGGGTGTGGCCGTCCTCGCCGCCGCCGTCGCCGGTATCTCCCCCGCCATCCGTGACAACATCACCTACAACGTCGCCTGGCCGATCGAGTTCAAGCTCGCCTACGGCGCCATCGTCATCGTCAGCGCCGCCGTCATCGCCGGAGTCGGCGCCCGCCTGATCACCACCGCGCTCGCCAGGACCGGCGCGCTGGCCCCCTTCCCGTCGGCCAAGGGCTGAGCGGGATGGGTGAGCGCCTCCACCCGGCTGGAGGGCCCGGCGCGCGCGTCGAGCTCTCCGGCTGGGGCTGGCAGCACTCCGGCCGGGACTCCCACGCCCTGCGCGGTGTCGATCTGACCATCGAACCCGGCGAACGCGTCCTCCTCCTGGGCGCCTCCGGGGCGGGCAAGTCGACCCTGCTGCACTCCCTCGCGGGGCTCACCGGCCCCGACAGCGCCATCAGCGGCGACCAGGAGGGCACCCTGCTGGTGGACGGCGAACCCGCCGACCGGCGGCGCGGCCTGGTCGGACTGGTCAGCCAGGACCCCGAGACGCAGCTGGTGATGGCGCGGGCCGGGGACGACGTCGCCTTCGGCCTGGAGAACCTCGGTGTGGACCCCGGCCTGATCTGGCCGCGCGTCGACGCCTCCCTCGACGAGGTGGGCTTCCCCTACGGACGGCGCCACTCGACCGGAGCCCTGTCCGGCGGCGAGAAGCAGCGCCTGGTCATCGCGGGGGCCCTGGCGATGCGCCCGCGACTGCTGCTCCTGGACGAGCCCACCGCCAACCTCGACCCCGACGGCGCCGCGCTGGTGCGCGGTGTCCTCCAGCGGCTCCTGGCCGAGACCGAGGCGACGCTCGTCCTGGTCGAGCACCGGGTGGCCGACGTCGTGGACCTGGTGGACCGGGTCGTGGTCCTGGAGCCGGGCGGCGGGGTGATCGCGGACGGCGAGCCCGGCGAGGTCTTCGCCGAGCACGGCCGATCCCTGGCCGACCAGGGGGTGTGGATCCCCGGTGAGGAGCCCGAACCGGACCTGCCCCCGGGGGCAGGCGGCTCCCCCCTGCTGGAGGCGGTCGGCGTCACCGCGCGCACCCCGTTCGAACTGGGCGCGCGCTCGGCGGCGCCGCGCACGGTGCTGTCGGGGGTCGACCTGTCCGTGACGGCCGGGACCGCCACGGCGCTGACCGGACCCAACGGCGCCGGCAAGTCGACGCTGCTGATGATGCTGGCGGGGCTGAGCAGGCCGTACCGCGGCGCGGTGCTCCCGCGCGGTCCGCTGGCCGAGGCCGACCGGCGTCCGCTGCGGCGCTGGCCCGCCCGCCGCCTGGCACGGCACGTGGGTACGGTCTTCCAGCACGCCGAGGACCAGTTCGTCACGCCCACGGTCCGCGAGGAGCTGCTGTTCGCCCCGCTGCGGGCGGGCATGGAGCGGGGCGCGGCCGACACGTGGGTCGACGAGCTGCTGGAGCGGCTGCGCCTGACCAGGCTCGCCGACGTGCACCCCTACACGCTCTCCGGCGGGGAGAAACGCCGCCTGTCGGTGGCCACCGCGCTCAGCTCCGGTCCCGCGCACGCCCCGGACGTCCTGGCCCTGGACGAGCCGACCTTCGGCCAGGACACGCGGACGTGGACGGAGCTCGTGGAGCTGCTGGGGGCCCTGCGGGCCGAGGGGCGGTCCGTGCTCATGGCCACCCACGACGAACTGCTGCTGCGGCACCTGACCGACACGCGCGTGCTCGTGGCCGGCGGGAGGGTGCGTACCACCGTGTCCGGCGGCCGTCCTCCGGGGACGGACGCGCCGCGGGTCGGTGCCGAACGGGAAGGGGGCAGCGAGTGAGCGCCGGACGTGAGGTCGGCCCTGCGCGCGGCGCGGACGGCGACGCGATGACCCTGGACGTGCCCGAGGACGGCGGCGCCCGGTACTGGATGACGGGACTCAACCCGGCGGCCAAGCTCCTGGCCGCCCTGATCCTCGCCCTGGGGCTGGTGCCCGCCGTGGACGCGGTCACCGGAGGCGTCGTGCTGGCCGTGGTGCTGCTGTCGGTGCCCTTCAGCGGGATCGACCGGCGCACCCTCCTCGTCCTGGGCGGCCCCTTCCTCCTCATGGGCCTGTCCAGCGGGCTGGTCAACTACCTGTACGGCGAGCACGGCGCGGAGGGGGCGGTGGGCGCCGCGGTCCGGCTTTTGGCGATCGCCCTGCCGGGGCTGCTGGCCGCGGCCAGCAGCGACCCCACCGAGATGTCGGACGGACTCGTCCAGCGGCTGCGCCTGCCGGAGCGGCCCGCGATGGGCGTGCTGGCGGCCCTGCGGCTCATCCCGCTGCTCGCCCACCAGTGGCGCACCATCAGCCTGGCGCGGCGGGCGCGCGGACTGGAGGCCGGACGCAATCCGCTCCGGGCGGTTCCGCTGTTCTTCGGTCGGTTGTTCGCGTTGCTGGTGCGTTCGATCCGGACCGGAACGCTGCTGGCCACCGCCATGGACGCGCGCGCGTTCGGTACCGGCCCCCGCTCCCGGGCCAGGACCAGCCACTGGCGCCGCGCGGACACGGCGCTGCTGGTGGCCGCGCCCGCGCTGCTCGTGGCCGCGTACGCGGTCTCCGGATCTCTGGGGACCCTGGTGCTGCTCTTCTCCTGACCCGGGTGATAGGTAGTCCAAGTAACCGCCGGGGCGCCGCGCAGCGGAGCAGGTGTCCGCTGGACGCGCCCCGGCCCCGAGACATCGTCGTCGAACGAATGAGGTGGAACCCGTGGGCGAGTTCGTGCGCGTGGAGACCGACCAGGAGCACCCGGCGGTCGCCGTGATCAGGGTGGACCGGCCCAAGGCGCTCAACGCGCTGAACGCGAAGGTGACCGGCGAGATCGCGGAGGCCGCGGCCGCGGTGTCCACGGACGCCGCCGTGCGCTCCGTGGTGCTCTACGGCGGGGAGCGCGCCTTCGTGGCAGGTGCCGACATCAAGGAGATGGCGCATCTCACCCACGCCCAGATGCTGGAGTACTCGCGCGGCCTCCAGAACGCCCTGACCGCCGTGGCCCGCATCCCCAAGCCGGTCGTGGCGGCCGTGAGCGGTTACGCGCTCGGCGGCGGCTGCGAGCTCGCGCTGGCCGCGGACTTCCGGGTCGCCGGGGCCAAGGCGAAGCTGGGCCTGCCCGAGATCACGCTCGGCGTCATCCCGGGGGCGGGCGGCACCCAGCGCCTGCCGCGCCTGATCGGCCCGGCCAAGGCCAAGGACCTCATCTTCACCGGCCGCCACGTACGGGCCGACGAGGCCCTGGAGATCGGCCTGGTGGACGAGGTCGTCGCGGACGAGGAGGTCTACTCCGCGGCCGTGGCCAGGGTCTCCCGTTACTCCGAGGGCCCGGCGGTGGCCCTGGCCGCCGCCAAGGAGACCGTCGACCGGGGGCTGGAGACCGACCTGGACAGCGGCCTGGAGATCGAGCGCCTGCACTTCGCCGGGTTGTTCGCGACCGAGGACCAGAAGAGCGGCATGCGCAGCTTCATCGAGCGGGGTCCGGGCAAGGCCGAGTTCTCGGGGCGCTGACGGCGCGTCGCCGCCCGTGCCCCGGCGCGCGGGCGGCGGTCACCGGAGCACGTCCGGTGCCGTCGCCCCGGCCGGGGACCGGGGATCGGACGGGAACCGATCGCGCTGATCTTCCGTCATACTCGTGGTGGTCCCCTCCGGCGACGGACCGTGGGGCGGAGCGCCGGAGCCCCCACACCCCGGCGGTAGCGAAAAGACCACACGGGCCCTGGACGGGTCCACGAGCCAACGACGACCCATCCCCCCGACCGATAGGCTGGACGAGGCGGAATGCGGTCTTTTGAGGGGATGAGTTCTCGATGGCAATGTCGGCAGGTTTCCCCACGGGTGAGGAGCTGCCGGAGCGCATCGGCCACTACGTGATCCGTCGCCGCATCGGGCAGGGCGGCATGGGCGTGGTGTACCAGGCCGAGGACCCCCGGACCGATCAGTTCGTCGCGGTGAAGGTTCTCAAGCCCGAGGTCGCGGGTGACCACATCGCCCGCGCCCGCCTCGCGCGCGAGGTCGAGACCATGCGCCGGGTGCAGAGCCCCAACGTGGCCGAGGTCATCGACGCGGACACCCAGGCCGAGCTGCCGTGGGTCGTCACGGAGTACATTCCCGGACCCACACTGGACGCGACGGTCACCGACCACGGTCCGCTGCGCGGCCGGGCGCTGACGCGCTTCGTCGCCGGGCTCGCCCGGGCGATCAAGGACATCCACGCCGTGGACGTGATCCACCGGGACCTCAAGCCCGGCAACGTGATCATCTCCAACGGTGAGCCGATCGTCATCGACTTCGGTATCGCGCACGCGGTCGACGGGGCCAAGCTGACCCAGACCGGCACCTTCGTCGGGACGCCCAGCTACCTGTCGCCCGAGGTCATCGAGGGGACCGACCTGGGCCCGGCCACCGACATCCACGCCTGGGGCGGAACGGTCGCCTTCGCCTCCACCGGGCGGCCGCCCTACGGCGCGGGGTCCTTCGAGGTCATCTTCTTCCGCATCCTCAACGGCGAGATCGACATGGACGGGACGCACGAGGCGCTGCGCCCGCTGGTCGCCGCCGCGGTCTCCCGGGACATGGCCCGCCGTCCCAACGCCGCGGAGCTGGTCGAGCGGACCGGACAGCTCAACCTGGACCTGCCCTGGACCGAGGAGACGGGTGTCGGATCCACCGGTCTGACCGGCAACCACACCGTGTACAACGCGCCCGTGGACGACCTCGGGGACCCGGGCGGCGGCCTGGGCGGAGCCGCGGCGGCCGGTGCGGCGGGTGCCGCTGCCGGAGGGGCCGCGGACTACCTCGCCAACCGCGCGGCCCGGGGCGAGGGCGGGTGGAGTCCCTCGCACACCGTCGGCGGCGGCTCGCAGCCGTCGACCGCGAGTTCCTGGACGGAGCCCGTCGAGCCCGTGCGTGGCCGCGACGACGCCGACGACGCCACGGACGACCTGTCGGGGCCGGCCTCCGCCGGCCGTGAGCCGCATGAGGAGGCCGCGCACGCCTCCGGCGGGGTCCAGGGGACCCAGCGGATCCGGCCCGACGACCTGCCCGATCGCGATGACGTGCAGGGAACGCAGATGCTCGACCCGGTCGCGGGAGACCCGCAGGGGACCATGATGATGCCCCCGCAGGAGCACCGGCCGGTCGAGAACCGCACGACGACCTACGAGGCGCCGGAGAACGACGCGCCGCAGACGCAGTTCTTCAACACGCCCCTGAGCCAGGGCGACTTCGGGGACATCCTGACGCCGGTCGAGCGCGACGGGCGCTCCCACCGCCAGACGCAGGAGTTCGACGGGGACGACTACGGCGACTACGAGGAGGAGCGCGGCGGCCTGCTGGGCCGGTTCCGGAGCGGTCGCAGCGACCGCCTGGGCGACTACTTCCGGGGCGGGGAGGACGAGTACGACGACGAGTACGACGACCACCCCGGATGGCGGATGCACCCGCTGACGCTCATCCCGATCATGGTGGCGCTGGCCGGTGTCGCGCTCTGGTTCCCGTGGTTCGGCTTCGCCCTCGGTGTGGCGGTGATCTCGATCCTGTCGGCGCTGGACGTGGTCAAGGCCGAGCACGCGCGGCGCTTGCAGACACGCGGCCCGCGCGACTCCGACACCATGGTCGTGGCGTTGAGCTTCCCCTGGGCCCTGGGGCGGATGCTCCTGCGCACGGTCGGGTTCTGCCTGATCTACCTGATCGGCGGGATCCTGGTCGGGATGGTCTACGCCCAGTTCTTCGAGACCGAGGGCGCGGGGGCCAACTGGACCGGTGCGTTCGCGGTCTTCGTGATGGTGCTGCTGGGCTACATCATGCCGAGCGGCCGTTCCGCCCGCCACCAGGCGGTGTGGCTGGTCCAGCGCGCGCGGTTCACCAACCTGTACCTCTACATCGGCGTGGTCGTCGCGACGGTCCTGCTGATGATGCTCATCCTGTCCATCGGGCTGACCGCCGCGCCCAGCTGGGCTCCGCTCGGCGGCCCCTCGGACTGGTTCTCCTAGGCCCGGACGGCCCCGGCGCGCCCGCGCCCCGGACGCCCTTCTCCCCGCGGGGGAGGAGGGCGCCGTCGTAGGGGCGGGGCCCTCCACGGGACGCCGGTCGCGGCGGCGCGGAGGCGCCCGCCTATGGTGGGAGGTGGGGGACGGGAGCCAGGCTGTCGGGGCGCCGCGCGGGTACCGCGCCGAGGGCGTCGACCGGGGGTATCGCCGCGAGGGCGGACCTGGTGGAGCCGTGGTTTTCCGGGCCCCCGGGCTCCGCGCTCCCGGTCGGGTGAGGTATTCCTAAGTCGATCCGGGGGGCGCGGGTTGGTTGTGAAGCTACTAGCCAGTAACATATGGGTATAGCACACCGCGGGACGGGGTTGACGTGAACGCCGGACCCGCCGTCGGATGACCGAACGGCATTCGGCATTGTTGGCAGTACGGGGCGCGCCAGCGTCCGCTCCGCCACACGGCGGATCATGGAGTGCAGGGAGGTCGGCCACCGGCCATGAAGATTGTCGTTTTGGTCAAGCAGGTCCCGGACACGGCGACCGAACGGAAGCTCAACGCCGATGACAAGACGCTCGACCGAGCAGCGTCCGACGGCGTCATCAACGAGCTCGACGAGTACGCCATCGAAGAGGCGCTCCTGCTCAAGGAGAAGCACGGCGGCGAGGTCACCATCCTGACGATGGGCCCCGACCAGGCCACGGACTCCATCCGCAAGGCCCTGTCCATGGGCGCGGACAAGGCCGTCTTCGTCAACGACGACGCCATCCACGGCTCGGACGCGCTCCAGACCGCCTACGCGCTCGCGCAGGCCCTGGGCACCATCGAGTACGACCTGGTCGTCCTCGGCTCCGAGTCCACCGACGCGCGCACGGGCGTCATCGGCGCCGCGCTCGCCGAGTACCTCGGCCTGCCGCAGCTCACGCTCGCGGGCAAGGTCGACGTCGACGGCGGCGCCATCAAGATCCAGCGTCAGACCGACTACGGCTACGACGTCGTCGAGGCCCAGCTCCCGGCGGTCGTCTCCGTGGTCGAGAAGATCAACGAGCCGCGCTACCCGTCCTTCAAGCTCATCATGCAGGCGAAGAAGAAGCCGGTCGACAAGAAGTCGGCCGCCGACGCGGGTATCGACACCGGCAGGGTCGGCCTGGCGAACGCCACCACCGAGACCGTCGACTTCGCCGCCGCGCCGCCGCGCGCCGCGGGCACGATCGTCAAGGACGAGGGCGACGGCGGCGCGAAGATCGCCGACTTCCTCGCCGAGAAGAAGTTCGTGTAGGCCAGGCGAGAGACTCAGGAAGGTTCAAGGATTATGGCTGAGGTCCTCGTCCTCGTCGACCACGTCGACGGACAGGTCAAGAAGGTCACCACCGAGCTGCTGACCGCGGCCCGCCGCATCGGCGAGCCCGCGGCGGTGTGGGTCGGTGACGGTGCCGAGTCGGGCAAGGCCGCGCTGGCCGAGTTCGGTGCGGAGAAGGTGTACGTGGCTCCGGCCGAGCTGAACGACTACGTCGTGGCTCCCAAGGCCGAGCTGCTGGCCAAGCTGGCGCAGGAGAAGTCCGCCGCCGCGATCCTGGTCTCGGCCACCGCCGAGAACAAGGAGGTCGCCGGTCGGACCGCCGTGAAGCTGGGGTCGGGCGTCCTCACCGACGTCGTGGACGTCAACGCCGAGCTGGTGGCCGAGCACAGCATCTTCGGTGGCGCCACGGTCACGCACGCCCGGGTGAAGACCGGCGTTCCCGTCATCGCGGTCCGCCCGAACTCCGTCCCGGCCGAGGCCGCGGCCGGTGCCGCCGCCGAGGAGGCGGTCTCCGTGGACGTCTCCGACGCCGCCAGGACCGCCAAGGTCGTCGAGCGCGTCGTGCAGGAGAAGGGTGCCCGCCCGGAGCTCACCGAGGCCGCGATCGTGGTCTCCGGTGGCCGCGGTGTGGGTTCGGACGACTTCTCCGTGGTGGAGGGCCTGGCCGACTCGCTCGGCGCCGCCGTGGGTGCCTCCCGCGCCGCCGTGGACTCGGGCTGGTACCCGAACCAGTTCCAGGTCGGTCAGACCGGTAAGACGGTCAGCCCGAACCTGTACATCGCGCTGGGCATCTCCGGTGCCATCCAGCACCGTGCGGGCATGCAGACCTCGAAGAACATCGTCGCGGTCAACAAGGACCCCGAGGCGCCGATCTTCGAGCTCGCCGACTTCGGTGTCGTGGGCGACCTGCACACGGTCGCCCCGGCGCTGACCGAGGAGATCAACAAGCGCAAGTAGTTCGCGCGCGGTTCCCGAACGCCCGGCCAGGGGGGAGTGCCCCCAGCCGGGCGTTCGTGTGCCTGGAGGGGCGAGCGGGGGGGAGGGGTCAGAGGGTGTCGCGCCTGGTGGTGTCGAGGAAGGCGTGCCACTCGGCGGAGTCGAAGGCGAGGAAGCCGAGGTTGCGGTGCTTCGTGTCGCGCATGGCCGCACCCCAGGCCAGGTCGGCGACTTCGACGCAGGCGGCCTCACCCTGTGAGTGGCTGGACTTCCGGAAGGACACAGGGGACGGCGCGACCTCAACGCAGTTGGTGTTCCTGCCGCTGTAGGAGCTCTTGCGCCAGATGACTTCGTGATGGGATGGCGCGTTCATAGCTGTGGTCCTTGTCCGGAGCCGAGTTCGTGGGCGATGGCCGCAATGAAATCGGATGATTCGTCAGGATTCATCGCAGTTGCTCTCAGGCTATCGATCTCCTCGCGGTAGAAGGCGATCTCCCGCTCATCCTCGAGGAAGAACGTGGAGATCTTGTGCTCCACGTGGACGACGGTCCTTGCCTTGTCGAAGCCCAGGAGCATGAACGACCCATCGAGCCCGCGGTGACCGCCCAGATCGAACGGAAGTACACGTACGGACACGTTGGGCCGTTCAGCGGCTTCGACGATGTGCCGCAGTTGTCTGGACATCCCTTGCACTGGCAGTAGTGGGCGACGAAGTGCGGACTCGTCGACGATGAAGTCCAGAAGGGGTGGTGAATCTCGCGTCAGGAGTGCTTGGCGTGCCATGCGGGCGGAAACCCTGGTTTCGAGATCAGTGTCCGCGACGCCGCATGCCTTCATCAGCGCCCGGATGTAGTCCGGCGTCTGGAGCAGCCCAGGGATGATGATCGGCTCCAGATTGACGATCTCGGTGGCCTCGCTCTCCAATCTGATGAGGGTGCGAGAATCCCGCGACATCGCGTCCTGCTTCTCCCACAGACCAGGTTCGTCGACCTTCTCCGCCGCTTCGATCAGTTGTTCTCGCTCGTTGCCGACGACTCCGTAGGCCACGAGCAGGGCGGAGACATCTGCGGGCGTGATGCCCTGTTTGCCGGTTTCTATCTTGGAGATCTTGGACTGCTGCCACCCGAGCTGCTTCGCGACGGCGGTGCTGCTGAGCTTGCGAGCCACGCGGATTGACCGGAGCTCCGAGCCCAGGTTGCGTCCCGCTACGGTGGGCTGTTTCGATCCCACAAGACCTCCTGCTTCGCGGTGTGATGCGGCGAGCCTAGCGAGGCCCAAGACGCAGGTTCCTTACCTTCCGGCCAGAAGAAGCTGTCTCGTAAGGTCAATCTCGCAGAAGTGCTCGCATGCGATGAGAATAAATGCTTCACTCATTCTATCTGTTGGTGGTCGGCAGGACTGAGGGGGAAGCATGGTGCGTGTGCGCTCTGGAACCGACGAAGTTCGGACGAACGCGTCCAAGAGTGAGCAGGGTGTGGAGAGGTTGGAGTGGGCCAGGTTCGGAGAGCGGGTGCGGGCGGCGCGTGAGAGTGCGGGCCTGTCTCCGGACGACCTGACCCAGCGGGAGGTGTGCTGCGGCGGCACCGTACGGCGTGTCGAGTCGGGCGACTACGTCCCGGCCCGGCACCTGGTCGCCTACCTTGAACGCGCGATCGGCAGCGGCGGCGTGCTGCTGGACGCCTGGGCGCGGGCGGTCATCCAGTCCCACCTGGCCGAGGGCGCGCCGGTCGAAGCGTTCCAGAGCGACGCCGCCCAGATCCGCGAGTTCAACCCGGGGGTCATCCCCGAGTTCTTCCAGACCGAGGACTACACGCGCGCCTTGGGCGAGGCGGCCCGACCGCTGGCGGCCAGTCTCCCCGCCACGGAGGTGGACCGGCTCCGGAGTGTCCGGGTCTCGTCGTACAACTCCTGCATCCAGCCCTACTTCTGCGTGGTCATGAACGAGTCGGCGCTCAGGGCGAACATCGGCACCCCCGGCACCATGCGCGAACAGCGCCAGCACCTGGCCCGCATGGTCAGCCTCGACAACGTGAATCTCCACGTCATCCCGAACGGCACCCGGCTGCACCCCTGCCGCTCCGGACCCTTCCGGGTGCTCTCGTTCAGCCCGCACCGACTGGTCGCGTACGTGCCCGCGCCCTGCGGACCGGGCCAGCTCATCACCGATCCCACCCACACCGCCGAGTACGCGGACCTCTTCGAGGCGCTCAAGGGGGAGGCGCTGTCCCGGACGGAGTCCCTGGAGTTGTTGGAGAGTCTCGTGGGGGAGCCGGACGCGGCATCGGAGTCGGAGCGGGCGTCCGAGGCGACGGGCGCGAGTGGTCGCGTTCACGTCGTCCGCTGAAGCAGGAAAGCCCTGGCGAACGTTGAATGCGCTCCCAGGGCGTGGCCAGCAGAAAAGGAAATACCAGCATGCTCATCGTTCCACAGCCGCGGACCCTGACCTCGCTGCTGCCCGTCGTCCAGGGGCACCGGTGGCCCGCACGTGAGTATCCGGGTGACCTGTCCCAGTGCTCGCGAGTCCGGGCCGACCTGCGCACGGATCTGGCAGAGCTGCCCAACCTGACCGAGACCATCGTCTTGTGCGCCAGCGAGGCCTTCGCCAATGCCGCCGAGCACTCCCGCTCCGGCGAGGACGGTGGTCGGATCCTCCGCGCCCTGTACGCCCCCACTCCGTGGACCCTGCGCTTGGTGGTCGTGGACGACGGGACGAGGGAGAGCAGCCCGAAGATCCCGAGTCAGCGCACGGATCGGGAGTGGGAGGAGGCCGACCGGGGGCGCGGCCTGTTCCTGATCGAGACGCTGTCGTCGGCTTGGGGCACCTACCCGGTCGTCCCCTTCCCCTTCTGCGCGGACCTCGGCACCGCCGTGTGGGCGCAGTTCACACTGACGGAGCCGATCCGATGAGCGCGGCGACGTTGAACCCCCGGATGCGCACCGTCTTCGACGCGCCCCGGGGCCGGAGGTTCGCTCCCGGGGCTGCTGTTCGTAGGAGGGGTGAGGACCCGTGGTTCAGCCCGCGCGGTAGGGCCATGCTGGATCAGATGCGGGGCAACCCCCGGGTCGAGTACCGCCTCGAACACGGTCCCCTGCCACCGTGGATGAACGTCACGGCGGACCGGCCCGACGGGTCGGAGCGTGGCGACGACGGTCGACGCTGTGGGTCACCTGGGCGGCACAGGAAACAGCGTGGGGTGCCATGGTGGCTCGCGGCGTCCTACTGCCTCGCGGTCGTCGTGGGCGTGACGCTCAGTCAGGTCGTCTTCGCGTTGCTGTGACCGCACGGTGCAGAATCGTCAGATATTCTTTTACATCTAGAAATTCTAGGAATACCCTTGAATTGGCCAAGGCTCTCGAACGAGGAGTCCCCTCCCTTGAAGCTGAGCAAGATCACCGATGGGTGCGAGAACAAGAACTGCCCGGCCGTCTATGAGACGGATCGCGGGACCATGATCGTCCAGGGCCACGTCATCACCGACCCCCAAGTGCTGGCACAGCTCGGCCTCTCCGAGGACGAGAGTGCTGTCGAGGTGCCCGCTGACATGCTCAAGGAGGCCCGACTTGTATCTGAGTGACGAGCAGTTCGACGAGCTGTTCGACGGCGCGACCAAGAGCGTGTTCCGGTTGGAGACCCTGCCCGTCTACAACCCGGTCTCGGAAGCCGCGACCCTGGAGTCCTATCTGGCTGGGGATCCCTGCCCGCGGATCGGGGCCACCACCCCGTACATGCAGGAAGTCAAGGACCAGACGGCTCAGGGGATCCGGCGCTATCGAGTCCATGTCGTGCGGAGTCCCCTGACGGACTACCTCCGCTACGAGATGGAGTGGGGGTACACCTTCACCTCTCAGGCGGGGGAAGAGATCTTCGTCCTCGACACCACCGAACATGGCCGCCCTGACGAGCTCGTCGACGAGGACTTCTGGTTCTTCGACGACACCCGTGTGGTGCGGATGGACTACCGAGAGGACGGCGAGTACCTCGGCAAGGAGCTCCTGGAACAGCCGAACCTGGACCACTACCGTGCCCAGCGGGACATCGCGATGGCGAAGGCCGTACCCTTCAACGAGTATTGGAGCGCCCATCCGCAATATCACAGGGACTGATGGCCAGACTTGAATCGTTCGAACGCGACCGTGCGGAGTTGGCGGAGCACCTGCGCCGACTCCGCACGGCTTCTGGCATGTCCGGGGTCGCCGCAGCGGCGCGACTGGGCTGGAGCCAGTCCAAGATCTCCAAAATCGAAACGGGGAAGGCTACTCCATCCGCTGAGGACGTACGGCTGTTGGCCGATCTGTACCGACCTGATGACGACGAACGGCGTGCTCTGGAGGATCGCGCCGAGGAGTTGAACGACCGGTACCGCTCCCTGCGCATGTTGCGTAAGCGAGGACTGGAGCACGAACAGCAGGGCATCAAGCGAATCGAGTCCTCGACCACCCTCCTTCGAGTCTTCGAACCGAGCACGATTCCGGGGCTGCTGCAGACGGCCGAGTACGCCAGGGCGGTGTTCAGCCGACCTTTGTCCTGTGCGGGTGTCGATGCTGTGCGCGCTGCGGCGGCCCGGCTTGACCGTCAATCAGCGCTGTTCCAGCCCGACCGGAACTTCCACTTCGTCGTCACCGAGGCAGCGCTGCGTTGGCGGATGGGCGGTTCTGCGACGATGGCCGCGCAGATGGACCGCCTGGCGAACCTGTCGACTCTGTCGAACGTGCGCCTGGGAGTGCTTCCGTGGCGGGTCGAGGTCCCTGAGATCCCCGTCAACGGCTTCGACATCCGGGATGACCGCGAAGTCGCTGTCGAGAACTTCACCACGCATCGGGTGCTGACCGACCCCAGGGACGTTGACTTCCACCTGCGAATGTTCGAGTGCTTCGCCGACGCCGCGATCTACGACGACGAGGCGCGCGCCTTCCTCGCGGAGCTGACCCGAGAGCACACCTGAGGCGTCCTCGCATCCCCCGTTCCGGACTCTCATCAAGTGAATTTATGACTATTCCTTGACCTGGTCAATTTCCGAGAATAGTCTCTTGCGTGTTGAGGGGATCTCCCTCAGTGACCTCGGAAGGAGTGGACGTGGACGAACGCACCTACGAACCCCCGATGGTGATCGAGCTCGGCGACGCCCGTGAGCTGACGCTCGGCAACGGCGCGCACGACACCGCCGACATGAACACCGCCCGCTACAACTGACCGATCCGCAGGTGCCGCCTCGGCCCCCGGGGCGGCACCACAGTGCAGGAAGGGGAGGGGTATCGCGTTGCGGAGATACTTCGTCGGGTCGTGTCCGGCCGCGCCGCCGTCCCAGCGGACGCGGAAGTGTGTCCGAGGCACCCGTGAACCGCGGCTGCACGGGATCTGGGACGCGGACCGAGTGAGACGGGTCCGCGTGGGGGACCGCGCGGCCACTCTGCTGGGTGAGTGCTTCACGTCCACGGACGATGTTCGTAGGGCTCTGATTGGTGACGGGTCGATCAGCGCCGTCGCCGACCGGTTGGCGAGTCTGCCCGGTTCCTACTGTGTGATCGTCGACCTCGGCGAGGAGCACGCTGTTGCGACGGACCTGGCCGGTCTCCACCGGGTGTGGTTTCAGCAGTCCTCTGAGCGGGTTGAATACGCGTCCAGTCCGCTGGCTCTGACCGGTGTCACGAGCTCCCGTCTGGACCCGGAGTCGCTCGCGTCCCGTCTGTTCTGCCGTGACTTCCACGCAGGACTCCCCGGTGGCTCGCTGTTCTCCGGAGCAGAAGAGGTCCCGCCCGATCGCGTCCTGGTCATGCGGCACGGTTCCGCCGCACTGGTGCCGCGTTCCGCCACCCCGCCACGGAGCACGATCGAGGACGGAGGGCGACTACTCCGCGAGGCCCTGGATATCGGCGTCCGCGCGCGGGTCGTCTCCGCTGAGTCGGTGACCTCGGACTTCTCGGGCGGTATGGACTCCTCGTCCCTGGCGCTGCTGGCCGAGCGCCACCGCGACGACCCGATCCCTGCCCTCACCTACGCCGACCCCTTCGCGGCCAACGACGACGACACGGGGTACGCCGCGCGGCTGGCCACTCGTGAGCGGGGGACGGCGCAGGTCGTCATCGAGGGCAGCGCGGACACACTGCCGTTCACCGAC
Source organism: Nocardiopsis sp. KDC1DS13DA1 (assembly GCF_055632325.1). Taxonomy (NCBI): domain Bacteria; kingdom Bacillati; phylum Actinomycetota; class Actinomycetes; order Streptosporangiales; family Nocardiopsidaceae; genus Nocardiopsis; species Nocardiopsis sp. KDC1DS13DA1. The sequence continues at coordinate 307,798 of NZ_JBVMUY010000014.1, forward strand.
ATGGAGTCGGTGCCGTTCACGGACCACCCCAGCCTGGACACGGTGATCTTCGCGCGCGACCGCGCCCGTCTGGAGCCCGCGTCCGGGGCGTCGGTCCACCTGGCCGGAGACGGGGGAGACGTGGTGCTCGGCGCGCCGCTGACCTATCTGGCGTCCCTGGCGAGGTTGGGCGGTCTGCGACGCTTCGTCCACGAGACGCGGGGGTGGGCGAGACTTCGGCACCGACCTGTGCACCGGGTCATGCGCGCGGCCTGGTCAACCCGCCGGACGACCTACGCCGACACACTCAGGGAGATGGCGGGGAACCTGGCGGCGGATCCCACGCATCGCGGCGCCGGGCCGATGCCGCGGATCGAGCGGAACATCGTGTGGTCCCGGTTGGGCGGTGCAGCCCACTGGGGCACCCGGGAGGCTCGCATGGCGGTGGCGGATCGGCTTCTCCAGGCCTCCCAGGGAGGGCACTCCTCGGATGGGGCCGATGGGCATGCTCTACGTGAGATTCGGGCTCACACGGCGGACACCCGCCTGTTCGTGTCCATCGCCGAGCAGCTCGGCGTGATCGTCGCGCTGCCGTTCTTCGACAACCAGGTCCTGTTGGCCTGTCTGGCCGTGCCCGCCGACGAACGTGCTTCGGTCATGCACGTCAAGCCCCTCCTCCGGGCCGCTCTGTCGGATGTGCTTCCGAAGGAGCTGCATGAGCGCAGGACCAAGGGCGACTACGGCGCCTGCGAGTACCAGGGGGTACGCCGCAACGGCGCCGCACTCCGCGCACTGCTCGACGAATCCCGCCTTGGTGCCCTGGGCATCCTCCGACCGAAGCTCGTCCGGGCGGAACTGGAGCGGGCTGTCGGCGGTGAGTATGCCTCGATGGGTGCGCTGGTTGAGGTGTTCGCGGCCGAGGTCTGGCTGCGCAAGCTTGAGCGGGGCAGGGCCGGTGCGCCGTCGGACGAAGCCCCGCTCTCGTTGGAGGAAGCCCGATGACGAGACTCACTCCGGCTCCGGGCGTTCGGTTCGCGGGCGATGACGATGGCGGGATGATCCTGGACCTGTCCAAGGGGAGGTTCCTCGGCCTCAACCCGACCGCCGCCGTCATGTGGCGGTGCATCGCGAAGGGTACGGCGCCGGAGGACGTCGCCCGGGAGTTGTCCGACGAACTGGGGGTGCCCAGTGAACCACTGCTGTCGGATGTCCGTGACCTTGTGGCCGTGCTGTGCCGACATGGGGTGCTCGTCGCTGAGGAGGCCATCCCGTGAGTTCACACATGGCCCTTCCGCCGCTTCCGTCTGCCCGCCTCCGACCACTTCACCGCTGTGCCGGGATGCTCGGTTTCGCCCTGGCGGTGGTGTTGCTGCGGTTCCCGCTCAGGCACAGCGTGGCGTTCGTCGGAACACTCAAGCGCTGGGTGACCCGGCCAGCGACCATGGAGGAGGCCGAGGCCGCTGTGGTCGCGTCCCGTGCCTGCGCACGCTGGTTCCCGGGCAGAGCGGCCTGCCTGGAGAACTCCCTGGCCGCCACGATCACCGCGCTGCTGACGCGCCGCCGTGTCGACTGGTGCATCGGAGCCCGGCTCATGCCGTACGCGGCGCACGCCTGGATCGAGGTCGCCGGGACACCTGCCGGTGAGCCCCGGGCCTCGGACCGCCCCTACCTCCTGCTGCAACGGACCTGACGTCATCTCCGAAAGGACACCAATGGGATACGGCCTCAGTGTCGAATCGGCTCTCGCTGCCGTCGACGAGGACTACTACACCCTGCACCCCGACGGGCGGCTGGTCACCCAGAGCACGGTCGCCGACCTCATCGCCAGGATGCTCGACCAGTTGGACGTGCAACCGGGGATGCGCGCCCTGGAGATCGGTACCGGATCGGGCTTCTCCGGCGCTCTGCTGTCGGAACTGGTCGGGCCCACGGGTTCGGTGGTGTCGATGGACGTCATGGCCGACCTCGGTGAGCGGGCACGCGAGCTGCACAAGGCCCAGGGGCGGACCAACGTCGAACTGGTCACGTGCGATGGCGCGGGTGGAGCACCGGGTGGTGGCCCGTTCGACCGGATCGTGGCCTGGGCGACGCCTGAGGTCGTTCCAGAGGCGTGGGTCGACCAGGCTGTTCCGGGCGCGGTGATCGTCACCCCGGTGGAGGTCACGCCTCGGGTGAAGTCCAGCGCGGTCCTGCGCGCCCGTGTCGACGCCGACGGCCGTTTGCACGGTGAGGAGCTGACGCAGGGGCGCTATGTGGAGATGCACGACGAGGTGTTGGACCAGTGGTTGGTGCCGCCGCGCGGGGTCGACGCTCTGATTCGCGTTGATGGCGGGCGGGCGTGGTGGATCTCGGCCGCTTGGGCGAAGGAGGACACGGAGGCGGCGATTGACGCTCTTCGGGCGCTCTCGGTATCGGATCCCGTCCGTCACCGCGTTCTGGCTGAGGGGGAGTCCGCGGGGGACTTCACGGCCTACCTGTACGCGACTCGGGCGGATGAGTTCGGCGTGGTGGGCATGGGTGACGCCGGGTCGGGTTTCGGCTTCGCGGACGCGACGGGTATCGCGATCCTCGCGCCGGGACCCGGTGGGGAGGCCGTCCACGTCGGGGCGACGGGAGCTGTGGACAGGGTTCGCATGTGGGTGGACGCCTGGAGGGAGGCGGAGTGCCCGGGGCACGAGAGCCTGCGTCCGGTGCTGAGGCGCGTGGAGGGCGGTTGGCGGGTCCGGGCGGAACTCGTGGAAGGGTGATGGTCGCGTCCGGCGGGGGGGAGTGCCCCCGGCCGGGTGTTCGTGTGCCTGGGGACCGGGCCGATCCGATGGCTGTGGATGATCCGCTGTCGCTCGTGGGCGCTTCTTCGGTGACCAGAGGAAGGAAGCGGTGACCCATGGGACTCAGGCGGTGGCTCGGACTCCGGTCCGGCGGGAGCGAGGGGTCCTACATCCCCACGCCAGAGGAGCAGCGCGAGGTGGAGGAGCGGCGCGCGGCGGTGGAGCAGCGGGTACTGGCCGAGATGCAGCGCCAGTGCGACAGGGTCCACGCCGAGTTCCAGGAGCTGGTCTCCCGGCTTCCCGTCGACAAACGGCCCGAGACGCCCGCCGAACCGCCGTGCGGTTCACCGGTGTCGCCGGAGGGCCGGGCGTTCACTGATCGGATGCGTGTGCTGCTGAAGAGGTCCTGAGACCCCCACGTTTCCCCTGGTCGCGGCCCGGGTACGCGAGGCGCACCGGCTCCGATCGGGGAGGGGCGATGGCCGTCGGGATTCGCGCCGGGCGCCGCACCGTGGAGGTGGGCAGGCCGGGCAAGGAACTCTTCGGGTCGGGCGGTCCCACCAAGGAGGACCTGGCCCGGTACCACGCGCTGATCGCTCCGCTGATGCTGCCGCTGGTGCGCGGCCGTCCGGTCGCGCTGGAACGGTTCCCGGACGGGATCGACGGGGAGGGGTTCTTCGTCAAGCACCCCGCCACCCCGGACTGGGTGCGCACGGTGGAGGTCGACTCCGGAACGATGATGGTGTGCGACGACGCCGCCGCACTGGTGTGGTGCGCCGACCAGGGGGCGATCACCCTGCACACGTGGTCGTCGCGGGAGCCGGACCTGGGGAAACCGGACCGGATGGTGCTGGACCTCGACCCGCCGGGGGGCGGCGAGTCGGCCTTCGACGCGTGCCGGTCGGCCGCGTGGGACGCGCGCGGGGTGATGGAGGACCTGGGACTGGCCGCGTACGTCATGACGACGGGCTCTCGGGGCCTGCACGTCCACTCACCGCTGCGCCCCGAAGTCGGCGACCAGGAGGTCCGCGAGTTGGCGCGGGCGGTCGCGGACCGGGTGGTGGGGCTGCGGCCGAAGGAGCTGACGACCAAGGTGCGCAAGGACGCCCGTGGGGGCCGGTTGTTCGTCGACTACCTGCGCAACGGCCGCGACCAGCTCGCGGTCGCCCCCTACGCGGTGCGGGCCAGGCCGGGAGCGCCGGTCGCGACGCCGGTCACCTGGGAGGAGCTGGACGGGCTGGTCTCGGCGCGGGACTTCACCCTCGACCTGCGGCGTGAGGAGTGTCCGTTCACGGGCATGTGGCGGCACGCGCGGTCCCCGAGGAAGGCGCTGCGCGAACTGGGGTGATGGCATACCACCGAGGGCAGCCTGTGGCCCGGCCAGGGAAGCGCCCCGGCCAGGCGTTCGTGAGTCAGCGGTTGGGAGTGCCCTCGGGCCACACACAGGGGGAGGAGGAGCTGATGGAGAGACTGCCCTGGACGCTCGACTGGACGGACATCCTGAAGGAGTCCTCCTCGTGCTCGACGAAGACCGCTAGATCGTCCGGGCGTCCGTCGTCCGTTACCTGGTAGCCGTTGGCGGTCCAGTACTCGTACAGCAGGTCGACGTTGGCTTCGTTGTCCTCAACTGGGAGTTCGCGCAGCCAGTAGGTTCGGCCAACAGAGGCGATACCGCTGGCACCTCCGTCCACGGTGTCGAAGCAGGGGTTGGAGAGGTCGCCTCCCAGGGACGACAGCACCACGGTCTCGGGGAGCACTGCCACGGCGCCAGCGATGTGCTCCTCGGCGCGTTCATAGGCCTCGTCCTGGGTCATGGTCTCTTCCAGCGGAATCCTGCCCCCGCAGGCAGGCAGCGTCAGTACCAGGACTACGGCGCAGACCACGCGTTTGAGACGGATCATGTTCCTGGCTCCTCATTCTGTCCCACGATGACTTCGCCCATGTAGTTCAATGATTTGCTGGGCTGGTCGAAGTACTCGGAGTGGGCGTCATTAAGAGGCCACTGGCCGCCATCGGTCCCTTTGTTGGACTTGAACTCCGTCGCTCCAAATTCGGGGCTGGTCGGGTCGGCGCCGTGAGTGAGCTCCGTGAGGTTGGAAATGTTGTCGTTCTGCGCTGTCGAGACGTGGACGTTCTCAGGCGCGAATCCCAGTTCGGACACGTGGTCGGCGTTCGCGCCGGGGCTGCCCACCAGGACGATCTCGTCGGCGTTGAGCCCACTGGCGCTCTGCGCGGTGTGCCCCACCACGGTGGAGCCGTAACTGTGTCCGATGACGGTGTTGTGTGACGGCGACGCGTTCTCGTGTGTGGCCCGTAGCCCGGCCTGGAAGCTGCTCAGTTCGTCTACCGCACCTTCGGCTCGTCCGGGGCCACCCGCCTCGGCGGAGTTGGGCGCGTCGTATCCGATCCAACTGATCACGGCGTGATCGGAGTCTTCGTCTGCCTGGTGGGCTGATAGTTGGAGGTTGTCTGCCCGATCCATCTGCGTTTCGATACTCTGCCACGTGTTGTTGGTCCCCGGGACGACCGTGCCGACGTTGTCGGCCGTGTCGGGGTTGCCGTTGGACACGATCGCACGGCCGCGGTTCTCGGTGTCGAGGGCGAGCAGATACCTCTCGGTGCTTTCTCCTGTCTCTTCGTCGAGGATGAACTCTTCGTTGAGGTTCTCGCGCAGCGTGAGCAGTGTGTCGAGCTCCTCCTCGAGTTCGGTCAGGTCGTTCCGGGCGCTGTAGGCACCTATTCCTCCGCTGGAGTCATCCAGTGAATCCATGGTGTCGTCGAGGTCCTCCTCCCCCTCCGCGATCTCTTCCTCCAGTCGAGCGATCTCGTCCTCGAGGAGGTCCCGGTTGAGCTCGTCGCGTACGACTGTGGGGATTCCGTCGAGATCGCGGAGGAGCTCGGGATGGTCCTCCATCGCCTGCTGCTGTTCCTCCTCGCTCAGGGACTCCCACCAAGTGTTCACGGACTCGGGGTGGTCCTCCGGGCTCGGTAGTCCCTCGGGGAGCATGCCGGGATAGCTGTCGCCGAAGTAGGAGACTCGGGTGCCGGACAGTAGTCCTGACTCGACCATGCGTTCCAGCGCATTCGCCGAGGGGCCGTTCCTGAGCGAATCGCTGGCTTCCTGGGCCTGGTCCATCAGAGTGTCCCAGTAGCCCCGGTGCTCCTCGAGGAGCAGGTCCCTGAGGAGGTCGAGGGATTCGTCGGCCTGCCGTTCGGCTACGGCGCTGTCGAACCGCTGCTGGACGCTGGTGCGTTTACTGCGATAGTCCTCGATGTCCTGGGCCCACTGCTTCAGTGTGCCGGTCCCGTAGGTCAGGGCCTGAGTTGTGTTCTCCCAGAGCATGAGTTCGTCCGCGGCGGCCGTGCTGATATCCCATGCGATCATGTCGGTGAACTCGCCTGCGGCGTTGCGGAACCGGGCGTCGGTTTCCTCGGTCTGTCCCGTGATGAACAGGCGGAGGTCGTTCAGAGCGTCCGCGCCGGTTCTGATGGCTTCGGGGTCGGCGTCGATGTCACCGGGCAGTCCGAGTACGGGGTCGGAATTCGTGGTCATCGGGGATGCGCTTATCTGATTCGGGGGTCAGAAGTTGACGGGGATGTCGAGGAGGTCGAGACCCTCTTGGAACTCGTCCGCGCTCTCGTGGTCGGCGGCCTCGATCGCCAGATCCGCGCCTTGGACGTTCTGGGCGAGGTTCACGGAGTTCTGCGCGAGTTGGCTGATGTTGACGTACATCCTGTTGTCGAATCCGTACAGGCCGGAGACGACATAGGAGGAGACCGCCGGTTTGAGGTCGTCGATGATCTCCTCGAGCATCGGTGCACCGGAGACGGAACGGATGGCGAGTTCCTCGGCCTGTTCGGCCTCGTTCATCGCTGCGATGGGGTTCACGCCGGTGGACACAGGGGCTCCTGTCGGTACGGGGGAGGGAAGCGAACGGAACGTTACCGTACGTGCCGATCGCATTTCAGGGCGAAACGGTCTTTTCGGGTGTCCGGAAGCGGTCACCGCTGGGACGGGAGGCGGCCACGCCTCACTGCCTGCGCAGCACCAGCAAGCAGATTCCACGTGACGACCTCGCGGAGGAACGGCACGTGGATGATCGTCTTCGTCCAGGTGGGCAGGTAGCGCGCCCGGATGTCGACCACGTCCGCTCGCCGCTGCGGCCGGAGGCCGACGACCAGGAGGTCCGCGTTGGCGCGGGCGATCGCGGACCGGGTGGCCGAGCGGCGGCCGGACGAGCTGACGACGAAGGTGGGCAAGGACGCCCGCGAGGGCCGGTTCTTCGTCGGGAGGAGCTGGACGGGCTGGTCTCGGCGCGGGGCTTCACCCTCGACCTGCGGCGTGAGGAGTGTCCGTTCGCCGGAATGTGGCGGCACGCGCGTTCGCCGGGGAAGGCGCTGCGCGAACTGGGGTGACGGTGCGGGCGCGCCCACGGGGACTCCTGGCAACCGGATCCCCCTGTGCGGAGTCCAAGGGTGTGCACGGGCCGTTCCCCCTCCCGTGCTGGAACGGAGCCCCCACCGTGCGTGACACCTTCCGTCGGATCGCCGCCCTTGCCTGTCTGCTGACCCTCGCCGTGCCCACGGTCGCTCTCGGAGCCTTCCCGCCCCCGGCGCACGCCAGTGGCCAGATCGCCGAGGCCGCCGAGGCGCTGGCGGACGGACCGGGGGTGTGGGCCGCTGACGGCTTCGGGGCCACGCTGACCCCGGAGACGATCGCCCTGGTGGAGGAGGCCTACGCCCGGTCCGAGGTGCCGATCCGGTTGGCGCTGGTCACGGAGGACATCGAGGGTCAGTGGGAGGGCCACCTGACCGCCGGGGCGTTCGCCGCCGCGGTGGGGGAACCGGGCGTCTACCTGGTGCACGGTGAGACCGGTGCGGCTCTGTCCGAACCCGAGGTCGAGCAGTCCTGGGCGGTGATCGGCGACGCGACCACCCCCGAGGCGATCGAGGACCTCTTCTACCTTCACTCCTACGCGGGGGTGCTGACCGGGGTTCCCGACCTGGTCGACGGTGAGGTGAGCTCCGGACTCCGCGCGCTCGCCGACGGTGGTGGCGTGTACGTGGACCCGGTGGTGTCGGCGGTCTTTCCCCAGATCAGCGCCGAGGCGATCGAAACGGCGCTGGAGGGCGCGGGCGACGTCCGCTTCGGTGTGGTCTCCGGTGTGGCCGCCCCGGGAGAGGCGAAGGACCGCGGGGAGTGGTTCGGCGCCATCGAGCGGAGTCTGGCCCTCGACATGCTGGAGGGCGCGCCCGGAGACGCCACGGCGGTCCTGCTCAGCTGGGACGGCGAGGCTTTTCGACCCCTTGCCGCCTCGGGCCCCGACGCCATGGCGGCCGAGGAGGTCGAGGAGCTCCTCGTGTGCTGCGCCGCACCGGACAGCGTGGTACCCGCCGCCCTGACCCTGGGCGCCGTACGGGGACCGGATGTGCTGGAGCAGGCCCGCGCCGCCCTCGCCGAGGACACGCTCTACGTCCATCCGACGGTCGCTGGCGGACTCACCCGGGACGAGCTGCGCCGGGCCGCGGCGGACGTGACCGCCTACCAGGACGACCTGCGGGTCGCGATCCTGCCGGGCGCGGCCGTGCAGCGGGCGATGGGCGGGGACGTCTCCCTGTTCACGGACGAGGTCGCCGCGGTACTGGCCGAGGCCACGGACGGTGATGTCGTCGTGTACTCGGTCGACCCCGCGGGTGCGCTTCCCCCGATGGTGTCGGAGACGGATCCGTTCACCGCCCCCGAGCATTTCCTGGAGGACGGCGACGAAGCCAGGGAGATCCTCGCCTCCTTCGCGGACGAGGGCGGATCCTTCGACGCCGACCGGGAACCGAGGCTGCTGGGACTCCCCGTGTGGGCGGGGTTCGTCCTGATATTCGTGGTCGGGAGTGTGCTCTCCTGCTGCTGGCCGTTGATCCCGATCGGTCTGTACAAGTTGTCCAAGACGAGGAAGAAGCGAGCCGCCGGGGGCCGTGACCGCCCGCGTGGGAACCGGCGGGGCCGACCGGGGGCGGGGGTCAGGTCGGTCGTGCGATCCGCGGTCGGCGCGGCGGCCATGAAGGCGTTGACGCTCCTGGCCGCGGCGGACCGGGCACCGGCGGCCGAGCGGCAGCGGCGGCGCGCGATGGACGGGGAACAGGTCGTCCACGAGGAGGAGCGGTCCGTCCACGAGGAGGAGCGGGCCGCCGACGAGGAGGAGCGGGCCGCCCGCGACGCCGAGCGGGCTGAGCGGATGCGGGCGCGGACCGACGAGATCATCACCGAGCTGGGGGAGGTGCTGGCGTCCGCGCCCAGACCCGAACCGGAGAGGCTGGCCGAGTTCGCGCGGTTGATGGACACCTACACCGAGCTCAAGGGCGCCAGCCGCGGTGCCAGGACACAGGAGGAGGCCAAACGGGTCCGCCGCCGTGCGCAGCGCACCCTGAAGCGGGCGCGGACCCACGCGCAGGACCCGGGGGAGTAGCCCCGCCTCACCTCTTGCGCAGCACCAGCAGCAGGTTCCACGTGACGATCTCGCGCAGGAGGGGCACGTGGACGACCGGCTTGGTCCAGGCGGGCAGGTAGCGCGGCCGGATGTCGACCACGTCCGCGTCGGTGCGCCCCCGCGTCCAGTCGAGCATCTCCCCGGCGTGGGCGGCGTACATCGTGCGTCCGAAGTCGTTCTTGGGCCGCCGCCCGTTCCGGCGGGCGAACCGCTCGGCCGCGTAGGAGCCGCCCAGGTAGTGCCAGGGGGACGTCTCGTGGCCGCCCCACGGGGACAGCCACAGCGTGTACGACAGGTACACGAGCCCGCCCGGCCGGGTGACCCGCACCATCTCGTCGGCCATCCGGGTCCGGTCGGGGACGTGCTCCAGGACGTTGGAGGAGAAGCACACGTCGACCGACCCGTCGCGCAGCGGCAGGTCGAGCGCGCTGCCCTGTACGCCGTGGACGTCGGCGTCGCGCCCGTGCAGCCGCATCTCGTGCGCGTCGGCGTCCACGCACAGGCACCGCGCCCCGGCGGCGCGCAGTTCGTCGGCGAAGTAGCCGGGTCCGCCGCCGACGTCGACCACCACCCGTCCGTCCAGCGGAGTGTACGAGCGCAGCTGGGCGACGGTGTCGCGGGCCAGCAGCCCGTAGAAGAACGCGGGGTCGGTCTGCTCCTTGCGGAACGCGGAGAACAGGGTGACGGACCGGCCGAGCGTCGCGCGGAAGGGGACCGTGCCGTCGGGGCGGGTCATCCGGAGGCCTTTCCGTCCATGGTGATGAAGTGGCGCAGGTGCCGCCAGTGGTCACCGCCCCAGTACTCGTCGGACGCGACGATCCGCCCTCCCGGCACCTGGGCGGCCACCCGGTCGGTGCTCAGGGTGTGCATGCGCATCGGCGCCGGATACCGCAGGACCACCCGCTGGGCCAGGCGGATGAGCGGGAACGGCGCGTACCGGAACACCAGCCCCTTGAACGTGCGGCGCTCGGACTCGGGGACGCCGATCACCATCGCCCCGCCTGGCCGCACCACCCGGGCGAACTCGCGCAGGTAGCCGTCGGCCAGGTCGGGCGGCAGGTGCTGGAGGACCAGGTCGGTGTAGACGAGGTCGAAGGAGTCGTCGTCGAGGGCGGACAGGTCCGGGCGCTCGTTGAGCTCGAAGGAGATCCGCCCCCCGGAGCGGTCCAGCCGACGCGCCTCGGCCAGCATCGGCGCGGAGATGTCCACGCCCACGACGCGGTCGAAGTGCGCGGCCAGCGCGTTGGACAGCCGTCCCGCGCCGCAGCCGAAGTCCAGCACACGGCCGGTGTCGGGGTGGATGCCCAGCTCACGCAGGCGGGCGACGGCCGGGTCGATCTCGGCCGCGCCCGAGGCGAGGAACTCGTCGTCGTCCCACCCTCCGTCGCGCTTGGCCGGATCGACGCACACCGCCCACAGCGGCTCGGCGGAACCCAGCCGGGTCCAGTCACGGCGGACCTGTTCGAGCCCCACCGACATCACCCCCACAGTGCTCTGCTCCCGAACGACCACGCCTTGACTGGATCATGTTCCTGCCGCGATGAGGCAGGTCTTCCAGGTGTGTCCGACTGTTCGAGAGGAAAAGTGGAACGTGTTGTATTCTGGCACCCATTGTGCGGGTTGGCCAACCTAGGCCGGGAGGGTACCCATGCCGCCAGTTTCCCCCACCTCCGGCGCAGGGGACGCCGCGCAGGCGTCGACCCAGGACGGGGCACCCAGCGTACGCCGCGGGGACGAGCCGCCCCGGAGCCGGGCCTCGCCGACCGCGGCGCTGTCGGGAGCGGGCGGGTTAGTCCGCTCCCTGGCGCGCGACCGGCTGGTCCTGGCCGCGGCGGCGGTCATCGCGGTCTCGGTGGCCCTGCGGATCCACGTGCTCGACGCGTCCTACTTCGTCGAGGACGACTTCCTGTTCTTCGCCGCCGCCGACACCACCGACCTCACCCCCGAGTACCTCTTCGGCCTGCACAAGGGCCACTTCATGCCGGGGGCCCTGTTCCTGGTCTACCTCCAGACCGCCTTCTGGCCCTTCGACTGGTGGGTCAGCGCGGGCCTCATGCTCGTCCTCCAGACGCTCTCCGTCGCGGTGTTCCTCCGCATGCTGTGGGAGCTGTTCGGGCGCCGCTGGGCCCTGTTGGTCCCCCTGACCGTGATCGCGCTGGCTCCGCTGACCGTCCCCGTCCTCGGCTGGTGGGCCGCGTCGCTCAACGCCGTCCCGCTCCAGCTGGCGACGGCGTGCGCCCTGCTGTGGACCGTCCGCCACGTGCGCACCGGAGACCAGCGCGCGGGCTGGTTCGCGGCGGGTTCCGTGGTGTTCGGGATGCTGTTCTCCGTCAAGGCGATGTTCCTGCCGCCCCTGCTCCTGGCCGTGTCCGTCGCCTTCCTGTACCCCGGGGGCCTGGCCGACGCGACCCGGCGCGCCTGGGCCGCCCGCCGTCCCTTCCTGGGCGCCATGGCAGCGCTGTTCGCCGGGTACACGCTCCTGTACCTGGCCCGGATGCGTGCGGGCGACGCCGGGGAGGGAGCGGGCGTCCCCGAGGGAGAACCCGCGCTCGCCATGCTGCGCGGCCTGCTCACCGAGGTCTTCCCGGTCGGCGCTGTGGGCGGCCCCCTGGAGTGGGGTCCCATCACCCCGGCCGGCGGGCTCATCGATCCGGACGGGTGGGTCGTGCTGGGTGCCTGGACGGTCCTGGCGGGGATCGTCCTGGCCAGCGTGTGGTGGCGCCGCCGCTCCTGGCGTGCGTGGGCTCTGCTGCTCGGTTACCTGCTGTGCGCCGACATCATCCCGACGATCATCGCGCGCGGCCGTTTCCAGGACGTCGCCGCCGCCGACCCCAGGTACGTCGCGGACGCCGCGCTCGTGTTCGCGCTGTGCCTGGCCCTGGCCTTCCTGCCCACCCGTGAGGAGCGCGACCACGCCTCCTCCGCCCCGGAGGGGGCGGACGCGCCGCCGCACCCCTACCGGGTGCGGCCCGGGGGGTCGGCGCGGGTGGCGGCGGCCCTGGCCACGGTCGTGTACGCGGCCTCGGCCGCGTACTCCGCGCACGCCTACGCCGGAACGCTCAACGGCGACCGGTTGCAGTGGTACCTGGACACGGTCCGCAACTCGGTGGAGTCCGTACCGGAGGAGGGCGGCCTGTACTCGCGGCCCGTCCCCGCCGACGTCGTCCTGGAGTGGAACGGCTCCCGGCGGCTGAGTTCGTGGGTGCTGGCGCCGCTGGCCCCGCCGGAGGTCGCCGAGCGCATGCGCTCCCCCGAGCAGTCCGACACCGCCTACGTGTTCAACGACGCCGGGTACCTGGTCAACGCCCGGCCGGGCGAGAGCGGGTACGTGTTCGGCCCGGGCGGCTCCGACGAGTGCATCGAGACCTGGGGCGGCGGCCTGTCGTGGCCGGTGCGCGTCTACGGCGGCGTCCAGCAGGTGGTCACCATCGGCTACACCGCCGAGGAGGACACCGAGGCGGAGCTCCTGTTGGGGGACGCCTGGCTCGAACTGGACCTGCCCGCGGCCGAGGCGGGCGCCAACTGGTACGTGCCCGTGGACGCCCCCGGGGAGCGCCTGACCCTGCACACCGACCCCGAGGAACTGTGCGTGACCTGGGTGTCGGTGGGCGAGATGGCGCCGTCCGTCGAGGGCAACCCCTGGGAGGCCCAGGACTAGCCTCCGTTTCTCGGCGGGGTCACCTGAGGGGGTTCGCCGTTCGGGCGTCGGCGGGATCGCACGCGAGGAGGCGAGCCGCGAACGGGGAACGGGCGTCAGGCGCGGCCGGGGAGGAGGCATTCCCGCCTCGGGGCACCCGTGCACGGGCCGCAGCGCAGGCCCGAAGAGAACACGGTGCCCCTACCGCGCGAACCCCGGCGCGTGCCTGCGCGACCACCGGCGGCTGGGCTCCTCCACCCACCGGAACGTGGCCCAGGCCAGGAGGACGGTCACCAGGGTCACCGGGAGCGCGTCCAGCCAGAACGAGCCGGTGAAGATCTCCTGCCCGGTGAAGTCCCGCCACAGGTACAGGACCATGAACTGCCACAGGAACACCCCGTAGGAGATCCGGCCGAGGAACTGGCACACCCGGTGCCGCAGCAGCGCGTCCATCCAGCGGCCCCCGGTCCAGGCACGGGGGTCGCGCAGCCGGGGCGGGGCACCCGCGGGCCGGGGCGCGAGCGCGGCGGGGGCCAGGACGAAGAAGGCGAACCCGATCCCCGTCGCGGAGTTCAGCCCCGAACTCCAGATGTCGCCCGCGCCGATGAACCGGCCGCCGGCCGCCGGGGTGGCGTTCAGGACGTAGAAGGCCCCCGCCAGCAGCCAGGACAGTCCGGGAGAGGCGGCGACGGTCCGGCAGAACCGCCGTACGGGACCGTCCCGGCCGGGCTCGCGCCAGGCCCACTCCGACAGCACCGCGAGCGCCATACCCGCGGCGAACAGCCCCAGCGACCGCGGCAGCCACGCGTGCATGTACTCGCGCGCCTGCGGATAGAACTGCGGGACCAGGGCGCCGAAGGCGAGCGCGGTCATCAGCGCCAGTCCGACCATGAGCCGCCGCCCCCGTACGTCGACCGTGCGGCCGCGCCGGGCCCACAGGGACAGGGCGAGCGCGATCAGCGGCAGCAGCAGGTAGAAGCTGACCTCGACGGACAGGCTCCACATCTGCCCGAGCCCGTAGGGGCCGGTGCCGAGCCACGGCGGGTCGGTGTCGAAGGGGAAGGTCAGCGTCAGGACCTCGCCCCAGTACAGCGGGGAGCCCAGTTCCTCCCGTGAGTAGACCAGCAGCGCGGCCACGGCCACCACCCAGTAGGCGGGGAAGACGCGGACCGCGCGCCGCCACAGGTAGGGGCGGGTGCGCGGCCCGCGCTCCCCGTCGAGCACCGCGCGGGCCCAGGGCCGGTACAGCAGCACTCCGGAGAGCGCGAAGAAGAGGGGGACGGCCAGGTCCATGGAGGCCAGGAGCCCGCCCAGCACCCCGGGGGCGAGGGCGTCCCCGGTCTCGGTGGCGACGTGGAAGAGCAGCACCATCACGGCGGCCACGGCGCGGATGCCGTCGAGGGTCTCGTGGCGGCCGTCGACCTGGGGCAGCACGAGCGCGGGGTCGGGGGTCCGGGTGGAGGTCGGGGCGCCCCCGGTGGGGGACCCTGTGGGGTCCTCGGGCGCGGTCGGCGTGGGCGCCATGGGGCCTTCCAGAGCGGGAGTCCGTTGAAACGCGATGCACTAGAACGTGTTATAAAAATTCAGACACGCCCTGGTGACGTTGTTCACTACTGGGCAGTACTCTACCCGGAACTGAAGCTAGTTCCAGTCTGCTTTCGGATCCTGACTCTCATCCGCCCAGGAGGGCACATGCGCCGTATCGCCGCGGTCGTTCTCATCGCGCTGGGGGTCTTCTGCCTCGCCTTCGCCCCCATGATGCGTACGTGGTTGGCGAGCTCCCTGATGAAGACTCCACTGGACTACTACAGCCAAACCGTCAACGTCGGGGAGGTCGACTACTTCAACATCGAGGAGGTGGAGTCCATCGAGGGCGCCACCGTCGAGGCGCACGCCACGATCCGCGCGGACGTGGCCTCCAGCACGGACGACACCGTGGTCTGGGACCAGTTCACCTGGATCACGGACACCGACCGGGACTTCGGCATCTCCTCCAGCAGCCGCCGCGCCGGACACGACCGGGTCACCGGCGAGGCCGTCGACTGCTGTGACGCGATGATCGACGAGGAGTCGGTCGTCCAGGCGGGCCAGCTCTGGAAGTTCCCCTTCATGACCGAGCAGCGGGACTACGACTTCTTCGAGACCACCGTCCAGGAGGTCGTCCCGATGGAGTTCGACGGCGTCGAGGACGTCGAGGGCGTCGAGACCTACCGCTTCGTCCAGACCGTCGAGCCCACCGTCGTCGGCGAGCGCACCATCCCGCGCTCGGTCGCCGGACTGGAGGGCGACGGCGACGTCACCGGTGACGAGGTCTTCTCCATCACCCGCACCTACTGGGTGGAACCGGTCTCGGGTACCCCCGTCAACGTGGTCGAGGACCAGCACCGCGCCGTCGTCGTGGACGGCCAGGAGGTCCTGGTCCTGCTCAGCGGCGAGCTCGCCTTCGACCAGGCGAGCATCGACGGCAAGATCGAGTCGACCGAACAGGCCCGCGCCGTCCTGCCCCTGCTGCGCACCACGCTGCCGATCGGACTCGGCATCCTCGGACTCGGCCTCATCGCCATCGCGGCGGTCCTCCTGGCCACCGGGAACCGCAGTGCAGACACCGGGCTCCGCAGTGCGAACGTCGGCTGACTCCCTGTCTCCGACCGGCCGGTCACCGGCGAGCCCGCCCCCCGGGCGCGCCGGTGACCGGCCGGGCACGTTGGTCGCCCTCGTCCGGGCGTGCCGCCCCCGGCAGTGGCTGAAGAACCTGCTGGTGTTCGCCGCCCCCGGCGCCGCCGGGGCGCTCGACCAGCCTCGGGCACTGCTGGTGTGCGCGATCCTGTTCGCGCTCTTCTGCGTCGCGGCCAGCGGCACCTACCTGCTCAACGATGTCCACGACGCGCCCGCCGACCGCGCCCACGAGCGCAAACGCCACCGCCCGGTGGCCTCCGGCGCCCTGCCCGTCCCCCTGGCCGTCACCGCGGGGATCGTGTTCGGCGCAGCCGCGCCCCTGGCCTCCCTGGTGCTGGGCGACCTGCGCGTCACCGCCCTCCTCGCCGGGTACGTCCTGCTCACCCTCGTCTACACCCGCTTCCTGCGCGACGTCGTCCTGTGCGACCTGATCGTCGTGGCCGGGTGCCACGTCCTGCGCGCCGTCGCCGGGGGCGTCGCCGTCGGCGTCCCCCTGACCTCCTGGTTCGTTCTCGTGCTCTCCCTGGGCGCGCTCCTGGTGGTGGTCGGCAAACGCGAGGCCGAACTGCGCGCCGCCGGATCCGGTACACCGGTCCGCCGCACCCTGGGCGCGTACACCAGGAGCTACCTCACCCAGACCCGCACCATGGCCTCGGGCGCGATGATCGTCACCTACTTCCTGTGGGCACTGGAGCCGGGCGGCAACACGCTCTGGCACACGCTGAGTATCGTTCCGTTCGTCATGTTCGTCCTGCGCTACAACCTGCTCGTCGACCGCGGGGTCGGCGAGGAACCCGAGGAGATCGCCCTGCGCGACCGTCCGATCCAGATCATGCTCGTCGCCCTCGTGGCCCTCGTCGCCGCCGGGATCCACCTTTGACCCCGCCGACGCTGCTCACCGGCTGGGGCCGTACCGCGCCGACCGCGGCCCGCGTCGTTCGGCCCCGGACCGCGCGGCAGGTCGCCGACGCCCTGGCCGGCCCGGGACCGCGCGGTGTCCTCGCCCGCGGGCTCGGCCGCTCCTACGGCGACGCCGCCCAGGCGGCGGGCGGCCTCGTCCTGGACTGCACGGAACTGACCGGTCCGCCCCGCCTCGACCCCGAACGCGGCGAGGTCACCGCGCCCGCGGGCACCAGCATGGGGCGGCTCATCGCCCACCTGCTGCGCAGGGGCCACTTCGTTCCCGTCACCCCCGGAACCCGGCACGTCACCCTGGGCGGGGCGATCGCCGCCGACGTCCACGGCAAGAACCACCACGCCGACTCCTCACTCGGCGCGCACGTCCGCGCCCTCACCCTGGTCACCCCCGACGGCCGAACCCGTCGGCTGACCCCCGACGGCGACGACACCGAGCTGTTCTGGGCGACCGTCGGCGGCATGGGCCTCACCGGTGTGATCACCGAGGCCACCATCGCCGTCCACCCCGTCGAGACCGCCTACGCCCGGGTGGACACCGACCGCACCGGCGGCCTCGACGCCACGCTGGACCTCATGGCGCGCACCGACGGCGACTACCACTACACCGTGTGCTGGCTCGACCTGCTGGCCCGCGGCGCCGCGACCGGTCGGGGCGTGCTCACCCGCGCCCACCACGCGCGGATCACCGACCTCCCGGGCCCCCTGCGCCGCACCCCCCTGCACCACCGCCCCACGGCGCCGGTCGGGGCGCCCCCCTGGGCGCCGCCGCGCCTGCTCAACCGGTGGACCGTGGGCGCGTTCAACGCCGCCTACCACGCGGCCGCGCCCGAGCGCCGCCGCGGCCGGGCCCAGCCCCTGTCCTCCTTCTTCCACCCGCTCGACGCGGTGCGCGGCTGGAACCGGGTGTACGGGCCGCACGGGCTGGTCCAGTACCAGTTCGTCGTGCCCTTCGGGGCCGAGGACACCCTCACCGACATCGTGACCGGCCTGTCGCGCGCGGGGGCGCCGTCCTTCCTCGCCGTCCTCAAACGCATGGGCCGCGCCACCCCCGGCCCGCTGTCCTTCCCGCGCCCCGGGTGGACCCTCGCACTCGACCTGCCCGCGGACCTGCCCGGGCTCGGACGGCTGCTCGACGGGTTCGACGAGCGCCTGCTGGAGGCGGGGGGCCGCCTGTACCTGGCCAAGGACAGCCGCGCCCGCGCCGAGACCGTGCACGCGATGTACCCCGACCTGCCCGCGTGGCGGCGCACCCGGGAGCGGGCCGACCCCGACAGGGTGCTCGTCTCCGACCTCGCGCGCCGCCTGCGCCTGGTCTGACGGCGGACCGGGACACACAGCCCAAGGAGAGGACGACCATGCGCGACTCGGTGGGAACCGTGCGGACGGTACTGCTGCTCGGCGGCCGGAGCGAGATCGGCCTGGCGATCGTCGAACGGCTGGTCAGGGACGGTGCCCGCGAGGTGGTGCTCGCCGCCCGGGGCGGTGTGGACACACCGCCGGGCGTGCTCACCGCGCTCGGCGCCACCGTGCGGTCGGTGGACTTCGACGCGACCCTGCCCGACACCCACACCAAGGTCGTCGACCAGGCCGCGGAACTGGTCGGCGACCTGGACGTGGTCGTGGACGCGTTCGGCGTCCTGGGGGACCAGGCGGAGTTCGAGGCCGACCCGGCCGCCGCCGCCCGCGCCGCGGCGGTCACCTACACGGGCCACGTCTCGGTCGACCTGGCCGTCGCCGCGCGTCTGCGCGCCCAGGGCCACGGCGCGCTGGTCGTGCTCTCGTCCGTGGCCGGGGTGCGGGTGCGCAGGTTCAACCTCGTCTACGGGTCGGCCAAGGCCGGGCTGGACGGCTTCGCGCAGGGCCTGGCCGACTCCCTGCACGGCACGGGCGCGCGCGTGCTGGTGGTGCGCCCCGGCTACGTGGCCACGAGGATGTCGGCGCACGTGGACCCCGCGCCCTTCCCGGCCACGCCGGGGCAGGTGGCCGATGCGGTGGCGGCCGGGCTGCGCTCCGGTGCCACGACCGTGTGGGCCCCGCGCGTACTGGGGCCGGTGTTCGCGGGGATGCGGATGCTGCCCCGGGCCGTGTGGCGGCGGCTGGCCCGCTGACTGTTCTCAGACCGTGGTCGGATGGCGGGCGGCGGCACCCTCACTAGCATGAGCCGGTATGTCCGACCGGAGACCGACCCGACCACGGCACACCGGCGCCGACGTCCGCCTACCCGTGTGGGCCGAGGACGCCGTGCTCGCCGGCGGTGTCACGTCCGCGGGGGCCGCCTTCGCGTTCCCCGACCCCCTGGCCACGGTACTGGGCGTGGCCCTCGGGTCCGCGCTCGCCGCCCGCAGGAGCTTCCCGGTCCTGGCCCTGACCTGGGCGACCGGCGCCGCGGGAGCGCACGCCCTCCTGCTGGCCGGACCCACGGCCGCCGTGGTCGCCGTACCCGTCCTGGTCCACGGCCTCGCCCGGTGGTCCCGGCGGACGCTGGCCCTGGCCGGTCTGGGCGTCGCACTGGCGGGGGCCGTGGCCGGTCCTGCCCGGTGGTTGCTGACCGGGGAGGAGACCGTGGCCGCCGGGGACGTGCTGACGACCGTGGCCGCCCACGCGGGCGTGGTCCTGGTCGCGTACGCCCTCGGACGCCGTGGCCGGGACCGGGCGGACCGGGCCGCCGCCGAGGCGGTGGCCCGGGAGCGCGGCCGGATCGCACGGGAGGTGCACGACATCGTGGCGCACTCGCTGTCCGTGATCGCCGTCCAGGCCGAGGGGGGCCGGGCCGTGGCCGCCCGCGCCCCGGAGCGGACCGGCGAGGTGCTGTCGGTGGTCTCGGGGACCGCCCGCGAGGCGCTGGAGGACATGAGGGAGATGGTCGCGCTGCTGCGGCGGGGCGACACTCCCGGGAACCCGGAGGGAAACCGGCCCCCTCCGGCCCCCTCCGGGCCTCGCCGACCTCGGGGAACTCGTCGGCGGGCTCGGGGGCCGGGCCCGGTTGCGGGTCGACGGGCCGCCCGCGGCGGTCGGGCCGGTGCTCGGCCTGACGGTCTACCGGCTCGTCCAGGAGTCCGCGACCAACTTCCTGCGGCACGCCGGTTCCGGTGCCGTCCTGAACGTGCTGGTGGTGGTCACGGCGGAGGCGGTCGAGGTCCATGTGGGCGACGACGGCCTCGGATCCGCCGCACGCGACGACGGTCGCGGACACGGCCTGCGGGCCATGCGGGAGAGGGTCCGCCTGCACGGGGGGACGATGGTGTGCGGTCCGCGGCCCGGGGGCGGGTTCGAGGTCCACGCGGTGCTGCCGTTGCGGGCGGCCGCGAAGGAGGGGGTGCGACCGTGAGCGTCTCCGTCTTCCTCGTCGACGACCAACGCCTGGTCCGCGACGGTTTCCGGATGATGATCGACGCCCAGGACGACATGGCCGTGGTGGGGGAGGCGGGAGACGGGGCCGCCGCGGTGGAGGCCCTGCGGACGGTCCGCGCGGACGTCGTCCTGATGGACATCCGTATGCCGGTGACGGACGGCGTCGAGGCGACCAGGAGGCTGACCCGGGCGGGGAACCCGGCACGGGTGCTGATCCTGACCACCTTCGACCTCGACGAGTACGTCTTCACGGCGCTCGGGGCCGGTGCGGCGGGGTTCCTGCTCAAGGACGCCCGCCACGAGGAGCTGGTGTCCGCGGTCCGGAGCGTGGCCGACGGCGGCTCCGTCCTGGCGCCGGGGCCGACCCGGCGCCTGCTGGACCGGGTCGCCGACACCCTGCCCGGCGGTTCCGGGAGCAACGCGCACGCCCGACCGCTGTCGACGCTGACGCCGCGTGAGACGGAGGTACTCCGGGAGATCGCCCTCGGCGCGACGAACCGGGAGATCTGCGGCCGCCTGCACATGGCCGAGGGCACCGTCAAGACACACGTGGGACGCCTGCTGGCGAAGCTGGGCCGCCGGGACAGGGTGGGCCTCGTGCTCCTCGCCTTCGAGGCCGGGCTGGTCTCCCCGCACACGGGCCGGGACGGGCCGCAGGGCCGGGGGGCCGCCGTCTGACGGACCGGCAGGACCCGGGACCGCGGTCGCAGGGGGCGGACACGGGTTTCGGACTCCGGGTGGATCCCCTCCGCCGCGGCGATCCGTAGCTTCGGTGGTCCCGTCAGCGTCGCGTCCACCGAGGAGGCTCCCCGTGCCCCTGCCCGAAGTCGTGCTCGTCTGCTCCATCGTCGTCTCGCTGCTCGCGGCCTGGACGCCGTCCCGCGTCCCTGGGCCGCCCGCACGCGTCGCGGCCGTCCTCCTCCTGGCGGCCGGGGCCGGACTGGTGGTGGCGGGTGAACCGCGCTGGCAGTGGCTGCCGATCATCGCGGGGGCGGTCCTCGCCCTGGTGGCCCTCGCATCGCGCCGACGCGGGTCACGGCGGGCCGCCCGGGGCCTCGTCGCGGTCAGTACGGCCGTGGCCCTGGCGGTGACCGCCGTCGGTGCCCTGGCGGCGTGGTCCCTCCCGGTGGTCGACCTCCCTGACCCGACGGGGGAGTACGCGGTCGGCACGACCACCGTGCAGTGGGACGACCCCGGCCGGGAGGAGACGTGGACGGACGACCCGGACGACCACCGGGTCGTCGTCGCCCAGCTGTGGTACCCGGCCGAGGACACCGCCGCTCCGAACGCCCGTGCGCCCTACCTCGGGCGGAGCGCGGGCGAGGCGCGCGTGGTCGCCGACGGCCTGGCGGACGCGTTCGGCGTCCCCGGCTTCCTGCTGGACGACGCCGCCCGCGCCGGGACGCACGCGACCGCGGGCGCCGGGGTGGCACCCGGGCGGTCCCGGTATCCGGTGGTGGTCTTCTCCCCCGGCCTCGGCGGCGTCCGCTCCCAGAACACGGCGTGGGCGCAGGAGCTGGCGAGCCACGGATACGTCGTGGTCGCGGTGGACCACCCCTACGACTCGGCGGTGGTCGTCCTCGAGGACGGGACGGCCGTCCGGGGCCGGGCGGCGGCGACGGGCGACCCGGACGAGGACGAACGGCGCGCCGCGGAGTGGACGTCGATCCGGGCGCAGGACATGCGCTTCGTCCTCGCCCGCCTGCGGGAGGTCGACGACTCCGGGTCGGGGCCGTTCGCGGGCCGGCTCGACCTGCGCCGCGTCGCCGCCGCCGGTCACTCCCTCGGCGGTGCGGCGGCCGTCGCGGCCGCGGTCCGGGACCACGGCTTCACGGCCGTGGTCGACCTCGACGGGTACGTGGGACGGGTGGAGGTGACGGCCTACCCCCAGCCGCTGCTCGCGCTCGTCGCGGGAGCTGGGACGGGGGATCCCGGGGGAGACCGGCGCTACGCGGAGAGCCTGGACGGGGTGCTGGAGGCGAGCGCCGGTCCGAGCTACCGGCTGACGGTCGGCGGGGCCGCGCACCTGAGCTTCACCGACGCACCCCTCTACCTTCCGCCGGTGCCCTCCCTGGTCGGAACGGCCGACCGGACCGAGGTACACCGGATCACCGTCCGTGCCACGCTCGCCTTCCTCGACGTGACGCTGCGCGGCGCGGAGGCGGATCTCGACACGGCGCTGTCGGGGCTCGGGGAGCTGACCGGGCCCGCCGTATGATCGGTCCGCGTCGCCGTCCCGGGCGGGGCGCGCCGGGTGACCCGCCCGGTGGCGCGGGCACCCGGCGACGCTCACGCCCGGCGCGCGTCCACGTCCGCCGCGGTCAGGCGGTAGAAGGCCAGCGGAACCAGGCACGAGAGCATGATGAGGGCGGGCACCAGCGTGCTCCCGACCAGCATGCCCCGCAGCGCCTCGTCGCTCTGGCGCACGACCTCGCCCGCGCCGGACTCCACGTACCCGCTCACGGCCAGGGACAGGGACAACAGACCCGTGCCGACGGCCTGCGCCATCGCCTCGCCGGACGTCCACAGCCCCGACAGGACGCCGCCCTGGCGCCGCCCCGAACCGTCCGGAGCCGCCAGGCAGTCCGCCAGCATGGACGCGGGCAGCAGGGTGGTCCCGGACAGCCCGAGGCCGACCAGCACCGACGACAGCACCGCCCCCGGCACGCCCCAGACCGGGATCAGCAGCAGGCCGAGGCCGCCCAGAGCGAACACCCCGGCCGCGTACCCGGCCGCCGCCCGCTTGTCGACGCGTACCGACAGCCGTTTCCACAGCGGGGCCGAGGCCATCAACGGCACGAGGACGCACACCATGAGGATGCTCGTGTAGGCCGGTTCGCCCATGACGTTGGCGGTCACGTAGGGAACACCCGCCACCATCGTCCCGCTCGCGACCGTCATGAGCAGGAAGGCGGAGAACAGCACGCGGAAGTGTCGATGGCCGAACGCCATCCGCAGTTGGGGCAGCAACCCCTCCGTGCGGTGGCGCAGCCTGGGACGCGGGGCGCGCCGCGTCCCCGCGACGGCGCTGACCATCGCGGTCAGGAGCAGCGCCCCCATGACCAGCCCCATGACCCGGTAGCCCACGGCCCCGTCCTCGAACGACGACTGGATGACCGGCGCGGCGGCCCCGCCGAGCAGCAGGGCCAGGCCCACGAAGGCGGTCCGCCACGTGTTGAACGTGGACCGCTCGTGGTAGTCGTCGGTGATCTCGCCGGGCATCGCCGTGTACGGGACCTGGAACATCGACGCCGCCAGGGCGGCCGCGACGAAGAGCAGCGCCACGTAGACCGCCGCCGCGTCCCCCTGGAGCGGCGGACCCGCGAACACGGCCGCGAACAGGACCGGCAGGGTCAGCGCACCCGCGAGCATCCACGGGCGGCGCGGACCCCACGACGAGCGCGTCCGATCCGACCAGATGCCGATGTACGGGCTGACCAGGAGGTCGACCAACTTGGGCAGGAAGACCACGACCCCCGCCAGCGCGGGGCTCACCGCGAGGGAGTCGGTCAGGTAGATGAGCAGCAGCAGGCCCGGCACGGTGTTGAACACGCTGGTGGCCACGGCGCCACTGCCGTACCAGAAGTGGACCGGGCGCGGCAGGCCGCGCCCGGCCGTACCACCGCCGTCCCCCGGGGCGGGCGGGTCGTCGACGGAGGACGCGGTCACGCCGAACCGTCCGCGCCGGCTCCCTCGACGTGCCCCACCGGGTCGACGTCGTGCGCGACCGGGCAGCTCGCGGGGAACGTTCCGATCCGGTTGACGTCATAGCCCTTGGGGTAGCTGCGCACGTTCGGGTTGTTGTCCGCCCACAGCGGCTCCTCACGCGGCTTCATCCGGCGCACCACCTTGGCGCGCAGCTTCAGGGCGACGTCCGCGCCGCGGCGCCAGGCACGGCTCGGCGGGTCGTAGCGGAAGGCCCGGATCAGGGAGTCGTCGAGGATCGCCATGGAGAACCTGCGCGCCAGACCGGCCACGCGCGGGGGGTAGAAGGTCACCATGAGGTCGAGGGTGGCGTCGGAGACCGCGCGTCCGCCCTCGGTGTAGGCGAAGTGCTCGTCCTCGTAGGCGTCCAGGAGGGTGCGGAACTCCGCGTAGGTCTCGGGGATGTCCTTGATCCCCATGTGTCTGCCGAGCTTGCGGTAGTAGTGCGTGATCGCCGAGACCTCGTGGTCGGACAGCCGCCGCCACCCGTAGCCGTAGTCGTTGAGCCAGCGCACGGGCATGACGACGAACGTGCTGAGGACATAGCGGTAGTCGTCGTTGGTGATGGAGTAGGAGCGGTGCATCTGGTTCATGCGGCGCAGCGCGTCGCGGCCCTGACCGGGCTCGAACCCGTGCCGCATGATGTTGCCCAGGATCAGCGCGGTGTCGTCGTAACGCTTCTGGGTCTGACCGGTGAACTCGTCGGTCCTCCCGAGCAGTTCGCCGATGCTGGGGACCGCGTAGGTGCGGTACAGGGCGATGCCCAGCGCCCGTCCCATGTCCCAGGGGAACTCCAGCGAGGTGAGGATCTGCATGATCCGTACACAGTCGGCCTCGGGGTCCAGGCGGTGGATCTCGTCGCGCAGCTCGAAGCGCGTCATGACACTCCTTCGTCGGGGGTCGTTCGGGGTGGGGAACCGTGGGGGAGGGGGGTGGTGCCGCGGTGGGGGCGCGGCGGAGACTCCGGGCACACCGAGGGCACGGCCGGACGGGGGTGCTGGCCGTGCTCGGGGGCCGCGTCGGTGGGGCGCGCGGGAACGGCGGGAACATGGCCGTGACCGGGGGCGATCAGTGTTCGGTCGGCTCCGCGGGCCGGTTCGCGACGGCCCCGGACGGGGCGGAGGAGGCCTCGGCCCGGGCGGGCGGGGCGCCGGGGGCGAGCTCCTGGCCCGGAGCGGGTACGAGCGCCCCGGTACCGGGCATCTCCACGGTGGCCAGGTCGTGCGGGACCGGGCAGCCCTTGGGGAAGGTGCCGATGCGGGACGGGTCGTAGCCGTTCGGGTAGTTGCGGATGTTCGGGCTCTGCCGGGCCAGGCGCGGTTCCTCGCGCGGCCGCATCCGGCGCACCACCCCGGCCCGCAGGCGGAGGGAGGTGCGGGCGAGCACCCGCCAGGCGCGGGACGGCTCGGGGTAGTCGAAGGCCCGGACCAGGCGGTCGTCCAGGAGGGCCCGGGTGAACGGGCGGATCAGCGGCCGCTGCCAGGCGGGGTAGAAGTCCGCCATCAGCGCGAGGGTGGCGTCGGAGACCGCGCGTCCGCCCTCGGTGTAGGCGAAGTGCTCGCGCTCGTAGGAGTCGAAGAGCTCGTGGAACTCCGCGTAGGTCTGGGGGATGTCCTTGATCCCCATGTGTCTGCCGAGCTTGCGGTAGTAGTTGGTGCTGGCCGCGATCTCGTGGTCGGACAGCCGCCGCCACCCGTACCCGAGGTCGTTGAGCCAGCGCACGGGCATGACGACGAACGTGCTGAGGACGTAGCGGTAGTCGTCGTTGGAGATGTCGTAGGAGCGGTGCATCTGGTTCATGCGGCGCAGCGCGTCGCGCCCGCGCCCCGGACCGAACCCGTGTTCCATGATGTCGTTGAGGATCAGCGCGGTGTCGTCGTACCGGTGCTGGGTCCGGGAGGTGAACTCCTTCGTCCGGGCCAGCAGTTCGCCGATGCTCGGGACGGCGTAGGTGCGGTAGAGGGCCAGGCCCAGGGCCTGTTCGATGTCCCAGGGGAACTCGTGGCTGCCCAGGATGCCGACGATCCGCTCGCAGTCGGCCTCGGCGTCCAGCGCGTGGATTCGGTCGCGCCACTCGAACCGCTTCATGGTGTTCTCCAGTCACCTCGGTGCGGGCCCGACCGCGCCGGGGCAGGGGGCCGTGGACGTGCGGCGCGCGTGTGCGTACGGCGCCCCACGGCCCGAACTTTACCTGCAGGCACCAGATGTAAACGCGCCCAGGACCAGCCGGTCCGGCGCGGCGGGCGGGGGCCGCGGCCGCGCCGGACCGGAACCGGTCAGGCGGCCATCCGCTCGGCGACCCGGTTGACCAGCGTGAGCAGGACGTTCTTGGAGGAGTCGCGGTCGCGCGCGTCGCTGAGCACCACGGGGATGGACGGGTCGAGGCTGAGCGCGTCCCGCACCTCGTTCTCCTCGTACCGGTGCGCCCCCTCGAAGCAGTTCACCGCCACCACGAACGGCACGCCGCGCCGCTCGAAGAAGTCCACGGCGGCGAAGCACGTCTCCAGGCGGCGCGTGTCGGCGATGACGATCGCTCCGAGCGCGCCCTCGGACAGCTCCTCCCACATGAACCAGAAGCGTTCCTGGCCCGGGGTGCCGAACAGGTACAGGACGAGGGTGGGGCTGATGGTGATACGGCCGAAGTCCAGCGCCACGGTCGTGGTCGACTTGGCCTCCACCCCGGACAGGTCGTCGATCCCGTAGCTGGCCTCCGTCATCACCTCCTCGGTGCGCAGCGGGGCGATCTCGCTCACCGAGCCGACCATCGTGGTCTTCCCGGCCCCGAAGCCGCCCGCCACGAGGATCTTCAGCGCGGACGGGACGGGTGCCTGGTCGTCGTTGTCAGAGTCTCTGGATGCCATCGAGTACCGCCTGGAGTACGTCCCGGCTCACCGGGCTCTTCGCTGTGTAGGGGGCGCGGGCCAGGGCCAGGCCGCGGTTGAGCAGGTCGCTGAGCAGGACCTTGACGACGGCGACCGGGATGTCCAGGTGCGCGGACACCTCGGCCACCGACTGGGGGCGGCGGCACAGCTCCAGGATGCGGAGCTGCTCCGGTTCGAGGGCCATCTCGTCCACCTCGGCCCGCTTGGCGGCGATCACGACGCTGATCATGTCCAGCCGCACGGTGTCCGCGTGGTCGCGGCCCTGCGCGATCACGTACGGGCGGACGAGGGGGCCGGCCTCCTGCTGACCGGCGGGCTCCGGCTCGTCGGAACCGAAACCGCCGACCGCGTCGCGGTGCGGGAGGCCGTGCGGTATCTCGCCCGGATCGTGCTCGTTGTGCGCTTGCATAACCGCCCCCTATCGTGTGGCTTCCCCGGTCGTGCCCTCGTTTCTGGGGGCGGCGTCCAGGTAGCGGCCCACCTGCTCGACCAGTACGTTCATCTCGTAGGCGATGAGGCCGACGTCGGCGCTCTCCTCCGCCAGGACCGCCAGGCAGGCGCCGCGTCCGGCACCCGTGACGAACAGGTAGGCGCTCTCCATCTCCACGACGGTCTGGAGGACCTCGCCGCCGCCGAAGTGACGGCCGGTGCCGCGCGCCAGGCTCTGGAAGGCGGACGCCACCGCGGACAGGTGCTCGGCGTCCTCCTTGACCAGGTCGCGGGAGCGGCCGATGAGCAGTCCGTCGGCCGACAGCACGATCGCGTGCCGCGACCCGACCGCGCGGTCGAGCAGCTCGTCCAGGAGCCAGTCGATGTCCTTCTTGCCCGCGCCGTTGCCGAGTTCGGCGCTGTCAGGGGTGCTCGTCACGTTAGGCGTCCTTGTCGGTGTCGTGGGTCTGCTGCTTGCCTTCGCGCCGTCCGCGGTCCGTTCCCTTCTGGAACGCGGACATGTTCCGGCGCAGGCGTGCGAGCCGCTCCGCGCCGTCGATGGAACCGCCCTGGGCCCTGTCGGTGTCGGTGCCGAGTCCCGTCGCGGGCCCGGTCGGCTCTCCGGAGGGGTCGGCCGCGAGCTGCGGGGCCAGGTTCTCCTGCGGGCGCCGCTTGGGGAGCGGCGGGCGGCCGCCCCCGGCCTCGACCAGGTTCGCGGACGTGGTCGGGTCCCCGGTGTCGAACATGTCGGCTCCGGAGGGGCGCTCGGACACCTGGGTGGCGCCGGGCTCGCGGACCGGCAGGGAGGGTCGGGTGTCCGCGGAGGTCGTGGGAGCACCGCCGACCGGACCGCCGCCACGGGTACGGGACGGCAGGGGGCCGTCGCCGTCCACGTGGGAGCTCAGGAGGTCCTCACCCGGTGCGGCAGGGGCCGGGAGCTCCGAAGGCGTCCCGTCCGCCTCCTCCGTGAGCGTGGCACCCGTGTCCGCGCCGTCCGGGACCGTTTCGGCTCCGGAGGCGTCCTCGGCGTCGTCGGTGGTGTCCGGGGCCGGGTCCGGAGCGGCGGCCAGGGCGGGGCCGGAGCGGGGAGCCGGGGCCGGGTCCTCGCCCGTCTCGGTGGCCGGGTCGTCGGACGGGGGCGACGCCACCGGGGTGAGCACCGGCTTGGTGCCGTTGGCGGACGGGGCCTCCGGACGGTCGGTGATCGCACGGACCTCCCAGATGTCCTCGTCCTCGGCGGGCGAGGACTGCGGGCGGGCGCCGGCGATGAGCTCGTGCGGAAGCAGGACGATCGCCTGCACGCCGCCGTAGGGCGACGAACGCAGGTGCACCCGGATGCCGTGCCGGTGCGCCAGGTGCGAGACCACGAACAGGCCGAGGCGCATCTTCTCGTTCAGCCGCATGACGTCGAACTCCGGCGGGTTCGACAGCAGCGCGTTGGCCGCGGAGAGTTCGCCGTCGGTCATGCCCAGACCGCGGTCCTCGATCTCGACGGTCACACCGTTGGGCACGTCCTCACTGCTCAGCCGCACGTGCGTGTGGGGCGGGGAGAACATCGCGGCGTTGTCGACCAGCTCGGCGACCAGGTGGATGACGTCGGCGACGGCCGGGCCGTTGAGGTGTACCCGGGCGATGCGCTCGCGCTTGACACGGGTGTAGTCGCCGGACTCGGAGATCGCGCCGCGCAGCACGTCGATCAGCGGCATCGGCCGGTGCCAGGTCCGGCCGGGCGCCTCCCCGCCGAGGATGAGCAGGTTCTCGGCGTTGCGGCGGGAGCGGGTGGCCAGGTGGTCGAGCTTGAACAGCTGCTCCAGCTGTTCCGGGTCCTCCTGCTCGCGCTCCATCTTGTCCAGCAGGCGCAGCTGGCGGTGGACCAGCGTCTGGCTGCGGTGGGCGATGTTGAGGAAGACCCGGTTGACGCCGTGGCGCAGCTCGGTCTGCTGGACGGCCTCGTCGACGGCCGCGCGCTGGGCCGAGTTGAACGCCCGCGCGACGTCACCGATCTCGTCGTCGGAGGCGGACAGGCCCGGCATGGTCGAGCTGGTGTCCACGCGTTCGCCCTCGTGCAGACGGCGCATGAGGTCGGGCAGCCGCTTCTCGACCAGGTCGATGGAGTCGTCGCGCAGCCTGAGCAGGCGCCGGGTGAGGTTCTGGGAGGACCTGCGGGCCAGGATGGAGGCGGAGCTGATCACGGCGGCGGAGCCGAGGCTGACGGTCACCGCCCAGAACACCCGCGACCAGGCGTCGTCACTGGTGACGTTGGCCGAGTTCAGGGCCTCTTCGGCACCGAGGTCGGTCAGCTCGGAGAGCGTGTGGTCGTAGGCCGCGCGCCACTCCTCCTCGTCCACCGGCATGGTCAGGTCCTGGACGGTCTCCTCCTGCAGGGTGACCGGGTCGGTGACCGTCTCCGTGGGGATCTCCCGGTGGATGATCTCCTCCTGCATCTCCAACAGCGCCGCGTACTCGGGACCGGCCATGAGGGCCTCGTAGCGTCCGAGCTGTCCGGGGCCCTCCAGGTAGTGCGCGTTGGACTCCATGAGGTTCTGGTAGGCACCGACGAGCCGGGTGAACTCGTGCTGGTCCTCGTGGCCGAGCTCGCCGGAGGCGAAGGCGCGCTGGAGCTGGGCGTCGGTGCGCGCGAACGCGTCGACGGTGCGGAACATGTAGACGGCGGTGAAACCGGAGCTGGTGGACTCTCCGGTGTTGCCGTCGCGCCCTTGGGCGTCGAAGACGTCGGCGCCCGCCAGCATCAGGGTGTCGTAGTAGTCGAGGACGGCGGTGCGGGACGCGGACCCGGAGTCGACCGCCGCGCGGATCCGGTTGATCTCGCCGTACTGGCCGTAGAGCTCCTCGATCCGGTCGCCGGAACGGCCCGGGGCCATGTCGACGAAGCCGATGAGGTCCTCGATCACCACGCCGAGGGTGGCGTCGGACTCCTCGCGGGCCTCCCTCATGTGCCGTTCGAGCTCGGCGTCGTCGGGGCGCTCGATGTAGGCGACGGTGGCGGACCGTTCCTCCATCACCTGCACCAGACCCACGGCGGCGGGGGTCACCATCTCGTGGGTCGCCCTGGCACGCAGGAGCTGGAAGACAGCGTCGTATGCCAGGACGAACGTGATGATCAGCCAGAGCGCGACCAGCGCGGCGGTGGGGATCATGACCATGGAGCGGATCCGGGCGGCGATCGTCCGCCCGCGTCGCTTCTGTACTGCTTGCACGGTTCTCCTGTCGATCCGCGTCGACGTCGTCTCGATGCGGTGCCGGGGGTCGGCCCGCCTCCCGGTGCCGTGGGGTCGGCGCCGCGGGGCGTCTCACGAGGGCCCTGCCGCTCCGCTGGTCATGTCCGGCGGCGGCGTGCGGCACGGGGCTTACCGCAGAGTAACGACTTTTGCGCCGATTCGGCGTTTGGGGATGCTATCTCGGTCCGTTCCGGCTGGCGGATCCGGGTGGCCCAGGATGGGGTCGGGCTGGGGGGCAAGCGCACTCGTCAGCTGCTCACACTCGTGTTATCCCTTGTCTGCGTGCGGGTGGTGGGACAAAGGTCACGTAGGGTGCGGGGGGTGTTTCCCCGCGCCAGGCGATCGTCATCGGCGGTATTGGACCGTACCAGGACAAAGAGGTGTTCGGGTCACACGCCTTGCCGGAGCGTACTAGCGTTGCGCCCCGGAGTGAAGAGCCAAGGAAGCGCTCCGCGGAGCGGGCGGCCCGGGCCGGGTGATCGGGAGTACGAGAATGGTGCAGCCTTCCGGCGGGGGACAGCCCGTGGTCGACGTGGCCGTCGTGGCCGTTCCCCTGCTGGTCACAGCCGGGATAGCGCTCGCGCTGGGCGGCCAGCACCGCCGTTACGGCGTGATCCGCGGTTGGAGCGGCCGGCTCACCATGGCGGCCGTGATCACGGGGGCGGGCCTGGCGGCGTACGCGGTCTGGCCGCTGCCCGCCTTCGTCGACGGCCTCTGCTCCCCGTTCACCGGGGCGGTCCCGACGACACCGACGGACCCGGACCACCCCGCCCACGCGCCGCGATCGCTGCTTCTGGGGTGCGCCGTCCTCATACCGGTCGGCCTCCTCGGGCGCCACCGCTTCCGCCTGGGCCTCTGGAGCACGCTGGGGCTCGGCACCGCCCTGACCGCGGCGGTGCACGCCGTGCGCGCCACCGGACTGCTGGGCGTCTACCCGTGTGCCTACGCCCCGACCTCACCGCTGGTCGCCGGGCTGGGCGTGGTCGGGGTACTCGCCGGTTGGTCGGTCGCGCGGTGGCTCGTTCCGCTGCGGCCCGGCGGCCCGGCCCGCGGCTGGCCCTCCGCCGTGGCCGACCGGGCCGCGCCCGCCCTCTCCCGGCGGGTCCTCGGCACCCTGCTCGACCTGGGCCTGTGGTGGTACGGGGCGGCCACGCTCATCGCGCTGGCCCGCCTGGTCGGCCTGCCGGACCCCTGGTCCGGCGAGCGCGCCGCGGTGGCCGTCCCGCTCGGGCTGGCCCTCGTCCTCGGGCTGCTCCTGCCCCTGGCGCGCCGCGACCGCTGCACCCCGGGGCGCGCCGCCCTCCGGCTGGCGCTGGCCGAGCGCTGCCGACCGCGCCCCGCCGCCCGGTGGCGGGTACTGGCGCGCACCCTGCTGCTCCAGGCGCCGGTCGTCGTACTGCTCACCCTCGGCCACTGGTGGATCGCCCTGGCGGTGGTCGCCGTGCACGGCAGCACCGTCGTCGTGCGACGCGACCGGACCGGCCTGGCCGACCTGGTGTGCGGGGTCCGCGTGCGCACCCGGTCCGCGCTCGACGGCGGGCTGCCCGACCGCCTGGTCCGCTACCGCCCGCCCGTGGAGGCGCCTCCGGTCGGGGCGGGCCTCACCCCCACGCCAGGTAGCCCAGCAGGAGACCGCTGAGCACCAGCACCGTTCCCATCGTCCCGAATAGCCCGCGCACCCAGCGGCTCAGCCACGGCGCGGAGATGATCCGGGCCAGCTCGGGGGCGTCCGGGTCGTAGGAGATGGTGACGATCTCCCCGGCGCGCGAGGCCGTCCAGCCGGTGTTCTCGTGCTCGGCGTGCACCTCCTGGCCGTCCTCGGTGCGGAACTGCACGATCATCCGCGAGGAGGACGAGGTCTCGTTGTAGCCGATCACCCGCCCCTTGGCCCGGACACCGTGACGGGCCAGGCGCAGGTCGAGGCGGGCGTCCCGGGTCACGATCCACAGTGTGATCAGCCCCGCGGTGAGGGGGAGCAGGGGATACAGGTCGGCCATCGCGGAGCCCTCTCGTACTTACGTGGACGTCACCGCACGGGCGGGGGCGACGACGGGCCCACGAGCCCCTCCGCCATGTGCGCCAGGGTGGTGTGGATGTCCTCGACCGGGCGGTCCGGCTGGAGTGTGCGCCAGTCGAGGGCCACGGACACCACCATGCCGAACAGCGCCGATCCCGCAAGGGAGGTGTCCAGGTCCGGCCGTGCCAGCCCCTCCCGGACGAGATCGTCGAGGAGTTCGGTGATCACGCCGATCGCCTTGGTGCGGATCTGCCGGACCGTGGTGTACCACGCCCGGTTGGTCCGCCACGCCTCGGCCATCAGCAGGCGGGCCAGCGCCTCGTGCGTCCCGATGAAGACCACGCCGGCGCGCAGCACCTCGGTGAGTGCCCGCCGGGGGCCGACGTTCTGGTCCGCGGGGGGCACCGCCTCCCGCAACGTGTCGGCCAGCCGTGTCACGCCCCATTCCATGAGGGCCGTGTACAGCTCGCTCTTTCCGCCGAAGTTGTAGTAGACGGTGCCCTTGGCGACCCCGGCCCGCTCGGCGATCTCGTCGACCGTCGTCGCCCCGTACCCCTGTTCGGAGATCAGGGCGATCGCCGCGTCGAACAGGCGCTGCCGGGTGGCCTCGCGCCGACCGCTCCGGGGACGCCGGCCTTGGGGAGTGCTCACGCTCATCCGGTCCATTCTGCCCCGGTCGGGGCCGTTCCCGCCATCAGAGCTTCAGGGCGGGGTAGAGGGAGGACATGGTCCAGACGCGCTTGCGCGCCACCGCCAGCCACGTGAGCAGCAGCGGTACGACCAACCACAGGGACATCACGCCGAAGGCC
The DNA here is from genome assembly GCF_055632325.1 of Nocardiopsis sp. KDC1DS13DA1. Lineage (NCBI taxonomy): Bacteria > Bacillati > Actinomycetota > Actinomycetes > Streptosporangiales > Nocardiopsidaceae > Nocardiopsis > Nocardiopsis sp. KDC1DS13DA1. The sequence continues at coordinate 340,690 of NZ_JBVMUY010000014.1, forward strand.
GACCAGACGATCGACATGTCGCCGCCGCCCACCAGTTGGCGCATCGCCGTCACCGCCCAGTGCAGCGGGAGGAAGGGCGCGATCGCCTGGAAGAACCCGTGACTGGTCTCGATCGGGTAGGTGCCGCCCGCCGAGGTCAGCTGGAGCACCAGCAGTACCAGGGCGAGTACGCGTCCCGCCGCGTTGAACTGCACGTTCAGGAACTGCACGGTCGCGGTGAACGCGGCCGAGGTCAGGGCCAGGAACGCGAGCAGCAGGGGCCAGTTCTGCGCGTCCAGTTTCAGGAAGGCGTGCAGTGCGCCCAGCATGACGAGCACCTGTCCGAGGCCGAGCAGGAGCGGCACGATCCGACCCGCGAAGGCCACCCGCCACGACGCGGCCGACGACGCCAGCGCGCGGGAGGACAGCGCGGGCAGCACCATGAACACCATCATGGCGCCCACCCACAGGGACAGCGGCACGAAGAACGGGGCGAAGCCGGTCCCGTAGTTGGGCGCCTCGTTGTCGATGGCGGTGTCGAGCCGGACGGGTCGGCTCATCATGTCGGACGCGCTCGCGCGCCCCTCGTCGGAGTACGTGGGGATCTCCTCGACGCCCTCGGCCAGGCCGTCGGCGAGTTCACCCGAACCGGAGGCGAGTTCGCCCAGCCCCTCGTGGAGGTCTCCGGCGCCGCCGCTGAGGTCGCCCAGGCCGTCGTTCAGGTCGCTCGCGCCACCCGACGCCACGGCCAGGCCGTCACGGAGGTCCTCCGCGCCCTCGGCCAGCGCCTCCAGCCCCTCGGCCAGGTCGTTCACGTCGTCACGCGCGCCTTCGGCCTTGTCCACCATCTCGGGGAGGTCCTGTGAGAGCTCCTCGGCCCTGGCGGCCAGGTCGGCGGCCTCCTGGACGGTCGAGTCGATGTCCTCGCGGTTGTCGTTGACGAACCGGGCCGTGGACAGGGCGGTGTCCATCGCCCCCTGGACGTCGGTGAGGAGGGTGTACAGGTCCGGCTGCTCGGTCTCCAGCTCCGGGTGCTCCTCGACGAAGGCGTCCAGGCGCTGGTCGACGGCTGACAGGTGCTGGGTGTCGATCTCCTCGGGCAGCAGTTCCAGCGCCGTGGCCACACCGTCGGCGACCTCGGCGGCCTGCGAGGCGCGCTCCTGGATGGCCGGGATGTCCTCCTCCAGGCGCGGGAGGTACTCGTCGGCGAACTCGTTGAGGTCCTCGACCTTGGCCGAAACCTCCTCTGAGGCGGTGTTGGCCCCCGACGCCAGGGTCTGGGAACCGGTGTACAGCTCGCCCAGCCCGCTGCTCAGGTCACCGGCACCGGTGTGCGCGGTGTCGATACCGTCGGACAGTTCGCCCGACCCCTCCTCGGCGGTGTCGGCTCCGCCCGCGAGCTCGCCCGCGCCCTCGGCGGCGTCCTCGGTCTTGCCGTGGATCTCGTTGAAGCCCAGGAAGATCTCGTCGAGGTAGTCGCTGATGGCCGAGCCGGTGATCGCGTCGCGCACCTCCTTGAACGCGCTGTTGCCGAGCTGGCGGGCGGTGAAGCCGTTGGAGTCGTTGTAGTCGGCCCGCAGCATCGCCGGGACGGGTTCCTCGCGGTCGCGGGACGGCGAGGTCAGGTTCTCGCTGAAGTCGGCGGGGATGGTGAGGGAGACGTAGTAGGTGCCGTCGCCGAGCCCGCGCGCCGCCTCCTCGGCGTCGACCAGCTGCCAGTCCAGTTCGCCGCCGTCGACGAGGGTCTCGGTGAGCTCGGTGCCCGCGTCGACCTCCTCGTCCCCGACCTGGACCGGGACGTCCTCGTTGACCAGCGCGACCGGCAGGTTGCTCATCCGGCCGAACGGATCCCAGAAGGACCACAGGTACATGCCGGAGTACAGCAGGGGGATGAGCAGGAGCGCGGCCAGGGCCGCGGTGGGCAGCGGAGAGCGCAGGAAGGAGCGCATGGTCAGCAGCCCCAGCCGGGGGACCGCCAGGAGGCGCACGCGCGGGGTGCGCGGGAGTCTACGCCTGGCCACGGTGGTCCTCCTCGTCCTGGTGGTGCCTGTCGCCGAGGAGCTCGCCGATGTGCACGGCGTCGCGGTCGGCCTCCTCGGCCGCGTCGGTTCCGACGGCGGGTTCCCCCTGGTGGATGGGGATCGGGCCCTGGGTGTCGGGGCCGGCGACGGAGCCGAGCTCCTCGTGGTCGGCGCAGGTGGCGATCACCGTCAGTCCTTCCTCTGCCAGGTCCTTGAGCGTGCGCCACATGTCGGCCTGGTGTTCCGGGCTGAGGCCGCCGTCGACGTTGTCGACCGCGAGCAGCCGCGGTTCGGCCAGGAGCGCGAGGGCCAGGCCCAGTCGTCGTCGCTGGAGCATGGTCAGTTCCTTGACCAGGGTGGTGCGGTCGAGATCCGCCAGCCCGACCGCCTCCATGGCCTGGTCGGTGAGCGTGCGCACCCCGGGCCTCAGCCGCAGCAGCATCCCCTCGGAGAGGTGCTCCCTGACCCGGAGCCGGTCGTCCAGCGCGTTGACCTCGTCCATCAGGCCGAGCGCGCTGATCCTGCGGACCTTGCGCGCCTGCTTGGGCAGCGTGTAGCCGTCCACGTGCAGCTCTCCGGAGGAGGGGCGCATCCGCCCGGTCAGGGTGAGCAGAAGGGAGCTGCGGCCGCCGCCGGAGTCCGCCTGGAAGACGGTGAGGGTTCCGGGGCGTGCGGTGAAGTCGACGTCCGTGTAGACGGGCCCCTCGCGGGTGGTGAGTGTGACGCCCTCGGCGTGGACGCGAGCTCCGGTGGCTCGGCGCATCCTTGCGGCCTCCCATTTTTGAACTGACCAGTCAGTGCAAATTCTGTGCTTCCACGGTACTGCCGCTTCCGGCTGGGTCGAGCGTCCGGCACTGTGGGGTGGCGCACAACGCGGCGCACGCGTGCCGCCCGGAATCCGGGCGGAGAATTGGGTTCGGCCTTGCCCGGTTGCGGCCGGGGGAGGGAAGGGCGTCCGGGCGCGGTGCGCGGACACCCCCGAGGCCCGGGGAGAGACCCCGGCTGCCGTTCGGCGGCCCGGGAGCGGTTGGATGGGGCCGGACCGCTGGCGGTCCACTCCGGTGGGCGGACGTGAGGAACGGGGGACGAGGGTGTCGGAGATCGCGGAACGGGTGCGCCGGCTGCTGGACGATCCGGACCTGTGGCCGAGTGAGCCCCGCGAGGCCACCGCGCTGCAGCGGCGCATGGCCGACCGGGTGCGGGTGGAACCCCTGGACCCGGATGCGGTGGAACTGGTCGCGGGCCTGGACGTCAGCTACGCCAGGGACGACTCGGCGCTGTCCGCGGCCGCGGTGGTTCTGGACGCGCGCACGCTGGAGGTCGTCGACTCGGCCGTCATCTCCGCCGAACCGGCGTTCCCGTACGTCTCGGGACTGTTCGGCTTCCGGGAGTTGCCGCCGGTCCTGGAGGCGCTGGGCGGGCTGACCGTCACCCCCGACGTGTACCTGTGCGACGGCTTCGGGCTGGCCCACCCCCGGCGGTTCGGTGTCGCCTGCCACCTGGGCGTGCTGCTCGACCTGCCCGTGGTCGGCTCGGCCAAGTCCGTCCTGTACGGCAAGCACAGCGTTCCGGGGCGGGAACGGGGCGCCTGGACACCGATGGTCGCCGGGCGTTCGGAGGTCGTCGAGGACTCCTCGGCGCTCGCGGCCGAGGGCGCCGAGGTGATCGGGCGCGTGCTGCGCACCCGCGACGGCGTCAAACCCGTCTACGTCTCCGTGGGCCACCGCGTGGACCTGGAGGGTGCGGCCGACCTGGTGCTGAGACTGTCACCGAGGTACCGCGTGCCCGAGCCGGTCCGCCACGCCGACCGGCTGTGCGGCGAGCACCGCAAGGCGACGCTCGCCGCACGCCGGGCCTCCGACTGAGCCCGTGAGGCCGTGAGCGCGGAGAAGGCACGGTCACCAACTGGTCGGCACCGGCCGCCCCTCGTTGTAGCCCGCGGCGCTCTGCACGCCCACGACCGCGCGCTCGTGGAACTCGGCGAGCGAGGTGGCGCCCGCGTACGTCATGGAGCTGCGCACACCGGCGATGATCTGGTCGATGAGGTCCTCCACGCTCGGCCGCTCCGGGTCGAGGTACATGCGGCCGGTGGAGATGCCCTCCTCGAAGAGCGCCTTGCGGGCACGGTCGAACGGGGAGTCGTCGGCGGTGCGGAGCTTGACCGCCCGGGCCGACGCCATGCCGAAGCTCTCCTTGTACTGCCTGCCCTCGGCGTCGCGCATGACGTCGCCGGGGGACTCGTAGGTACCGGCGAACCACGAACCCACCATGACGTTGGACGCGCCGGCGGCCAGGGCGAGCGCGACGTCGCGCGGGTGGCGCACACCGCCGTCCGCCCACACGTGCCTGCCCAGCTCCCGGGCGGCCTCCGCGCACTCCAGCACGGCGGAGAACTGCGGACGGCCGACCGCGGTCATCATGCGGGTCGTGCACATCGCCCCGGGGCCCACACCGACCTTGACGATGTCGGCGCCCGCCTCGATGAGGTCCCGGGTGCCCCGGGCGGTGACGATGTTGCCGGCCACGATCGGGACGGACGGCGACAGCGCGCGCACCTTGGCGATCGCGGAGACCATCTTCTCCTGGTGGCCGTGCGCGGTGTCGATCACCAGCGTGTCCACACCGGCCGAGAGCAGTTCGGCGGCCTTGCCCGCCACGTCGCCGTTGATGCCCACGGCCGCCGCCACGCGCAGGCGGTTCCGGTCGTCGACGGCGGGTGTGTACAGGGTGGAGCGCAGGGCTCCGGTCCGGGTCAGCACACCCACCAGGGCGCCGTCGCCGTCGACCACCGGGGCCAGGCGGTGCCTGTGGTCGTGCAGGATCCCGAACGCGTCCTGGGGCTCGGTGTCCGCCGGGATGGTCACCAGCTCGGTGGACATCACGTCGCGCAGCTGCGCGAAGCGGTCGACACCGGAGCAGTCGGCCTCGGTGACCACGCCGAGCGGGCGCCGCTCGTCGTCGATCACGATGACCGCGTTGTGCGCCCGCTTGGGCAGCAGGTTGAGCGCCTCGCCGACGGTGCTGGCCGGGTTGAGCGTGATGGCGGTGTCGTGGACCAGGTGCCGTTCCTTGGTCCACCTGACCACGTCGGACACCACCTCGATCGGGATGTCCTGCGGGATGACCGCGATACCGCCGCGCCGCGCGACGGTCTCGGCCATCCGGCGTCCGGCGACCGCGGTCATGTTCGCCACGACCAGCGGGATGGTGGTGCCGGTGCCGTCCGGCGACGACAGGTCCACGCTCAGCCGTGAGCCCACGGCGCTGCGGGACGGGACCATGAACACGTCGCTGTAGGTCAGGTCCTGCTGCGGGACCTGGTCGTTGAGAAAACGCAATGCCTCTACCTCGGTCGAGACCGAAGGGGGTGGACCACTCCGCTGCTGCTCGCGCAGGCGGCGCCTGTTGATCCCCCTCTTACCTGTCAAGTATGCCGTCACCGATTAGGCCGCACGACCCCCCGTCTGGCATGATGGGCCGGATTCCCGCTGTCACAGCCCTTCCCGGCCCCACGCCGCGTGCCGGCGGGTCCGCTCATGGGACGGGCGCTTCTGGAGAGCCCGCATGCCGCGTTTCACGCTCGCTCATGTCAAGGCGGAGACCTACAAGGCCAGGGACGCCTGGTGGACGGTCTTCCTCGTCGACCCCCTCGCCGGACGGCTGGTGGTCTGGACGGCCAACCGCACCAACATCACCCCGAACCAGCTGACGCTGGGCGCGGGTGTGCTGGGGCTGCTGTCCGCCGTCTGCTTCGCCGTACCCGCGTGGGCGGGATCGGCGGGTTGGGCCTGGCTGCTGTCGGGGGCCCTGCTCTTCCACCTCAGCTTCGTGCTCGACTGCATGGACGGCAAGATCGCCCGCCTCAAGGGCACCGGTTCGGTGTTCGGTTCGTGGGTCGACTTCGTCTTCGACCGTATTCGTTTCTTCGGCTGCGTGATGGCCCTGCTCGTCGGCCAGTGGGCGGTCACGGGCAGCGTCGCCTACCTCATTGCCGCCCCGGTCGTGGTCTTCTTCGACCTGCTGCGCTACCTCAACGCCTCCCAGGTCGCCAAGACCCGCCGGTCGATGAAGCGCGCCCTGGCCGCCGCGGAGGGGGAGGCCGAGCCCGCGGCCTCCGCCGAGGAGGACCCGGAGAACGACGCCGCCGACGCCCCGGCCGCGGCGGGCGCGCCCGCCCCGACCGGCCTGTACGCCAGGGTCCGCGACCGGCTCCTCCGGCACCGCGTGCGCCCGCACCTGTTCAGCGGTATCGAGTTCGAGATGTTCCTGTGCGTGGTCGCCCCGGTGACCGCGCTGCTCTCGCTCGTGTCGCCGCTGGACAGTCTCATCCTGCCGGTCGCGGTGTTCTCGTGCGCGGCGCTCGGCTTTTTCGAGGCGGTCCTGGTCGCGCGGCTGTGGAAGGAGACGCGCCGTTTCGAGGTCCGCTCCCGTGAGCTCGCCGCCGCCGTGACCGTTCCCCCGAGCGTGGCCAGCGGCAGCTGAACCGTCCGCGTACGCGTGTGGCCCCGGGGTTCGCGCCCCGGGGCCACACGCGTTCCGACCGTCGTCAGGAGCTCCCCGCGCCGGTCCGCTGTCGTTTCCGCCATGCCGTCCCGGTGACGGAGGGGCTGCCGCGGCGGTTCCCGCGGAGCACGGAGTCCTCACGCAGGAGCCACGTCAACTGCGGTTCGACCGCCCACTGCAGGACCGCGCGCACCCACGGGGCGCACAGCACCAGTGTGAGGGTGAGCGCCAGGGCGACGGACGCGGCCATGCCCGGGGGTCCGGACATCACGTCGTACCAGGCGGTGTCCTTGAGCAGCAGGAGCACCACCGAGTGCCCCAGGTAGACGTAGAGCGAGTAGGCGCCCAGCTTCGTCATCCAGGTCTGCCGCTTGGGGGTGAGGGCGAGCACGGACACGCTCATCAGCAGGGCCAGCACCATGAACGCGAGCCGGATGCCCATGCTCGGCAGCAGGGGGTCGATGTCGCGGTCGGTGAGGCTGTCGCGCCAGAACAGCCAGTCCCGGCTCAGGTGGTCCGAGATCGGCAGGGCCAGGACGGCGGTGGTGGTGAGGACCACCACCGAGCAGATCCGCACCCACCACCGGTCGAGGTGCGCGAAGTGCTCCCTGCGCAGGCTCAGGCCCAGGACGAAGAAGGGCAGGAAGCTGAGCACGCGGCCCAGGGACAGGGTGGTGCCGAGGTCGGCGGTGGCGGCGAACACCGAGATGACCACGGAGATCGCGACGGGCCAGCGCAGCCGCTGCCACACGGGCACACTCAGCCGCCACAGGAACAGGGCCACCAGGAACCACAGGGTCCAGGTGGGCTTGAGGAAGGACAGGGACTCGGGGAGCCCCCCGCGCTCCACGGCGTAGATCGTCTGGTGGGCGGTCCAGAAGATGAGGTACGGGACCGCCAGGGACAGGACGAGTTTCTCCACGCGGTTCGACGAGGCGTCGAAGTTCCGCGACAGGTACCCGCTGATCAGGATGAACGCGGGCATGTGGAAGAAGTAGATCCAGTAGTACAGGGCGCCGGCGGGCGCGTAGTCGCTCAGCGGTTCGATCGTGTGACCGATCACCACGAGGGCGACGAGAACGAACTTGGCGTTGTCCAGGCGCGCGTCCCGGCCCGGGGACGCGGGTCTGGCCGGGCCGGAGCCACCGGTCGGCGTGGTGGCGTCCTGCCCCGGGTGATGGTTGCGGGAGGGCGGACTGGTCATGGGTGGGGCCACGGGTGGACTCCGAGTTGACTGGTTCTGGGACGGGTGCACGGTCCCCGGCCGCGCGGGCGACGTCGGCGCCGGGCGGCTGAGGCCGAGCCGATCCGGGTACGTTCCTTGGACCGTCGTGGGTTCGTCGGGTCCGGCGGTCCCGCTGGGCGCGGTCCTCGTGTGCGCGGGACCGCGTCCGGGGGATGGCGCGGGAGGGGTGCCGGAAGACCGGGTGAACCCCCGAATGCAGCGTTACCTTACTGAGACATACTGCGTCACGCCAGGGGTTCGCACAAATCCGCCGCGTTCTCCGGTGCGGCGCGGAGCCGCTGCCGGGCCCCGGGAGGGGGAGGGAGGGCGGGCGCGGCCGCCGCGGGACCGGTGGCCGTACGTGTGCAGACACTAACCCATCCGGCCCCCCGGGCGGACCCTGGGTGACCGCCGCGGTGTGGGGTGGTGACGTACGCGCCGATAGGCTGACCTCCGGCAGTGCCCGCGGGCAGCGCCCACACAGTCGAGAACGAAGAAGGCGGTGGAAACCGTGCCGCACGCGGTGGACCCCGATCGTGCCGCCCAGCACGGGAGCGTGGTCATGCGACTCCTCGACGAGCTGTTCCCGCTCGTGGAGGGGTTCTACGTCGATCTGCACAAGAACCCGGAACTCTCCCACTCCGAACAGCGCACCGCCAGCGGCGTCGCCGAATGGCTCACGCAGACCGGCTACGAGGTGCACACCGGTGTCGGAGGGACCGGCGTGGTCGGCGTCCTCCGCAACGGCCCCGGACCGACCGTCATGCTGCGCGCCGACATGGACGCACTCCCCCTGGAGGAGCGGACCGGCCTGCCCTACGCCAGCACCACGCGCGCCGTGGACGACGACGGCGTCGAGGTCCCGGTCATGCACGCCTGCGGGCACGACGCGCACACCGCCTGCCTGGTCGGCGCGGCCGACCTGCTGTCCGAGACCCGTGAGGAGTGGTCCGGGACGGTGATGATCGTCGCCCAGCCCGCCGAGGAGACGCTCGACGGCGCCCGGGCGATGCTCGACGACGGCCTCTTCGAGCGTTTCGGCCGACCCGACGTCATCCTGGCCCAGCACCTGGGGCCCCAGCCCGCCGGACTCATCTCCCACCGCGCGGGTGTCATCCTGGGCGCCGCGCGCTCCTACCGCGTGCGCGTGTACGGCGAGGGCGGCCACGCTTCCGCGCCGCACACCACGGTCGACCCCGTGCTCATCGCCGCCAACATCGTCACCCGCCTGCAGGGCGTGGTCTCCCGTGAGGTCAGCCCCGGCGAGACGGCCGTGCTCACCGTCGGCCGTGTCCAGGCGGGGACCAAGGCCAACATCATCCCGGACGAGGCCTTCCTGGAGATCAACACCAGGGCGCTCAACGAAAACGTCATCGCGCAGTTGGAGGAGGCCATCGGGCGGATCGTGCGAGCCGAGGCCGCCGCCTCCGGCGCCACCCGCGAGCCGGAGGTCGAGCCCTTCCAGGTGGTCGGCGTCACCCGCAACGACGCCGCCGGTACGCAGGCGGTCGGCGCCGCGCACCTGGCCTACTTCGGCCAGGACTACGTCATCTACCTGCCGGACCCCTCCACCAGCAGCGAGGACTTCGGGTACTTCGGCCTGCCCGACGACCCCCAGCCCATCCCGTACGTGTTCTGGTTCGTCGGCGCCACGCCGCACGACGTGTGGGAGGCCGCCCCCGGCGACAGCCCGTACGAGAAGATGGCCGGCGTCCCCGGCCCGCACTCCCCGTTCTTCGCCCCCGCACGCGAACCCGCCCTCCGGGCCGGGCTCGCCGCGATCACCGTCGCGGCGCTGTCCTATCTGGGCAGCGACGAGCGGCTCCCGGCGGCCCCGTCGGGAGCAGCGGTCCCGGAGGAGGACCCGCTGGCCGGTCCCACCAGCGCGCCTCCGACGGTGGCGGCGGCCGGAGTTCCGGTCGCCCCGCCCGCCGAGGAGACGCCCCCGAGTGGGCTCTCGGCCCCTCCGCCGGACGAGTCGGTCGGGCCGTTCCCCGGCCCGCCGCCGGTGGGCGCGCCCGTGGGCGGCGCCTTCCCCGGCCCGCCGCCGGAGGAGCCGGGCGGTTCGTTCTCCGGTCCGCCGCCGGTGGGCGCGCCCGTGGGCGGCGCCTTCCCCGGTCCGCCGCCGGGGGAGGCCTCACCGCCCAACGCGCCGCGTCCCGGGTACGGGGAGGCGCGCGAGGGCGGTAACGACGCCTACGACAGCGCCTTCCTGGCCTCCTCGTGGGACGACCCCTCCGAGGAGCACCCGGCCCACGCCACGCACGACGCGGACATGCGGTCGGTGATGGACTCCCAGGACGACGAGTGGCGTTCGGAGAAGGCCGGGGAGTCGACCCAGTCCGCCGACATGGCCGCGTTCCTGGACGACGACCCGCGCCAGGGCCCGCCGTCCGGTCCCGCCTTCTCCGGGCCGCCGCCCCGGGGAGGCGCGCACGACGCCCCTCCGCCCCAGGGGCCCGACGACGATCGGCCCGACCCCGACTACCGGCTCTGACCGCGCGTGCGGGGGACACTCCGGCGGTGGGGTGACCCCCGTGTGCGCAGGGCGCTGCGGCACCCCCGGGAGATCCCGCTCCTCGTGATGTGCGGCCTGGTGACGCTGCTCGCCGTCGTGGGCGCGGTCAGTCGCGCCCACGACGGCGACCCGGGCGAACCGCTCCTGCTGCTCAGCGTCCCCGCGCTCGTGTACTTCGTGCGCGGCCAGCTGTTCGCCCGCCAGCGGGTCAACGGCGTCCGCATCACCGAGAAGCAGTTCCCCGACGCCTACCGGATGGTCGTCGAGGCGGCGGACGCCTTCCACATGCGGCGCGTGCCCGAGGCCTACATCGTCCTGGGCAACGGCGTGCTCAACGCGTTCGCGTCGGGGCACGGGCTGCGCAGGTACGTGGCGGTCAACAGCGACCTGTTCGAGGTCGGCGGACGCCTGGCCGACCCCGACGCGCTGCGGTTCGTCATCGGCCACGAGGTCGGCCACATCGCGGCGGGCCACACGTCCTTCTGGCGGCAGTTCTGCGTGTCCGTCGCCCAGGTGATCCCGGCTGTGGGCGCGACCCTCGGCCGCGCCCAGGAGTACACCGCCGACAACTACGCCTACAAGTACTGTCCCGAGGGCATGCACGGGCTGCGCGTGCTGGCCGCGGGCAAGTACCTGTACCAGGCGGTGGACTTCGACGACATCGCCGCGCGCGCCACCACCGACACCGGGTTCTTCGTCCTGCTGGTCAACCTGCTCTCCACCCACCCGGTCAACACGTTCCGGTTCGCCGCGCTGGCCGACCGCAGCAGACCGGGCAGGGTGTTCTGAGTCTTCTTCGGGCCTCCGCCTCGCTTCGGCCCGTGTTCGGGCGCTCTCAGGGCAGGGTTTCCGCATCCTCGTCTGCGCCCGCCGCTCGTTCCCCGCCCGCGGCTCGACTCGCCCTGCACAACCCTGCCGGCACCCGAACGGAAACCACCTGGGACCTACCCTCCGTTGCCCTGGTGCGGGATCCTGGCCGCCACCTGCGGCGGCAGGGGTTCGTGGCGCAGGTACGCGCGGGTGAACACACCCGTGCCGTGGGACAGCGAGCGCAGCTCCACCGCGTACCTCGTGATCTCCAGCTCCGGGACCTCGGCCCGCACGACCGCCCGGCCGCCCGGTGCGGTCTCCGTGCCCACCACGCGGCCGCGCCGTGCGGACAGGTCGCTCATCACGGTCCCCAGATAGGCCTCGTCCATCTCCACGGACACCTCGTCCACCGGTTCCAGCATCGCGAGCCGCCCGGCCTCGGCCGCGTCCCTCAGCGCCAGCCTGCCCGCCTTCTGGAAGGCCATGTCGGAGGAGTCCACCGAGTGCGCCTTGCCGTCGTAGAGCGTGACGCGCAGGTCGACGATCGGGTATCCGGAGTCCACCCCCTCGGCCATCTGGGCGCGCACCCCCTTCTCGACGGAGGGGACGAACTGCCGCGGCACCACACCGCCCACGATCTCGTCGACGAACTCCAGCCCGGCCCCGGACGCCAGGGGCTCCACCCTGATCCTGCAGATCCCGTACTCGCCGTGCCCTCCGCTCTGCTTCACGTTGCGGCCCAGCCCCTGCGCGCGGGCGGCGAAGGTCTCCCGCAGCGGCACCCGCACCTCACCGGTCTCCACCCGGACCCCGTACCTGTGCTCCAGGTGGTCCAGTGCGGCGTCCAGGTGCGCCTCGCCCAGCGTCCACAGGACCATCTGGTGGGTCTCGGGGTTGACCTCGACCCGCAGCGACGGGTCCTCGGCGACCAGCCGGGCGACCGAGTGCGAGAGCTTGTCCTCGTCGGACGAGGACGCGGCCCGGATCGACACGGGATACAGGGGCTGCGGGAAGCGCCACGGCGACACCCGCAGCGGACGGTCCCGGTCGGACAGGGTGTCCCCGGTACGGGCCGCGGGCAGCCTGGCGACCAGGCACAGATCGCCCGCGACGGCCTCGCCCACCGGCCGGTTCTCCCGGCCCAGCGGTACGGACAGCGCCCCCAGCCGCTCGTCCGCACCCGTCCGGTCGTGCTCCTCGGCGCCGGTCATGCCGCTCGGGACCCCGTGCCCGTGCAGGTGGATCTCGGAGTCGGGGCGCAGCGTCCCGGAGAACACCCGCGCCAGGCTCATCCGGCCCACGTACGGATCACTGACGGTGCTGAGCACCTCGGCCACGAGCGGTCCGTCGGGATCGCAGGACAGCCCCTCTACCGGCCGCCCGTCGGGCCGGGCGACCTCGGGGAAGGGGCGGCGCGTCGGGTCGGGGCACGACAGCGGCAGTTCACGCAGGAGTTCGCGTACGCCCACGCCCTTCGTCGGGCTGAGCGCCAGCACCGGGTGGAAGCCGCCCGCGGCCACCGCCTCCTTGAGGTCGGCGATGAGCCGGTCGGGGTCGAGTTCGCCCCCCTCCATGTAGCGCTCCATGAGGTCCTCGTCCTCGCTCTCGGTGATGACCTCCTCCACGAGGGTCTCCCGGAGCGGCCCGGCGGTCTCGCGCAGCCAGTCGGGGACCGGTCGGTCGGCCGCCTCGCCGTCGGAGTAGTCGTGGTAGCGCTCGGACACCAGACCCCAGACGCCGACGAGGCGGCGGGCGTCGCCGCTGCCCTCCACGGCCGGGACGTAGGCGGGGTGCACCCCGCCGCCGAACGCCTCCTGGCACTCGGCGACCACCTGGTCGTAGTCCGCGCGCGGGTGGTCGACCTTGGTGACCGCCACGGCACGGGGCATCCCGACGGCGGCGCACTCCTCCCACAGGACGCGCGTCCTCCCGTCCACGCCGTCCAGGGCGGAGATGACGAAGAGGGCGGCGTCGGCGCCGCGCAGTCCGGCGCGCATCGCGCCGATGAAGTCGGCGTAGCCCGGGGTGTCCAACAGGTTGACCTTGACCTCACCCACCATGATCGGGTTGAGGGTGAGGTTCACGGAGCGTTTCTGTCGGATCTCGACCTCGTCGTGGTCGCTGACCGTCGTGCCCTCCTCCACGCGACCGGGGCGCCCGATCTCCCCGGCGGCCAGGAGAAGGGCCTCCACGAGGCTCGTCTTCCCTGCACCGGCCGGTCCGACCAGCACGACGTTGCGGATGTTCTCGGGCCTGTCGGCCCTGGGTACCGTTCCGGCTCGGTCCACCATCCCTACCACCCAGCCCTTCGGGGTCGACTGTCCGGTCGCGCCAGGGCGGAGGGCACCGTCGCTGGTGTGACCCGTGACACTCTCCACATTCGCCTGTCACGTCCGCCACCACAAGAGGTCATCCGCGCGTGTTACGACATGTCCCCTGTGTCAGGAAGAGACCGTTCCGGTGCCGGTGGTGAAGGTGCGGGGGCGACACGCCGGGGCCGGTCGCCGGTCTCCGGCGGCGATCGGGCACGATGGTCGGGTGTCTGACGCCATCGACCACACGCCCCCGCAGATCCAACGGTTCTGGTTGACCACCTCCGACGGGGTCGGCATCGACGCCGTGCTGCGGCGTGGAGCCGAGCCCCGCACCACGGCCGTGGTTCTGGCCAACGGGTTCACCGGTACCCATCGCAGCCCCCACACCCGCGCGATCGCCGAGGGGCTGCTGCCCGTCGGCGACGTCATGACCTTCGACTTCCGCGGCCACCACGGATCCGGTGGGCTGAGCACCGTCGGCAACGCCGAGATCCACGACCTGGAGGCGGTCGTGGCCCACCTGCGCGCGTCGGGCTACACCTCCGTCGCCACCGTGGGCTTCTCCATGGGCGCCGCGGTGGTGGTCCGCCACGCCGCGATCTACGGCGGTGTCTCGGCCGCTGTGGCCGTGAGCGGCCCCAGCCGCTGGTTCTACCGGGGAACACGGCGGATGCGCCTGCTCCACTTCGGCATCGAGGGCCCCCTCGGCCGGTTCTTCCTCCACCGGGTCCGCAAGGTGCGGGTGACCGACGAGCGGTGGGACCCGCGCCCGGCGGAACCGCGCGAGGTCGCCGGGGACATCGCGCCGGCCCCGCTCCTGGTCGTGCACGGCGACGCCGACGACTACTTCCCCGTGTCCCACGCCACCGCGATCCACGACGCGGCCCGGGAGCCGCGGGAGCTGTGGATCGTTCCGGGGATGGGGCACGCCGAGCGCGCGGTGACGCCGGAACTGACCGCCCGGCTGCGGGACTGGCTCCGGGAGCGGGTCACCGCGGCCCGCGACTGACCGGCCCGACGGGTCCGAATCGCCCGACATCGACAGGGATGACGAGGCGGGATAAAAAGGGCGGATGACCCCATCTCGTTCGTCCTCCTCGGCCTCCCCGGAGACGGAGCGGCCCACCGACGGCCTCCCCGGTCTGCGCGGTCGGGGGTTCGCCCTGCTCATCGCGGCCACGGCGGTCGGAATGACCGGCTTCGCCGCCGTGCTCCCGCTCGTTCCCCTGTGGGCCTCGCGCGGCGGCGCGGGCGAGTTCGGTGCGGGCAGCACCACGACGGCGTTCATGTTCACCACCGTGCTCACCCAGCTGTGCATGCCCTGGCTGCTGGAACGCGGCGGCGGATACCGGTGGGCGTTCCCGGTGGGGGCGCTCGTCATGGGCGCGCCCACCCCGCTCTTCGCGGCGACGACCGACCTGGTGCCGCTCATCGCCGTGTCGGCCGTGCGCGGGATCGGGTTCGGGATGGTCTCGGTCGCCGGAACCGCGCTGGCGGCCCGGTTGGTCCCCGGCGACCAGATGGGCCGGGCGACGGGTTACTACGGTCTCGCGGTCGGCCTGCCGCAGGTCCTCATCCTGCCCGGCGGCGTGGGGGTGGCCCTCAACCTCGGGTTCGACACCGCGTTCTGGATCACCGGGCTGTGCTCGGTGGCGGGCAGCGCGCTGTCCGTGGGTGTCTGGTTCGCCGACGGGGGCCGTAACCGGCGGGCGCTGCGGGGCTCGGGCCGGGGGCGTCGGTCCGCGGCCCCGGCGGAGCGGGTGCCCTTCTCGGCGCTGACCGCCCCTCTGGTCCTCATGCTGTTGACCGCCTTGGTGGGCGGCGCCGTCGTCACCTTCGTGGCGATCCCGCTGGAGGGGGCCGCGTGGCTGGTCAGCGGGGCACTGGCGGCCTACGCGCTGGGCGTCGTCGTCGGCCGGTGGAGCGCCGGGAGCCTGCACGACCGCCTGCGCCGGAGTCTCCTGCTCATGCCCGGGATGGTCGTCGCGGTCGTCGGGACGGCTCTGACGGCCGCCGCCCTGTGGTGGCAGGACGGCGGTGGCCAACCGGCGGCGGGGGTGGCGGTCCTGGCGGTGGGCGGCGCCGCCGTGTTCGGCCTCGGGTTCGGCGCGGTGCAGAACGAGACGGTCACCCTCATGCTCAACCGCGCCGGTCCGGCCGGGTTCGGCCGGGCCAGCGCGGTGTGGAACATCGGCTTCGACGCGGGTGCGGGGGCCGGGGCGATGGGCTTGGGCCTGGTCATCCAACTGCTCGGCTACGGACCGGCCTTCGCGCTCGCGGCGGTGGCGCTCGCGGCGGTCCTCCCGCTGGCCCGCGCCGGGGGATCCGTTCGCGGCGGGTAGAGCGGGTCACCCCGGGAGGTTCGGTTCGGAGCGGAGCGGAGAACCACGACGAACGCCGCTAGTACGAGCTGATGTGCACGTGGTCGTAGTGGTTCTGGGTGTTGTCGCCGCGGTCGTTCATGAACACCCACTGCGGGTTGGACTGCTGCCAGATCCGCTGTCGCCAGATCACGTAGTCCACGCCCCACGCGGCGGCGTTGTCGATCGCGTACTGGGCGATCTGGTCGCCCAGGGCCTGGTTGCCCGACGAGGGCATCGCTCCGCCGGAGCTCATCATGAAGTCGCAGGCGCGGCCGTCGCCGTGGTCGTCCGCGCTGGGCCGCCAGCAGCTCACGGGGTAGGGCGCGCCGTAGGCCATGATGATGTTGTTGCGGATCGCGGCCATGCGCGGCGTGGTGGAGTCCCAGCCGCTGCCCCTGGCGCTGTCGGGGATGGTGCCGTTCCCGGGGGTCTCGGGGACCTGGGACTCCTCGTACTCCCGGATCTGCTCCTCGACCTCGTCGCGCTGTTCCTCCAGGGTCTCGACGAGTTCCTCGGCCTCGGCCAGTTCCCCGTTCAGCTCCTCGGTGACCTCCTGCTGCTCCCGGTGGGTCTCGATGAGGCCGGAGATCTGCTCGGACTGGCTCTCGCTGATGTAGGCGACGGTCGCGGCGTCGGCGTACATCTGCTCGGGATCGCTGGAGAAGACGATCTGCAGGCCCGGAAGGAATCCGCCGGTCTTGTACCGGGAGGCGGCGATCGCGGACACGCCGCTCCGGGAGGAGTCCAGCCGCTCCTCGATCTCCGTCAGGTCGTCCTCGGCCTGTTCGACCCGGTCCCGGATCTCGTTGAACTGGAGCAGTTCGCCGTTGTAGGACTCCTCCAGCGCCTCCGCCCGCTCCGTCAGCTCGTCGATGTCGACCTCGTCCGGTTCGGCCGCGGCGGTCGAGGGCAGGCCGATCAGGAGGGCGGCGGTCATGGCGGCGACCGTGAGGGCGGGGCGCCGGGCGCGCCGCGGGGCGGGTGGGGAGGAGGGTGTCATGGCTGCTCCGGGGACGGTCCACGCGCGGTTCGTCCTCGCCGACGGCGGTGTGGTGGGGATGCCGTGGCGGACGGGGTGGACGGATCGACATGCCTAGTGCGGTGCCCCACGTGACTGTGGGGGAGTGCGGGGCCGTGTCCGAAGATACCCGTTCCCGGAGGGATGTGTCGGTATCACCCGCATCATCGCGGACCGGCGGAACCCGGTGCCGGTCCCGCCGCGGTCTCCGCCCGGAGCGACGGTGCGCGCTCAGCCCCTGCCGCCGAAGGCGCTGGGAAGCGCGCCGCCGGTCGGAGCGGAGGGTGCCGGGGTGGCGGGGAGGAACCAGGACGAGCGACGGATGTCACGCATCGCGCGCTTGCGCTCCTCGGGGTCCAGGCGGTCGATGTAGAGCATGCCGTCCAGATGGTCGGTCTCGTGCTGGAGGCAGCGCGCCATGAGCCCGGTGCCCTCGACGGTGACCGGTTCGTTGCGCAGGTCCACCCCGGTGACGACGGCATGCTGGGCGCGGCGGGTGGGGTACCAGAGCTCGGGGACCGAGAGGCAGCCCTCGTCGCCCTCCTGGACCTCCTCGGACCGCTCCGCGACGCGCGGGTTGATCACGTAGCCGATGCGCCCCTCGACGTTGTAGCTGAACACGCGCAGCCCGACCCCGATCTGGGTGGCGGCCACCCCGGCGCGTCCGGGAGCGTCCACGGTGTCCAGCAGATCCCGGACGAGGGCCTCGGTGTGCTGGTCGAACCGGGTGACGGGGGTGGTTCCGGTGACGAGTACGGGGTCGCCGAACCGGACGATGGGGCGCATGGTCATGTCCCTCAGGGTAGGACATGCCCGGTGGCTCTCCGTCCTGCGGGCGGCGGTCCGTCGAGGGCGGGCTCAGGCGGCCAGGCCGGGGCGCAGCGCGTCGTCCAGGACCATCTCGATGTAGTCCAGGGCGGCTCTGCGCCGGGCGAGCGCGTTCTCGTACAGGGAGGGGACCTGGGCGCCCCGGCGGACTCGCAGGCACTCGTTGAGGATGCGCTGCCACCGCTCGGGGAAGGCGTGCAGAGCATAGGCGCCCGCGCCGGACTTGGAGGTGATCTCCCCGGTCTTGAGTGTGAAGTGCAGGCGGCTGACACTGAGCACGCTCCAGGAGGGGGCCAGGGAGCCGAGGACGGCCAGGCCGCGCGGGGTCACCAGGCGTCCCGCCTTCTCCCGCCAGCGGCGCCACTGCTCGTCGAGTGATCCGAGGGACCAGGCGCGCAGGCTCTCCGGTTCGTCCCACACGTCGAGTTCGAGGGGGTGCGGTCCGCGCACGGTCACACCGCGGTCGGCGAGGATGTGCCAGGTGACGGGGTTGACGTCGTTGCTCGCCCGGCTTCGGAAGCGCCCGGCGGTGACCGAGGCGACGGAGCCGCAGGAGGCGGGGTCGCGCGTCAGGTCGTCCCAGGTGACGTGGATGCCGTTGAACTGGGGGCGGGGGACGTCGGCCCGGGTGAGCGTGTGGGCGCGGCGCAGGACGTCCAGCTCCGGCTGTCCCGGGGTACGCGAGGTGACGATGACGAAGTCGACGTCGCTGGTGTGCGGGCGGAAGTCGCCGAGGGCGACCGAACCGGTCAGATAGAGGCCTTCGACCAGACCCGGGGCGGTCCGGTCCGCGTGGGCGAGGAAGGTCCGGGCCAGCGTCTGCACCCGAGGGTGGACGGCCATGCTTACTCCAGTCTGGATGGTTCGGTGGATCGGTGGGTCGTGCCCTCCCGGGGTGGGGAGGTCGGGAGCGCGGCGACCCGGGGATTCCCGTGGCGGATGTGCTCGGGGAGTCCTCCGTTCGATGTCAAGTGTGGTTGGCATGGAGGGGGTTGGCAAGTGATCACGCCGGACTCGCCCCCTGTCTCCCCACGTCAGGTGGTGTGTGGTTACGGGTCGAAAGGGGAGTGGGCACCCTTGACAGTGGGCCGACCCGTGTGCAAGGCCCCGGCGGGGAACCCGGTCGTGCGGCGTGGTGCGTCCGGCGGCGCGGGAGCGGACGTGCGTGCGCGCCGTGTCCGGGGCGGCCGCCGATCTGCCGCCCGAAACGGTGCGCGCCGAAGGGAGGCGCGTTCGGGATCATGTGCACCTGCCTCGTGCATGTGCATTGGAATTTCTTTGTCCGGGTTTTTCTCTGGAGAACTTTCCCGGCAAATCGTGCGCCTGGTGAGAGTATTCGGTGTGATCCCGCTCGCGTCCAATTCCCCGCCGTGGGGCGGCTGTCGGGCGTCGTGCCTGGGTGTGGTCGTGTCGGGCGGCGGTGGTCTGGCGGCGGTTTCGCGGTGCGGGTTCCGTGCGGTGTAGGCCACTCCGCAAAGATGTGGACACGCCCTGTTTTTTCGGAGATTGTTATGGTTCACCAAGAGAACCTCCGGTGATAACCATCACAGCCATTGTCTGATGTTTTCCCGGGCGTAACACAGGGGCACTCCCCCGAAACTGGGCCGCTTTACGCTCGCGGACGACGGCAGATCTGCACAGCGATTCCAAGGAGCCGCACATGGTCCCCACGATGGTCCTCGTAGCCGATGATTCGCGTGACGCCCACCGGCGGGAGGCCCTGTGCGGCCTGGCCGAGGCGGTGGCCGACCGGGGCGAGGTTCCCGTCGCCGCGGCCTTCGGCAGCCCCGACGAGGTCGCCGCGGCCGTCCGCTCCGTTCCGGGGCCCAAGGTGGTCGTCCCCGCGTTCGTCGCCGGGGGAGACGTGGCCAGCGCGCACCTGTTCTCCCGGCTCGACCTCGCCCACCTGGAGAACTCCTGCCACACCTCGCCCCTGGGCGCGGTGCCCTCCATCGTCGCCGACCTCGCCGGCCGTCTGGCGGACGCGGGCTGGAGCCCCGAGGACGGCGTGGTCCTGGCGGCCGACGGCACCACCGGGAGCGACGAGCGCCAGGTGGTCATGGACGTGGCCCGTATGCTCAGCCGCCGCCTCGGCTCCCCGGTCCAGGTCGGGTACCTGCGGACCTGGGCGCCCTCGGTCTTCGACGCCGTCGACCGACTGCGCCGGGACGGCCGCGAGCGCGTCGCGGTCGCCGCGTGGCGGCTGGTCGACGGCCCCGACTTCGACCTGCTCCGGGGGCTGGACGTCACAGCCCTCACCGCGCCGCTGTGGCCCTCCGACCTGGTCGTGGACACCCTGCTCGCCCAGCACCGCGCCGCGAAGGGCCGCCTGGTCTGAACGCCGGCAACCGTTACTCGGGACGCGCGGATGGGTATGAGGCCAAGGGGCGGGAATTCCCCGCACCCGCGAAGCCACATCCGTTCCGCTCCGGGCGACGCACGGAGCGGGGCGGGTTCGGGTACGACCCCTCACGAGGCCGCGGCCTCCCATGGCCCCGACGTGTCGGCCCCCCGCCGCCGACCCCGGAGCAGGAGGGCCGTCGCCGCGCACGCGACCGCCGAACCGCAGCGGGGGCTCGGTCCCGGTCGGCGTCGACGTGAGCGAACCTAAGGTGGATGTATGAACGACGTCACAGCGCAGTTCGTCGGCGACCGCCAGCGTCGTCGGCTGGAACGGCGCTTCGGCGGCCACGTGGCCGAGTGGCTGTCCGAACTCCCCTCCGTTGTGGAGAAGCTCGCGACGGAGTGGCGGCTCACCGTCGACGGAGGCGCGCCGCACGGCCGCACGGCCGTCGTCGTGTACGTCACCCTGTCCGACGGGCGCGAGGGGGTCCTCAAGCTCTGCCCGGACAGTCGGCTCGCGGTCACCGAGGCCAGCATGCTGCGGATGTGGGCGCCCTCCCACCGGGTGCCCGAGGTGTGGGACCTGGACGCCGAGCGCGGCGCCATCCTCATGGAACGCATCGAGGGCGAGGCGGTCGCCGACATCGGTGTGGTTCCGCCCATGGTGACCATCGGCACCCTGCTCTCCCAGCTCCACGGGGTCGAGGTGCCCCGTAGCCAGCTCCTGGAGCTGCGTCCCCTCATGGCGCGGGTGCAGTTCATCTTCGACCTGTGGAACCGCGAACGCAACGAGGGGCCCGCCGCCAAGGTCATCTCCGCAACCTCCCTGCACCAGGGCTACTGCCGCGCCCGGGCCCTGTCCATCGGCGAGACCGACGTCGTCCCCCTGCACGGCGACCTGCACCCGGGCAACGTGCTCGACGGCGGCCCGCGCGGCCTGGTCGCGCTCGACCCGCGCGCCTGCGTGGGCGACGGCGCGGCCGACGCCGTGGACTGGGCGGTCTGGAAGGCGACGAGCGTCGTCGAGGTGGAGCGGCGCGTCGAGATCCTCTCCCGGACGATGGGGGTGGACGGCGACCGGATGATGGAGTGGGTGCGCGCGTTCGCGCCCTGTTTCGCGGTCGCCAAGGTCAACCGCGCACACAGCCACACCGACGAGTTCGAGACCCTCATGGACCTGATGGCGGGCGACCGCTCGCTGGTCCGGTCCCACCCCAGGTGATCCGGGCTGTGCCCGCCCTGGTCCTGCGCTGCGCTTCGGACCGGGTTCGGGCGCCCCGGAGGCGGTGTGCTTCCTCCTCGGCTTCGCCTGTCGCTCGTTCCTCGCTACGCGGCTCGCCTCGCCCGCCCGTCGCCCGCCACCACCCTCAACGGACGCCTGCGGCGCGGCCCTCATCCATGAGCACCCCGCCGGCGCCCGAACGGTGCCCGCCCTGGTCCTGCGCTGCGCTTGGGACCGGGTTCGGGCGCCGGTGGTGACCGTTCCGCCAGGGGCGGCCGGCCCTAGTCGTCCCCGCCCGGCGTCTCGAAGCGGTACCCCCGGCCGGCCTCGGTGATGAGGTACCGGGGCCGCGCCGGGTCGGGCTCCAGCTTCCTGCGCAGCTGCGCCAGGTACACCCGCAGGTAGTTGGTCTCGCTCTGGTAGGCGGGGCCCCACACGTCGTGCAGCAGCTGGCGCTGGCTGACCAGTTGGCCGGGGCGCCGGGCCAGGATCTCCAGGATGTGCCACTCCGTGGGGGTGAGCCGCACCTCCTCGCCGTCCCGGACCACCCGCTTGGCGCCCAGGTCCACGGTGAAGGACGGCGTGCGCACCACCGGCGCCTCCTCCAGGCGGACCGACCGCCGCTCCGCCGCACGCATCCGCGCCAGCAGCTCGTCCATGCCGAACGGTTTGGTGACGTAGTCGTCCGCGCCCGAGTCCAGGCAGCGCACCTTCTCCCCGGCCGAGTGCCGCGCCGACAGCACGATGATCGGTACCTGGGACCACCCGCGGAGCCGCTGGATCACCTCCATGCCCTCCATGTCGGGCAGCCCGAGGTCCAGCAGGACCACGTCCGGGTGGCGCTCCGCGGCCAGACGCAGCGCCGCGGCCCCGTCGGGAGCGGTGTCCACGTCGTGTCCGCGCGCCCGCAGGTTGATGCGCATCGCACGGATGATCTGCATGTCGTCGTCAACGACCAGGATCCGCATCGGCCTCCCTCTCGTCCTCGCCGTCCGTGTCCGCAGCCCTCAGGTCGAACACCATGGTCAGACCACCGCCCGGGGTGTCCTCGGGGGAGAGCGTCCCGTGCATCGCCTCAACGAAACCACGGGCGACCGCCAGTCCGAGACCGACCCCCGTGCCCTGGGGCGCGTCGCCCAGGCGCTGGAAGGCCTCGAACATCCGCTGCTTCCCCTCGTCCGAGACCCCGGGCCCCCGGTCCACCACACGCAACTGCACGCTCCCGCCGTGCGCGCTCGCGGCGACGAGCACGGGCACGCGCGGGTCGGGGTTGTGCCGCACGGCGTTCGACACCACGTTGGCCACGGCCCGCTCCAACAGCCCCGCGTCGGCCCTGACCCGCGGCAGCCAGTCGGGGACGTCCACCGTGACCGCCTCGTGGGGCAGACCGATCAGGGTGGCCGAGACCACCTCCTCCAGCCCCACGGGGCGGATCTTGGGGCGCACGCTGTCGGTCTGCACCCGGCTCATGTCCAGGAGGTTGTCGATCAGCCGGTTGAGCCGGTCCGCGGACTCCTCCACGGTCTCCATCAGGGCGTCCCGGTCCTCCGGGTCGAGTTCGATGTCGGTCGCCCGCAGACTGGCCATGCTCGCCTTGATCGACGTCAGCGGGGTGCGCAGGTCGTGGGAGACGGCGGCCAGCAGAGCGGTGCGGATGCGGTTGCCCGCCACCTGGCCGCGCGCCTCGGCGGCGTCCCACTCCAGCCGCTTGTGCTCCAGGGCGATCCCGAGGTGGGCGGCGAACGCCCACAACACGCTGCGGTCGGCGGCGGGCAGCACCCGGCCGCGCAGCGCCAGGGCCAGCGAGTCGGAGATCGACACCAGCACGTCCGCCTCGTCCGGCGACTCGCACGCCGGGGCGCCCACACTGTGCACGGCGCTCCACCGGTCGTCCTCCACCCGTTCCAGCAGCGTCGCCGACCGCTGCCCGAAGGTCTTGGAGATCCTCCGCAACAGCGCCTGGAGGGGCTCGTTCCCGGCCAGGACGCTGCCCGCGAGCAGCGCGATCGCGTCGGCCTCCGCACGGCCGCGCGCCGCCTGCGCCGACCGCCGCGCCGCCATCTCCGCCACCACCGCCACCAGCAGGCCCACCAGGACGAACGCGGCGAGCGCCACGGCGTTGTCCAGGGACACCGGCGGCCTGTCGTGGTGCGGCGAGAGCACGAGCGTGAGCAGTACCGCGCTCCACAGCGCCGAGGCCAGGGCGGGCCACAGGCCGCCGACCGCCGCTGTGGCGACCGTGGTCAGCAGCAGGAACATCGCGTCCGAGGACAGCCCCACCCCGGCGAACGGCGGGAGCAGCAGGAGCAGCGACATCAGCGCCGGAGCCGCGGCGGCCAGCACCCACCCGGTCACGCGCCGGTGCTCGCCGACCCCGCGCCCCGGGGCCGGGAGCAGCCACATCCCGCTCCCGACCTCCTCGTGGGTGACGATGTGCACGTCGATGTCCCCGGAGTCACGCGCCACGCTCGCGCCCACCCCCGGACCGAACACGTACTCCCAGCTGCGGCGGCGCGAGGAACCGAGCACGATCTGTGTGGCGTGCACCCCCCGCGCGAACTCCAGCAGTCCCCTGGGTACGTCGGAGCTGATCACCTGGTGGTAGGTGCCGCCCAGCTCCGCGAGCAGCTTGCGCTGGCGGACCAGGTGCTCGGTGAGCGGTCGGCCGACCGCGTCCGACTTCACCACGTGGACGGCCAGCAGGTGGCTGGGCTGGGGGTGCCCCCCGCGCGAGCGCGCCGCGACCCGGGCCGCGCGGCGGATCAGCGTCTCACCCTCCGGGCCGCCGGTGAGCGCGACCACGACGCGCTCGCGCGCCTCCCAGGTGCTGCGGATCTCGTGCTCGCCCCGGTACCGCGCCAGGCCCTCCTCCACCCGGTCGGCGGTCCACAGCAGCGCCAGTTCGCGCAGCGCGGCGAGGTTGCCCTCCCGGTAGTAGGCGGCCATGGCGGCG
Organism: Nocardiopsis sp. KDC1DS13DA1; assembly: GCF_055632325.1. Lineage (NCBI taxonomy): Bacteria > Bacillati > Actinomycetota > Actinomycetes > Streptosporangiales > Nocardiopsidaceae > Nocardiopsis > Nocardiopsis sp. KDC1DS13DA1. The sequence continues at coordinate 364,788 of NZ_JBVMUY010000014.1, forward strand.
TCCACGCGTTCGGCCGGGTGGATGTCGCCGTGGGCCATCCTGCGGCGCAGCTCCTGCGGGGTGACGTCCACGAGTTCGACCTCGGCCGCGCGGCGCACCACCTGGTCCGGGACGGTCTGCTCGGGGCGCACACCGGTGATCTGCGTGACGACGTCGTTGAGTGACTCCAGGTGGTGGATCCCCACCGTGCTCACGACGTCGATCCCCGCGTCCAGCAGTTTCTCCACGTCCCGCCAGCGGGCGTAGGTGGGCGCGTCCGGCCCGTTGGCGTGGGCGAGGTCGTCGACGAGCGCCAGTTCGGGGGCGCGCGTGATGACGGCCGCGGTGTCGACCGCGCCGGACGGGTGCTGGGGCACCACCTCCAACCCCGTCAACAGGGCGGACGTGCGTTGTCGGCGGTGCGTGTGGGCGGCGGCCACGACCACGTCGGTGCCGTCCTCGGCCCGCCGTCGGGCCTCGGCCAGCGCGTTGTGGGTCGTGCCCACACCCGGTGCCGACCCCAGGTAGATGCGGAGCTTTCCTCGTGCCACGACTCCATTGTCACGTGTCCGGGCGGGGAACGCGTCCCGCCGTGTCACACGCCGTCGCGGAGCGCGGACATGACGGCGCGGACGGCGGGCGGAATACTGGGGCGTCGTACGGACGCACGAGCCCCACACGGGTGGAGGGGAGCGAACCCCGTCCGTCGTCCCGTGCGACCCAGCGACACCTGTGAGGAGGTGCGGCGTTCGCCCCGCGACGAGCGCGGAGCGTGTCCACGCCGCGACACCGATGACCGGATATCCCCCCAACGACGGATCGTTCCCCGGCAACCCAGGCGAACCGCCGTTCCCCGGGCAGCCGGGGCAGCCGGGGCAGCCTCCGCAGCCCGGCCAGCCCGGACACGGCGGAGGCCAGCCCCGCTTCCAGCCGCCCCCGCCCCCTCCGCCGGGGCGGCCCGGAGCCCCGTACGGCGGTCAGCCCGGGGGGTACCCGCCCGGCTACGGCGCGCCGGGAGGTCCCTACGGCGGACCCGGCGGACCCGGGGGAGTGCCTCCGCGGCAGCCGCCGGTGCCGGGTCAGCCCGGACCGGGCGGTCCGCCGCGCCGCAACGGTCGGCTCGCGCTGATCATCGGCGCGAGTGTGACGGCGGTCGCACTGCTGGCCACGGGCGGGCTGCTGGTCTGGAACCTGTCCGAATCCCGCCCCTACGCGGACCTGCCGAGCTGCCGCCGCCTGCTGCCGAGCGAGCTGCTCGACTCCATGCCCGAGACCGAGGGGCTGAGCGCCGAGGGTGACTACGAGGAGGGCGAGGAGGTGGAGTACCGCGAGGAGGAGCACCTGCTCGGATACCTGTGGTGCGACGTTGATGACGACGGGGAGGACGTGGTGTCGGTCTTCGTCAACCTCGTGGAGTACGAGGACGACGGGGCCGCGGTCGAGGACATACGTGAGGAGACGGCGAACCTCCTGGAGGACCTGGAATCCGGTGACTGGGAGGACGACCTGGGGGCGGATCTGATCGACTGGCGACCGCTGGGGGCGGGCGACGGCGGGGCCTCCGTGCTCTACGAGCCCGACTACCCCGACGAGGAGATCGTGCACGGCTTCGCGTCCTTCACCACGGCCAACCTCGGTGTGACGGTCTTCCGCGTGCTCCGCGGCGAGATCGAGGCCGAGGAGGAGCTCGACCGCCTCGACGACCTGGCCCGCGAGGTCGGGCGGCAGCTCTCCAGGGAGGGTGAGCGGGCCTGACCGGTGGCGGACGCCCCGGCACCGGGGGTGTCCGCTGGGGCCCGCCGCGGTGGCCGCTCCGGCACCCCGGCCGGGGCCGCCACCGCTCGCGGACCGCCCTTCGCTCAGGACGCGTCGGGGATCAGTTTGCCCGGGTTGAGCACGCCCTCGGGGTCCAGCGCCGCCTTGACCGCGCGCAGCACGTCCCCGCCCAGCGGACCGATCTCCGCCGCCATCCACGGCCGGTGGTCGGTGCCCACCGCGTGGTGGTGGGTGATCGTCCCCCGGTGGGCCACGATCGCGTCCGAGGCGGCCCGCTTGGCCCGGTCCCACCGCTCCAGGGGAGCCTCGCCCGCCGCCGTGGCGACCGTGAAGTACAACGAGGCCCCGGTGGGATAGGTGTGCGACACGTGGCACATGACCACGACACCGCCCTCGTCGCCGTCCAGCGCCGTCGTCAGGGCCGCCGAGACCGCCTCATACAGCGGCAGCAGGTCGGTCCAGGTCGCCGCCGTCTCCAGTGTCTCCGCGAGGAACCCCGACGACAGCAGGGTGTCGCGCAGGTACGGGGCGGAGAACCGGTTCTCCCGCCAGTGCGCCACCGGTTCCGCGCCGAGCGGGGTGCCGCCCGCCGCGGTCAGGACCTCCCGGACGGCTGCCGACCGCGCGGCCACGTCCGCCCCGGTCCCCTCGAACCCCAGGACCGCCTGGCACCCCGGAGTGGCCTCCCGGCCGCCGAGCGCCGCGCCGACGAACGTCTCCGACTCGTCCAGGACCCGTGCCATCGTCGGCCGCGTGTCCGACTGCGCGAGCGTGCGCAGCGCGGCCGCGCCCGTCGCGAAGTCCGGGAAGGACCAGGCCTCGTCCAGCACCGTCTCCGGGCGGGGGCGCACCCGCAGGCCGACCTCGGTGATCACCCCCAGGACGCCCTCCGAACCGAGCATCAGCCGCCGCAGGTCCGGCCCGGCGGCCGAGGCGGGCGGTCCGCCCAGTTCCAGGGTCCCGCGCGGGGTGGCCACGCGCAGCGACACCACCATGTCCTCGAACCGGCCGTACCCGGAGGACGCCTGACCGCTGGAACGGGTCGCCGCGTACCCGCCGACGGTCGCGTACTCGTAGCTCTGCGGCATGTGCCCGAGCGTGTACCCGTGCTCGCCGAGCAGGGCCTCGGCGTGCGGAGTGCGCACACCGGCGCCCAGGACCGCCGTCGCGGAGACGGGGTCGAGGGACACCAGGCGGTCCAGTCGCCGCAGGTCCAGCGCGATCACGGCCGGGAACCCGCCGCGCAGGGGGGCGACCCCGCCCACGACGCTGGTGCCGCCGCCGAAGGGGACGACGGCCACGCGGGCGTCGGAGCACACCCGCAGCAGGCGCTCGACCTCGTCGTGGTCGGCGGGGTGGACCACCGCGTCCGGCGCCGGGTCGGCCGCCCCGGCGCGGCGGAGCAGCAGGTCGGGGGTGCTCTTACCGCCGAGGTGGCGCAGGCGCGCGGCGTCGTCCACACGCACGTGCTCGGTGCCGACCACCTCCGCCAGCGCGGCGAGGGTCCCGGCGTCCAGTCGGGAGGCGGGCAGCGCGACCTCGTCCTCGGGAACGGCGGGCCGTTCCCCGGGCTCGGTGCGCAGGACCTGGGCGATCAGGTCGCGCAGCGCGGGGTCGAGTGTCCTGGCCCTGGCCGGGTCACCCCAGCCGAACCAGCTCATCTCGGGTGCGGTGTCGGCCAGCGGGCCGGTGGGGGAGTTCTCGTCAGTCATGCTCTACAGTTTTACACATGGCGTCAAAACGTAACGTAGAGGACCAGATCCTGGACGCGGCCCGCGCCTGTGTCGAGGCCTTCGGGGTGCGCCGCACCACCCTGACCGACGTGGCGCGCCGCGCCGGGGTCAGCCGTCCGACCGTCTACCGCCGGTGGCCCGACGTGACGGCCCTGGTCGCGGACCTGCTCACCCGCGAACTGCGCCGGATGCTCCTGGCCGAGGAGGAGGCCGCGCAACAGGACCTGGCCGGGGAGGGCGTGCGTGCGCGCCTGGTCCGCCACGCCGCCGGAGTCGCGCGCGCCATGCTCGACCACCCCCTGTTCGCCCGCGTGGTCGACACCGAGCCCGAACTCCTGGCCACCTACACGTTCCACCGGCTCGGCACCAGTCACCGCGCCGCCCTGGAGGTGCTGGAGCCCGTCGTCGCCGAGGGCCAGGCCGACGGGTCGGTCCGCCCCGGGGACCCCGCCGTCCTCGCCCGGCTCGTCCTCGTCACCGTCCAGAACACCGTCACCTCCCGCCGCCTGTTCGCCGACGTGCTCGACGAGTCGCACCTGGTCGCCGAGCTCACCGACCTGCTGGACGGCTACCTCGCCCCCCGCGAACCCTGACGGTCCCACCCCGACTCCCACACCCAGGAAAGGACCACCCCATGCGCCCCACCGTTCCCGCGTCCTCGTCCCTGAACGCCGACCGGCGCGCCGCCGACCTGGCGGACCTGCGCGCCCACCCACGGGTGGACCTGCTGGTCGTCGGAGGCGGGGTGACCGGCGCCGGGGTCGCGCTCGACGCCGCCGCCCGCGGGCTCACCACCGTCCTCGTCGAACGCGACGACCTGGCCTTCGGGACGAGCCGCTGGAGCTCCAAGCTCGTCCACGGCGGTCTGCGCTACCTCGCCCGGGGGCAGGTGGGTATCGCCTACGAGAGCGCGCGCGAACGCGACGTCCTCATGCGCGTCACGGCACCCCACCTGGTCAGGCCGCTCCCCATGATCGTCCCGGTGCACCGGGGGTCCGGGCTGGCGCGCCCGCTGCTCGTGCGCGGCGGGATGGGCATGGGCGACGCCCTGCGCGTCCTCGCGGGCACGCCCAGGGGGGTCCTGCCCGGCCCGCGCCTGCTCACCGCCCGCCAGACCCTGCGCCTGATGCCCGGTGTGCGGCCTGAGGGGCTGCGCGGCGGCATCCTGTCCTTCGACGGCCAGCTGGTCGACGACGCCCGCCTCGTGGTCGCCCTCGCCCGCACCGCCGCGCGCGAGGGCGCCCGCGTCATCACGCGCTGTTCGGCCGAGTCCGTGACCGCGGACGGGGTGTGGCTGCGCGACGGGACCACGGGCGAGACGTTCGGCGTGCGGCCCCGGGCCGTGGTCAACGCGACCGGAGTGTACGCCGGAGACCTCGACCCGTCGGTGCGGCTGCGCCCCAGCCGGGGCAGCCACCTGGTCCTGGACGGAGCGGCGCTCGGCCACCCCCGGGCCGCGCTCACCGTGCCGGTCGAGGGCAGCGTCAACCGGTTCGTGTTCGCGCTCCCGCAGGCCGACGGGCGGGTGTTCGCCGGGCTGACCGACGAACCCCTGGACGGCCCCGCCCCGCGCGTGCCCGACGTCCCCGACGACGACGTCGACTTCATCCTCGACCGGCTCAACGTCGCGCTGCGTACGCGCCTCGGGCACGGGGACGTGCTCGGCGCCTTCGCCGGGCTGCGCCCCCTGATCGAGGGGGACGGAGCCAGTTCCGACCTGTCCCGGGAGCACTCCGTCACCGTCTCGCCCACGGGTGCGGTCACCGTGGTCGGCGGCAAGCTCACCACCTACCGGGCGATGGCCCAGGAGGCGGTGGACGCCGCCGTGCGCACCCGGAGGCTGTCCGCCGGGCCCTGCCGGACGCGGTCGCTGCCGCTGGTGGGCGCCGCGTCCCGGGAGGAGCTCGACGCGCTGGACGTCCCACGCCGCCTCGTGCGCCGGTACGGGGCCGAGGCCCCCGACGTCGTCGCCGGGGCCGACGGGGACCGCGCGCTGCTCGAACCGGTGGCGTGCGGCGTCACCGGGGCGGAGCTGCGGTTCGGGGTCCGGCACGAGGGGGCCATGGACGTGGACGACCTGCTGGAGCGGCGTACGCGGATCGGACTGGTCGACACGGACCGGTCGGCCGCGGACGCGGCGGCCCGGGCGGCGCTGGCGGACGGGTAGCAGCGCCTGCCCGGGGCTCCGCGTCGCTTCCCCGCCCGTCGACCGCCCGTCGCCCGCCATCGCCCACAGAGTGCGCTGCGCGCGGCGGGCGGTCCACCACCCCCGACCGACGCCCACGGAGCAGCCCTGTTCCCGGCTCGTTCCCCGCTCGCGGCCCGCCCCGTCGTGCAGCACCCCGGCGGCGCCCCGGCGGAACCCCCTGGGGATCCGGTCAGGGCGCCGGTCCGTGTTCGCGGAACGCGCCACACCGACATCCCCTGTCCCACCGGGCGTCGATCGCGTATGGTCGTAGCCGGTCCGGCGCGCCGCCTCCCTCACGGCCCCGGGCGCTCCCAAGCCTCCCCCTGTCTCGGTTCTCCCGCCCGCTGAACCGCCCCGCCGAAGGAGTCACCCATGCCCACGCTCGTTTCCGTGCCCGCGCCCGCAGAGGACGACGACGTCCTGGCGGGTGTACCGGACGAGTATCGGCACTACTTCAACGGACGGCCGCCCGTGCCCTTCACCAAACGGCACTGGGAGTTCCGGGGGGAGCCCAGGAGCGTGCCCCTGTGCCGTGCCTTCCTGGACACCTGCGCGGCCAGCCGCGACGGCGACTTCCGCTACGTGTTCTCCCTGCTCGGAACGGAGCTGGCCACCAACGCCCTGCGGCACAGCCGTTCGGGGGAGCAGGGCCAGACCTTCGTGCTCAAGGTGACCCGGGGCGCGAACGGACTGACCCTGGTCTGCCGGGACAACGGCAGGCCCGTGAGCGCGGCCCCGGACGGCGGCCGCACCCTGGCCCCCGCCCCGATGGTGGGGGACCGGCTCACCGCGGAGAGCGGGCGGGGCCTGGCCCTGGTCGACAGCTTCGCCACCACCTGGGGGGACAACGGTCACCCCAGCATCCGCAAGGTGTGGTTCCACCTGGCCTACGACATGACCGGAAGCTCCTGGCCCGCCGCCTGAGCGGATCCGCCTACCGGCCCTCCAGGTAGGCGAGTACCGCGCGGACCCGCCGGTGGCCGGTGTCGGAGGGCGCCAGGCCCAGCTTCGCGAAGACGTTGCCGATGTGTTTGTGCACGGCGTTCTCCGTCACGACGAGCCGCTCCGCGATCTGGCCGTTGCCGAGCCCCTCGGCCATCAGCGCCAGGACCTCGCCCTCGCGCGGGGTGAGCGACTCCAGCGGGTCGCGCGGCCGCCGCGCCAGCAGCTGCTGGACCACCGCCGGGTCCATGACCGTGCCCCCGTCCGCGACCCGGTGCAGCGCGTCGACGAACTCGCTCACCCGGCCGACCCGGTCCTTGAGCAGGTAGCCGACCCCGCCCCGGCCGTCCGCCAGCAGTTCGCCGGCGTAGTCGCGCTCCACGTACTGGGACAGCACCAGGACGGGCAGCGCCTCGTGCCTGCGCCGCGCCTCGATGGCGGCGCGCACGCCCTCGTCGCGAAAGTCCGGGGGCAGGCGTACGTCCACGACCGCCAGGTCGGGGCGGTGGCGGTCGACCGCCGCGGCGAAGGCACCGGCGTCGGCGGCCACCTCCGCCACCTCGAACCCGCGCGTGGACAGCAGCAGCTCCAACCCGGCCGACAGCAGGACGTTGTCCTCGGCGATCACGACACGCACGGCAGCTCCACCCCGATCTCGGTCGGCCCGCCCGCCGGGCTGTCCACCCGGACCCGGCCGTCCAGGGCGGCCACCCGGTGGCGGATTCCGGCCACACCGCTACCCCGGGTCTCGTCCACACCGCCCGACCCGTCGTCGCGCACCGCCACCCGCAGCACGCGCTCGTCACGGGTCAGGCGCACGGTGATCGACCCCGCCCCGGAGTGCCGGACGGCGTTGGCGACCGCCTCGGTCACCACGTAGTAGGCGGCGGTCTCCACGGCGACCGGGAGCGGCCCCAGGTCGTCGGCGTCCAGTCGGGTCGGGACGGTCGTGCGGGCCACGAGCGCGGCCAGCGCCCCGTCCAGCCCGCGGTCGGCGAGGATCGGCGGGTAGATGCCGCGGATCACCTCGCGCAGCTCCGCCATCGCCTCCTCCGTCCCCTGGTGCGCGTCCCGCAGGAGCACGGCGACGGCGGGGTCGGCCTCGGCCGCCTCCACGGCCTCCCTGGCGACGCCGAGCTGCATCGCGATGGCGACCAGCCGCGCCTGCGTGCCGTCGTGCAGGTCCCGTTCGATCCGGCGCAGCTCGGCCCCGTGCGCGTCGACCACCCCGGCCCGGGTCCGGCTGAGCTCGTCCACCCGCGCGGCCAGGACCTCGGCCTCCGAGGGGGTCAGCAGGCGCACGGACAGGCGGGCGTGCAGCCGTGCCAGGGGCGGCAGCGCCCAGCGGCCGAGGACGCAGGCGGTCACGAGGTGGACCGCGACCCCGGCCAGAGCCATGCCCCAGCCCTCGACCGGCAGACCGTACACCTGCGGCTCACGGCCCTCGGGGTGGAGCCACCACAACGGCGACTGGACCGCCGCCACGACCGACGCGGTCGCGAACACCGCCACCAACCCGGTCCCGACGCCGCTGAGGCTGAAGAGCGGCATCCACACGAGGAGTCTGCGCGTGCCCGGTGCGCGCAGCAGAGCCCTGACGTCGGGCGGGGGAGCGGACCCGGTCTCCGGGACGGGGACGCCCAGGACCGGGGCCGCGTACCGGAGGTGGATCCGTGACCACGCGTCCAGCACCCGGAACCACCGGGGGAGCACGACCAACCCGATCCCGCCCGCGACCACGGTCAGCGCCACGGCCAGGGTGAACGGGAGCAGGACCAGCGTGACCATGCCCGACACCAGGGCCGCCAGCAGGTACACGTCCGCCCGCCAGGCCCTCCTCCAGAGGTCCTTCATTCCGCAGCCCTTCCCGTTCCGGTCGTCTCGGACACGGACAGTCTGTTGTATCGGGGGCGGGCACGGCACTACAGCCCACCACCCTTTCCGTCGGACTGTCGTTACGGTGTCGGATCATGGCGCCATGACACAGCAGCAACCACTCTCACTCAGCCCCCAGTGGCAGGACTCCGACCGGCCCGAACTCCCCCGATCCGGAACCGAGCGCGAGGTGCTCACCGCCTACCTCGACTGGCACCGCTCCACCCTGGAGGCCAAGTGCGCGGGGCTGACCGCGGCCCAGCTCTCCGACCGCGCGGTGGCCCCCTCGACGCTGAGCCTGCACGGCCTCGTCCGCCACCTGGCGGACGTCGAGCGGTGGTGGCTGCGCATCCAGTTCGCGGGGGAGGACCTGCCCCTGCTCCACTCCTCCGAGGACGACCCTGACCATGACTTCGACGGCCTGGACGGCGACCCCGCCGAGGCGTTCGCGGCGTGGCGCCGGGAGGTGGAGCGGGCGAGGGAGATCGTCGACCGCGCCGCCACCCTCGACGCACTGGCGGCGGCCCCGCGCTCGGGCGGTCCCATCCAGCTCCGGGTCATCCTGGTGAAACTCGTCGCCGAGTACGCACGGCACAACGGGCACGCCGACCTGTTGCGGGAGAGCGCGGACGGGGCCGTCGGCGTCTGAGACCGGACCGAAAACCCGTTGCCGGGCCGAACGGACCACCCCCACAGTGGACCCACTCCGAGGCGCCGACCGAGGGCGCCTCCCCGTCGAGAAGGAGAGCCATGTCCACCCTCCGGGTCACCGCGGAGCGGCTCACGATCCACCCGCACCCCGACGCGGACGCGCTGGAGCTCGCGCAGGTGGGTCTGTTCCGCGCGGTCGTCGCCAGGGGCAGGTACCGCACCGGGGACTGGGCCGTCTACGTTCCCGAGGGGGCCCTGCTGCCGGACGACCTGATCGAGGAGCTCGGTCTGACCGGTCGGCTGGCGGGCGCGGGGAGGAACCGCGTCAAGGCGATCCGGCTGCGCGGCCAGCTCTCCCAGGGCATCGTGTGCGTCCCCGAACGCCTGTCGGGCGTCGACCTGGCCGCCGCGCACGGGGCGGGCAGCGACTTCGCCGGGGAGCTCGGGGTCACCAGGTGGGTGCCGGAGGTCCCCGTGCACATGAGCGGCGAACTCGTCCCCGCGCCGGACCTGATGCCCTGGATCGAGATCGAGAACGTCAAGCGCCACCCCGACGTCTTCGCCGACGGGGAACCGGTCGTGGCCACGGAGAAGATCCACGGGACGGCCTGCCTGTTCACCCTGGTCGCGGACACCGGGGAGGAGTTCGTCTCGTCCAAGGGCTTTGGCTCCAGACGACAGGGGCTGGCGCGCACGGAGGAGAACCTGTACTGGAGGGCCGTGGTCGGCCACGACGTGCCGAAGGCGGCGCGCGTGCTCGCCGAGCGGTTCGGCGCCGCCCGCGTGGGTGTGTTCGGTGAGGTGTTCGGTTCCGGGGTGCAGGACCTGAGGTACGGGGAGACCGCGCGCGGCGAGCGCCCCGGTTACGCGGTGTTCGACGTCGCGGTGGACGTCGGCGGTGCGCGCACGTGGGTGGACGCCGCCGAGCTGCACGAGCTGCTGGCGTCGGTGGGCCTGCCCGCCGTGCCGAGGCTGTTCGACGGAGGATACGACGAGGCGGCCCTCCTGGCGGCGGCGCACGGGACCGAGACGTGGAGCGGGCGCTCGCTGCACATCCGCGAGGGTCTCGTGGTGCGGCCCGCCCGCGAGCGGTACGCCCCGCAGCTCGGCGGCCGGGCCATCGCCAAGTTCGTCTCCGACGCCTACCTCACCCGCAGGGGCGGTACGGAGTACGAGTAGACCGCTGCGGGCGGGCACGACGGGGCCGTGTCCGCCCGCTCCGCGGTGTCCGGTTCCTACAGGGGGGACCCGAGTACCCCTGCGGCGTCCGCCAGGAGAGCGGTCAGGTAGTCCGCGGCGGTGCCGCCGGAGGCGAGGAGGGCGGCCTGACCGGACCACAGGTTGAGCCGGTCGGCACGCCCCAGTTCCGCGGCTCCGGCCCGGATCGGCAGCATGAGGTTGTTCTGCGCCGGATAGGGCGGGACCCGGTCCTCGGCGTCGGCCAGCTCCCGCACCAGGCCGTTGGCGATCCCCCTGGCCGGGCGTCCGGAGAAGAGCCGGGTGAGCACGGTGGTCTCCGCCTGCTCGGAGGCGAGCGCCGCACGGTGGACCGGACTGGCGCCCGACTCCCGTGTCCGGAGGAAACCGGTCCCGACCTGGACACCGTCGGCGCCCAGGGCCAGGGCGGCCGCCACACCGCGTCCGTCGGCGATTCCGCCCGCCGCGACCACCGGTACGGTCACGGCGTCGCTCACCTGGGGAACCAGGGAGAACGTGCCCACGAGCGACTCACGCACGGGGGCCAGGAACGAGCCGCGGTGCCCGCCCGCGTCGCTGCCGGAGGCCACGACCACGTCGCATCCCGCCTCCTGGAGGGCGCGGGCCTCGGCGACCGTGGTGGCCGTGCCGACGAGCGGCGCGCCGATCCGCCGGGCGCCCTCGACCAGCCGCCGGGGCGGCGCGCCCATCACCACGCTGACCACCGGGGGCCGGGCCGCCAGGACCGCGTCCACCTGGGCGTCGAAGTCCACCCGGGCGTTGGCGGCGTCCAGGTCGGGCGGGGTGAGCCCGAACTCGGTGTAGTGGGCGGCGAGGCGGTCGGTGTGCGCGGTCAGTGCCGTCGTGTCCGGGACGGGGCGGTCCTCCTCGGGGCGGGGGATCCACAGGTTGACGGCGAACGGCTCCGAGGTGGCCGCGCGGATGCGGTCCACCAGGGGCTCGATCCGTTCGGGGGCCACGGCGTGCGCACCGTACGATCCCAGACCGCCGGCCTCGGAGACCGCCGCGGTGAGTTCGACCGTGGACAGTCCGCCGCCGAACGGTCCCTGGATGAGGGGACGGCGGATGCCGAGCGCCGCGGTGAGCGCGGCGCCGTGCCGCCGGTCGGGGCTCACGCGGCCACCGCCGCGCGTCCGTGTTCGAACCGCACGGCGACCCGCGCGACGTGGGCGCCCAGGTGTTCGGCCGTGCGCAGGTCGCCGTCGCGGGGTGCCTGGTCGGGGCCCAGGTCGGAGGGCGACTGGGCCATGGCCCCGGTGAAGCCGCCGAGCCGGTTGAGGTCGTCGCGGCCGCCGCTGCTGGAGTACTCGCCGCCCGGGGCCAGACCGAGCGGAACCCAGATCATCCCGTGCTGCGCGGCGAACACCGCGAGGGCGCTGAGCGCCGTGTCCTTGTTGCCGTTGGTCCCGGCGGAGTTGGTGAAGCCGGCCGCGAGCTTGCCCTGCCAGCGGCGCTCCTGCCAGACCGGTGCCGTGGCCTCGGCGAACGTCTGGAAGACGGCGGAGGTGCCGCCCATGTAGGTGGGGGTGCCGAACACGATCGCGTCGGCCCGGTCGAGGGCGGACCACAGGGTGCCGTCGGGGTCGGCGACGTCGTGCAGCGAGGAGTGGGCGCCGTTCGTGTGCGCGGCTCCTCGGGCGACCGCCTCCGCCTGGCGGGCGGTGTGGCCGTAGCCGCTGTGGAAGGCGACGGCGACTCGGACATGGTGCATGGGGGTTCTTCTCTCTCCTGCCGGGGGGCGGGCGTCGGGGCCCGCGGTGGGACCAATATAGACGACCGGTCAACTATTTTTCCACATCCGGGGCGGAAGTGATCCGGTGCGAGTAGTTGACCGGACGTATACCCTCGGCCCATGGGACGGACGAGCGACGCGAGGGAACGCATCCTGGACTCCACGCGCAGACTCATGCGCACCCGTGGCTACACGGCCCTCGGGGTCGCGGAGATCTGCGCCGACGCCGGGGTCAGGAAGGGCAGCTTCTACCACTTCTTCGACTCCAAGCAGGCCCTGACCGTCGAGACGGTCGACGGGCACTGGGCCCAGGAGCGCCGCGCGCTGGAGGCGGCCCTGGCCGAGGCGGTCGGCCCCGTGGAGCGGCTCCGCGCCCTGGTCGAGTGTCTGGTCGGGACCCAGCGCACCGACCACAGGGAGTCGGGGACGATCCACGGATGCCTCTACGGCAACCTCGCCCTGGAGCTGAGCGGCCAGGAGCCGGAGGTGCGCCGCCGTCTGGCCGAGGTGTTCGACGACCAGGTCGGCATGCTCGCCCGCCTGATCGGCGAGGCGCAGGAGGCGGGGCTGGTCGGGCGGGAGACGGGGCCCGACACCCTGGCCAGGTCGATGGTCGCGCAGATCGAGGGCACCGTGCTGCTGGCCCGGGTGCGCAATGACCCGGCCCCGCTGGACGAGGTCTGGCCGAGCGCGGAACGGCTCCTGGGCGTGGCCTGACCGGGCACAGGCCGGGGCGCGCCGCCCCTGCGCGTCCCCGAGCCGGGCGCGGGACCCGTACCGACACCCCCACGAGCGCCCGGGCGCCGTAGTCTGGCTCGCGTGGAGCTACGACAGTTGCGGCACTTCGTCGCGGTGTGCGAGGAACAGCACTTCACTCACGCCGCCGCGTGCCTCGGCATCACCCAGTCCGGCCTGTCCGCGTCGATCCGCGCCCTCGAACGCGACCTGGACACCCAGTTGCTGCTGCGTACCACCCGGCGTGTGACGCCCACCCCGACCGGGCGACTGCTCCTCGCCGAGGCCCAGCGGATCCTCGCCGCCGCCGACGGGCTGCGGGAACTGGTCACCGACGACCGGCGGGTGCGGGGCACGCTGTCGCTGGGCACCGAGCAGTGCATGGGCGTGGTCGAGGCGGTTCCCCTCCTGCACCGCTACCGCGCGCTGCACCCGGAGGTGACCCTCAACCTCCAGCAGGCGGCCACCGAGGACCTGCTCGACCAGGTCCGCTCCGGGCGGCTGGACACCGCGCTGGTGGCGGGCACGCTGCACGACGGCGGGGGTGTGCGGATCCTGCGCATCACGGAGGAGCCGATGATGCTGCTCTCGGCGCCCGACCACCCCCTGGACGAGCGGGACGTGCTGGGCCACCTGGCCAGGGAGGAGTACGTCGACCTGCACCCCGGTTGGGGTGCCCGCGACTGCGCCGACCTGGCCTTCACCGACTTCGGGATCACCCGGCGCGTGGCGCTCCAGGTCAATGACGTCTACACCCTGCTGGACCTGGTGCACCGGGGTATGGGGGTGGCGGTGGTGCCCCGGCCGGTCCTGGACAAGCCGCAGGCCGCGGGGCTGCGCAGCGTGGCACTGCCCGGCGGGGCACGGTGGGCGGTGGGTCTGGCGCTGCCCCGCGACGCCCGTCCCTCCGTCGCCACACGGGCCTTCCTCGACCTCCTGGGCGCCGAGCACCCGATTCATGACTCGGAACACTGAATCCCAGACATCTCACATGTTGGACATGTTCACCCCGGGTGATGCATGGTGATCCCCCGGGCGGCGCGCACCCGCGCGTCGCGCGAAGAGCCACGTGTTGGGAGCGCCTGCCCATGTCGCAACGAGTATCCGGCGTGATCTCCCGAGCCAAGGGAGAACCCGTCGAACTGACCACGATCGTCGTCCCCGACCCCGGGCCGGGCGAGGCCGTGGTCTCCGTCCAGGCCTGCGGGGTGTGCCACACCGACCTGCACTACCGCGAGGGCGGTATCAACGACGAGTTCCCCTTCCTGCTCGGCCACGAGGCCGCGGGCGTGGTGGAGTCCGTCGGCCCGGACGTCACCTCGGTCGCCCCCGGTGACTTCGTGGTCCTGAACTGGCGGGCGGTGTGCGGGAACTGCCGCGCCTGCCGCCGGGGGCGCCCCCAGTACTGCTTCGACACCCACAACGCCACCCAGCCGATGACCCTGGAGGACGGCACCGCGCTCTCCCCCGCCCTGGGTATCGGCGCCTTCGCCGAGAAGACCCTCGTGGCCGCCGGGCAGTGCACCAAGGTGGACCCCGCCGCCTCCCCGGCCGCCGCCGGGCTGCTCGGCTGCGGGATCATGGCGGGCATCGGTGCCGCCATCAACACCGGAGGGGTGGGCCGGGGCGACTCGGTGGCCGTCATCGGCTGCGGCGGCGTGGGCAGCGCGGCGGTGGCCGGCGCCCGCCTGGCCGGAGCCGGTCGGATCATCGCCGTGGACCTGGAGGAGCGCAAGCTCGACTGGGCCCGCGGGTTCGGCGCCACGCACACCGTCAACGCCAACGAGCAGGACCCGGTCGAGGCGATCCGCGCACTCACCGACGGGTTCGGCGCCGACGTGGTCATCGACGCGGTCGGTCGGCCGAACACCTACGAGCAGGCCTTCTACGCCCGCGACCTGGCGGGTACCGTCATCCTGGTCGGAGTACCCACCCCTGACATGCGCCTGGAGCTGCCGCTGCTGGACGTGTTCGGGCGCGGCGGCGCGCTGAAGTCCTCCTGGTACGGCGACTGCCTGCCCTCGCGCGACTTCCCGATGCTCGTGGACCTCTACCGTCAGGGCCGTCTGGACCTGGACGGGTTCGTCACCGAGGAGATCGGCCTGGGCGACGTCGAGGCCGCGTTCGCGCGGATGGAGCGCGGCGAGGTCCTGCGGTCGGTGGTGCGGCTGTGAGCGGCGCACGTGTGGAGCACCTGAGCACCTCGGGGGTGTTCACCCTGGACGGCGGGGCCTGGGAGGTGGACAACAACGTCTGGCTGGTCGGTGACGACGACGAGGTCGTCGTCGTGGACGCCCCGCACGAGGCCGCCCCGATCCTGGCGGCCGTGGCGGGGCGCCGGGTGGTGGCCGTGGTGTGCACGCACGCGCACAACGACCACGTCAACGCGGCCGTGGCGGTGGCGGAGGCCACGGGTGCGCCCGTTCTGCTGCACCCGGACGACCGGGTGCTGTGGGACATGACCCATCCGGACCGCGCACCCGACGGGGACCTGGCCGACGGACAGTCCCTCGCGGTCGCGGGGACGGAGCTGACCGTGCTGCACACGCCGGGCCACGCGCCGGGCGCGGTGTGTTTGTACGCGCCCGAGCTGGGGGCGCTGTTCAGCGGCGACACCCTGTTCCAGGGAGGGCCCGGGGCCACGGGACGGTCCTACTCGGACTTCCCGACCATCGTCGCGTCCATCCGGGACCGGCTGCTGTCCCTGCCGCCGGAGACGCGGGTGCACACCGGGCACGGACCCTCCACCACCGTCGGCGCCGAGGCGCCGCACCTGCAGGAGTGGATCGACCGCGGCCACTGACGGACGCCGAGGGGCTGGTGACGGTGACACCGTGACCAGCCCCCCGACGCGGCCCCGAACACGAAAGGCGCCCCGAAGGGCGCCGTATCGTCTGGACCGGCACCGTGACGGTGCCGCTCCGCGTGCTGTGCCCCCTGCAGGATTCGAACCTGCGCACACGGCTCCGGAGGCCGTTGCTCTATCCCCTGAGCTAAGGGGGCGCGTTGCGTGAACAACTGTAGCAGGGGCGCCGTGCGGTTCGTCCACCCGAGACGACGCGCACCCTTGGGCCGCGCCGATCCGGGCAATCCAGTGGTGCCCCGTCACCCCGCGGCGGTAGTGTCGCGCCCGTGAACGCCCTACCCGCACGGGTTCTCGTCGTCGAGGACGACGAGGTGATCCGGGAACTGATCCGCCTGAACCTCGAACTGGAGGGGTTCGAGGTCTTCACCGCGGTCGACGGGCAGGACTGCCTCGACCGCGTCGGACACATCGACCCGCACGTCGTCACGCTCGACGTCATGATGCCCCGCCTGGACGGCTGGGCGGCGGCCGAGTCCCTGCGCGCCGACGCGCGCACCCGGGACTGCAAGCTCGTCCTGGTCACCGCCCGTGCCCAGGGGGACGACCGCCAGCGCGGAGAGCGGATCGGCGTCGACGCCTACGTCACCAAGCCCTTCGACCCGGACGACCTGGTCGACGTCATCCGGGGCCTGGTCGACGGAGACCGCGCGTGACCCCCCGGGACCTGGAGGCCGTCCTGCGCCGGGCCGCCGTCCGCGCCTTCGACCTGGACCCCGGCGCCGTCCCCCTCGTGTGGCCGCGGGGCGACCACGCGGGCGAGGACGCCGACGCGGCGAGCGCGCTCCCGCCCCGGCTCACGCGCCTGGTCGGCGACGGGAACCGGCGCGCCCGGCCGCCGGGGGTCGCCGGACGCGTCGCCGACCAGCTGCCCCTCATGCGCGACGAGGGCCTGGTCGACTACGCCCGCGTGTTCTCCGACGCGCGCGGGTTCGTCCACGTCACCCTCACGGACGCGCAGCGCCACGACCTGCTGACCGCGGCCGCCGACGGCCCCCGGTTCCTCACCGGCCGCGCCTGGGACGGCCCCGGGGAGTGGCCGACCACGCCGCTGCACGAGGCCGGCCCCGTGGCCCAGGCGCGGCGCCTGGCCAGGGCCGACGCCCGTGAACGCCTGGCCCTCGCGGTCGGGGAGGCCGCTCCTCCGCCGGGGCCCGGCCGCGCCGAGGTGTCCTGGCGCGACCCCTACCTGGACGGGGACAGCGCGGAGCTGATCACCCCCGCGGCGCGGGTCCTGGGCGCCATCGGGGAGGCCAGCGCCCGCGTCGCCTTCTGCCGCTCGATCCCCGAGCGGCCCAGGGAGGCCGAGACGACCGGCCGTGACCTGCCCGTCCTCCCCTCGGCGGACCGTCCCGGGGCCTGGGCCCGCCTCACCGACGCCAACCCCGCCTTCCGCCTGCGCCACGCCCACGCCCACGCGCTCAGCCGGACCCGCTGGGTACGGCAGGGCGCTCCACCGCTCGCGAGCTGCCCCCGGCACGTCGCCGGGGTGCGCCGCGTCCTCTTCGACGGCGTCAGCGCCGTGGACTCGGCCGCGCGCCGAGAGGAACCCCATATCCTGGTCAGATACCTGGAGGCACTGGCCAGTGCCTACGATGAGTGGCGAACGTGCCCCACAGCCGATCCCGAGGGGGCGGAGGGGGCCGCCGCGGACCCGGCGCTGCCAGCCGCCGTCGCCGGAGTCCTGCGCACCGGGCTCTTCCTGCTCGGGGTGTCGGCGCCCACAAGGCTGTAGACATCCCGCCCCGCCCGACGGGCCGACCCAACTCCTTTGTCCCTACCGGGTAAGTGGACAATAGGACCGGGGCCTCCGCCGCCAGCACAGTCGCATCCCAGCCGAAAGCCCATCATGAGCCGCTACGCCCACCCCGCCGGATCACGCCACGCGGAGATCCTGCCGGAGGACAACCCGCCGATGCCGCCCGAGGACCTCAACGGCCTCGACCCCCGGGTGTGGCCCGCCACCGCCCGGCGCGCGGACGGCGAGCTCGCCGTCGGCGGCGTCGGTGTGCGCGAACTCGCCCAGACGTACGGCACCCCCCTCTTCGTCATGGACGAGGAGGACTTCCGGGGCCGCGCCCGCGACTACCGCAACGCCTTCACCGACGCCGACGTCTACTACGCGGGCAAGGCCCTGCTGACCAAGGCCGTCGCGCGCTGGGTGGCCGAGGAGGGGCTCAAGCTCGACGTGTGCTCCGGGGGCGAGCTCGCCGTCGCGCTCGCCGCGGGCGTCCCGGCCGAGCGGGTGGGCATGCACGGCAACAACAAGTCGGCCGCGGAGCTGCGCCGCGCCGTCGAGGCCGGGGTCGGCCGCGTCATCATCGACTCCCTCGACGAGATCGAGCGGCTGGAGGCCGTCGCCGCCGAACTCGACCGCCGCCCCAAGGTCCTCATCCGCGTCACCACCGGCGTCGAGGCCCACACCCACGAGTTCGTCGCCACCGCGCACGACGACCAGAAGTTCGGCTTCGCGCTGAGCACCGGCGCCGCCGCCGAGGCCGTCCGCCGCGTGCTCGACGCGCCCCACCTCGACCTGGTCGGCCTGCACTCGCACATCGGGTCGCAGATCTTCGACACCTCCGGCTTCGAGGTCGCGGCCCGCCGCGTCACCCGCTTCCTCACCGGGATCCACCGGGACCTGGGCGTCACCCTCGCCGAACTCGACCTCGGCGGCGGCCTCGGCATCGCCTACACCTCCGGGGACGACCCGCTCGACCCCAAGAGCATCGCGGAGAGCCTCACCGCGATCGTGCGCCGCGAGTGCGAGGAGGTCGGGCTGCCGGTGCCGCGCATCGCGGTCGAACCGGGCCGGGCCATCGCGGGTCCGGCCGGGATCACCGTCTACGAGGTCGGCACCGTCAAGGACGTCGAGGGCATCCGCACCTACGTGAGCGTCGACGGCGGTATGAGCGACAACATCCGCACCGCCCTCTACGGCTCCGAGTACACCAGCCAACTGGTGTCCCGCGAGAGCGACGCCGAACCCATGCTCTCCCGCCTGGTCGGCAAGCACTGCGAGAGCGGCGACATCATCGTGCACGACCTCTACCTGCCCGCCGACCTCAGGCCGGGCGACCTGGTGGCCGTGGCCGCCACGGGCGCCTACTGCTACTCCATGGCGAGCAACTACAACCACCTGCCCCGTCCCGCCATGGTCGCGGTCCGGGACGGGAAGGCGAGGGTCATCGTACGCAGGGAGACCGAGGAGGACCTCCTCCGCCTCGACGTAGGCTGAACCGGCCGCCGACGCGGCGCGGCCGCGCGACGGTAGGACACGAGAGAAGTGGGAGTCACGCCCAAATGGCGATGAAGGTGGCGCTGCTCGGATGCGGCGTTGTGGGCGCGGAAGTCGTCCGCCTGATCGAGGAGCAGTCCGACGAGCTGGCCGCGCGCGTGGGCACGCCGATCGAGGTCGGCGGCATCGCGGTCCGGCGCATGGACCGGGACCGGGGTGTCGATCCGGCACTGCTGACCACCGACGCCACGGCCCTGGTCACCCGGCCCGACATCGACCTCGTGGTGGAGGTGATCGGCGGGATCGAACCGGCGCGCTCGCTCATCCTCGCCGCGATCAAGGCGGGCAAGTCCGTGGTGACGGCCAACAAGGCGCTGCTGGCCGAGGACGGCCAGACGCTGCACACGGCCGCCCGCGACGCCGGGGTGGACCTGTACTACGAGGCCGCCGTGGCCGGGGCGATCCCGCTGCTGCGCCCGCTGCGCGACTCCCTGGCGGGGGACCGGGTCAACCGGGTGCTCGGCATCGTGAACGGCACCACGAACTACATCCTCGACCGGATGGACTCCCTGGGCGCGGGGTTCACCGAGTCGCTGGAGGAGGCCCAGGCCCTGGGGTACGCCGAGGCCGACCCGACCGCCGACGTCGAGGGCTTCGACGCCGCGGCCAAGGCCGCCATCCTGGCCCGTCTGGCCTTCCACACCCAGCGCGTCACCGCCGCCGACGTCCACCGCGAGGGGATCACGGCGGTGTCGGCCGCCGACATCGCCAGCGCCCGCGCGATGGGCTGCGTCGTCAAACTCCTGGCGATCTGCCAGCGCTCGGAGGACGGGGAGTCCGTGGGCGTGCGCGTCCACCCGGTGATGCTGCCCGTCGAACACCCGCTGGCCAGTGTCAAGGAGGCCTACAACGCGGTGTTCGTCGAGGCCGAGTCCGCCGGAAGGCTCATGTTCTACGGCGCGGGGGCCGGGGGTACGCCCACCGCGAGCGCCGTGCTCGGCGACCTGGTGGCCGTGGCGCGCAACCGCCTCGCCCACACCAGCGTGGCCGAGGGGGCGCACGACACCGGGCTCCCCGTGCATGACATGGGACACACCATCACCAGCTACCACGTCTCCCTGGACGTCGCGGACCGCCCGGGCGTGTTGTCGAAGGTCGCCGAGATCTTCGCCGACCACGGCGTCTCGATCAGGAACGTGCGCCAGGAGGGCAGCGGCGAGGACGCCCAGCTGGTCCTGGTCAGCCACCCGGCCCCCGACTCCGCGCTCCGCAGTACCGTGGAGCGCCTGCACGGCCACGAGCTGGTGCGCGAGGTGGCCAGTGTGATGCGTGTGGAGACCTTCGCCGACTGACACCGCTCCGTGCCCGGTCCCGAACGGTCACCCGAGGGGGTGACCGTTCGGGCGTCGGCAGGGTTCCTCGCGACGGGGTGCGCCACGTCGGGGGAACGCACGCGGCCCGGGTCGGCGAGCGGTGCCTGCGTGTCCGAATAGTGAGACATTCGACCGCGATTCGAGATACTCCGGGCGGGGCCATAGACTCGTAGCTGGTGGCGGCGGCACCGCGACGGAGACCGCCCCGCCGAGTCCATCTGCGCGTCAAGCGAAGCCGCATCCACCCGAGAGGGAACAGTCGTGAGCATGGCACGGGCGTGGCGAGGGGTCGTCGAGGAGTACCGCGACCGCCTCCCCGTCAACGAGAACACCCCCGTCGTCACCCTTCAGGAGGGCGGCACGCCCCTGCTCCCGGCCACGCGCGTGTCCGAGCTGACGGGTTGCGACGTCCACCTCAAGGTCGAGGGGCTCAACCCCACCGGTTCCTTCAAGGACCGCGGTATGACCATGGCCATCACCAAGGCCGCCGAGGACGGCGCCAAGGCCGTGATCTGCGCCTCCACCGGCAACACCAGTGCCAGTGCCGCCGCCTACGCCATCCGCGCCGGCATGACCTGCGCCGTGCTCGTGCCGCAGGGCAAGATCGCCATGGGCAAGCTCGCCCAGGCCCTGGTCCACGGCGCCCGCCTGCTCCAGGTGGACGGCAACTTCGACGACTGCCTCGAACTGGCGCGCAAGCTCAGCGTCGACTACCCGGTCGCCCTGGTGAACTCGGTCAACCCCTACCGCCTCCAGGGGCAGAAGACCGCCGCCTTCGAGATCGTCGACGCCCTGGGCGACGCCCCCGACATCCACTGCATTCCCGTGGGCAACGCGGGCAACATCAGCGCCTACTGGATGGGCTACACCGAGTACGCCGAGGACGGGATCTCCACCCGGCGCCCGCGCATGTTCGGCTTCCAGGCCAGCGGCTCCGCCCCGATCGTCGACGGCGCGCCCGTCACCAGCCCGAGCACCATCGCCACCGCGATCCGCATCGGCAACCCCGCCTCCTGGAAGCTCGCCGAGCAGGCCCGGGACGAGTCGGGCGGCCTCATCGACAAGGTGACCGACCGCGAGATCATGGCCGCCTACAAGCTGCTCGCCGCCGAGGAGGGCGTGTTCGTCGAACTCGCCTCCGCCGCCAGCGTCGCCGGTCTCCTCAAGGCCGCCCGGGCCGGACGGGTCCCCGGCGGCAGCCGCGTGGTGTGCACCGTCACCGGCAACGGACTCAAGGACCCCGACTGGGCCCTGGCCGGAGCCGCCTCCGCCACGACCGTCCCGGTGGACGCCCGAGCCGCCGCCGAGGCGCTCGGACTCGTCTGAGGCTCCGGCCCGTCCCCCTTTCCCGAAGGACCACCACGATGACCGCACCGCGCCCCGCGCGGGTGACCGTGCACGCACCGGCCACCAGCGCCAACCTCGGCCCGGGCTTCGACGCCCTCGGCCTCGCCGTCCAGCTGTACAACCGGTTCGACGCCGCCACGCGCGACGACGGCCGGATCAACGTCGCGGTCACCGGCGAGGGAGCGGGTGAGGTGCCGCTCGACGAGCGGCACCTCGTGGTGCGCGCCATGCGCGAGACCTTCGAGCGGGCCGGGGAGAAACTGCCGGGGATCGACCTGACCTGCGTCAACAACGTTCCGCACGCGCGCGGGCTCGGGTCCTCCTCCTCGGCGATCGTCGGCGGCGTCGCCGCGGCGTCAGCCCTGCTCGGCCGGACCGGTCCGGACGGGGGCCCGGACCGGGACTGGATCTACCGGATCGCCGCCGACATCGAGGGCCACCCGGACAACGTGGCTCCCTGCGTGTACGGCGGCTACACCGTCGCCTACCGCGGTGCGCAGGGGTGGGGCGCGGTCTCCCTCGCCCCGGACGCCCGGATCCTGCCGGTCCTGTGCGTCCCCCCGTGGCGGCTGTCCACCGAACGCGCGCGCGGTCTGCTCCCCGAGCGGGTCACGCACGCCGACGCGTCCTTCAACGCGGGGCGTTGCGCGCTCATGACGGCGGCCGTTTGTGGCCACCCCGAAACCCTGTACACGGCCACCGAGGACCGGCTACACGAGTCCTACCGCGAACCGGCCATGCCGCGTACCCTCGAACTCATCCGTGACCTGCGCGAACAGGAGAGGCTGCCCGCGGTGGTCTCCGGTGCGGGGCCGACGGTGCTCGTCCTGTGCGCCGTGTCGGAGGGCGAGGCGCGCGCGGATTCGCCGGAAATCGCCCACCAGATTGATTCGATCGCTCGGCGGGCGGGTAATGATTGGGACATACGCCCCCTGCGCGTCGAGCCGGCGGGGGTGTGGACCCCATCTCCCCATCCGTAGCACCTGTGTTGAGGAATAGCCGTGGCCTCTGGTGATGTTAGGCTAGGTGAAGCACCAGATGCCCCGTTGCGGGGCGAGTGCTCATCCGCCACAGCGGCTTCCGCGACCCATACTCCGACGGTCCGGTCTGACGACCGTTCGGAGGCGGCGGCCACTGTGTCGAGTCAGCGGTTTCCCCGCGACTGTGCCCACGTCACCAAAGTCAGCACCTCTTCCTCGGATGAGCGTGTCACCACGGCTGACGGGCATCACCACCGAGCCATCCGCCCCGACGTCTGGCTGTACCCAGAGTCCGCCGCGATTGGGTAGGGGACCGTCATCCGCCGGTTTCCAGCATCCACGTGGGGCAAGCCCTACCCGGCCCCTGCCGGATAGCACCACCGGGCCGGCCGATCAAGCAATCCGCTGACGGCCGAGGCCCGCTCCTTGGGAAGGACCCTTAGTGAGCGACACCACCGAACTCCACACGGACGCGGCGGTCGACAGCAAAGCCACCACCGGCGCCTCCGGAGCGGAGGCCGGCAGCGCCGCACCCTCGGGAGCGTCGGCGTCGTCGCGGTCCCGAGCGGCCACGCGCGGGACCGGGCTCGCCGCCCAGAGGCTCCCCGAGCTGCAAAAGCTCGCGTCGAGCATGGGTATCACCGGTGCGGGGCGCATGCGCAAGAGCGACGTCATCGCCGCGATCGAGGCCAAGCAGGGCGGCCCCGTCGCCGCGCCCGCGAAGGCCAAATCCGCGAAGAAGGCCGATGTGGAGCCCACGGCCGGTAAGGTCGAGTCAACCGACGGCCAAGCCAAGACCACGACCTCCGCGACGTCGGACAACGGCGACACCGCACGGACGGGTGCGGGTGAGCGGCCGTCGGGCCAGGCCGTGGCCGAATCCCAGGGTGCTCGGGGCGACAAGCCGTCCCGCAGCCGCCGTTCGTCCCGCAAACGCGGAGACGAGTCCGGTGACCAGCCCCGATCGGCGGACGGCACCGACTCCACTACCTCCGCGAGCAGCGTGACCAAGACATCCAGCACCCCCCAGAAGAACGGCCCCGACACCTCCGAGGACCGTGAGCCGAGGTCCGGGCAGGGTCGCGAGCGCCAGCGCAACCGCCGCAACCGCAACCGCGGCGGGGACGACCAGAACAACACCGGTGCCCAGCAGGGCGGTGGCGGCCAGAACCAGGGCCGCGGCGGTGGTGACGACGACGACTTCGGCGGCGGTGGCCGCAGGCGGGGTCGCCGCCGGGACCGTCGGGACCGCCGGGGACGCGGCAGCGGCCAGGACCAGGAGCCGGTGATCGGCGACGACGACGTCCTGCTGCCGGTCGCGGGCATCCTCGACATCCTGGACAACTACGCGTTCGTCCGGACCACCGGCTACCTGCCCGGGCAGAGCGACGTCTACGTCTCCCTCGCCCAGGTGCGCAAGCACGGCCTGCGCAAGGGCGACCACATCATCGGTGCGGTCCGCCAGCCCCGCGACGGCGAGCGCCGGGAGAAGTTCAACGCCCTGGTGCGGTTGGACTCGGTCAACGGGATGTCCCCGGACCAGGCCAAGGGCCGCCAGGAGTTCTCCAAGCTCGTCCCGCTCTACCCGCAGGAACGACTGCGCCTGGAGACCGAGCCGAACGTTCTCACCACGCGCATCATCGACCTCGTCGCACCCATCGGCAAGGGGCAGCGCGGGCTCATCGTCTCGCCGCCCAAGGCCGGTAAGACGATGGTGATGCAGGCGATCGCCAACGCCATCACCGAGAACAACCCCGAGTGCTACCTCATGGTGATCCTGGTCGACGAGCGGCCCGAGGAAGTCACCGACATGCAGCGCACGGTCAAGGGCGAGGTCATCCACTCGACCTTCGACCGTCCGGCCGAGGACCACACGGTCGTCGCCGACCTGGCCATCGAGCGGGCCAAGCGGCTCGTGGAGATGGGCATGGACGTCGTCGTCCTGCTGGACTCCATCACCCGCCTGGGCCGCGCCTACAACCTGGCCGCCCCGGCCAGCGGGCGCATCATGTCCGGTGGTGTGGACTCCACGGCCCTGTACCCGCCCAAGCGCTTCTTCGGCGCCGCCCGCAACATCGAGGGCGGCGGCTCGCTCACCATCCTGGCGACCGCGCTGGTGGAGACCGGCTCGCGCGCCGACGAGGTGATCTTCGAGGAGTTCAAGGGCACCGGCAACATGGAGCTCAAGCTCAACCGGAGCCTGGCCGACAAGCGGATCTTCCCGGCCGTGGACGTCGACGCCTCCAGCACGCGTAAGGAGGAGATCCTGATGTCGCGCGAGGAGCTCAACGTCGTCTGGAAGCTCCGCCGGGTGCTGCACGCGCTCGACACCCAGCAGGCCATCGAGCTGCTGCTGGAGAAGATGCGCGAGTCCAAGAGCAACGCCGAGTTCCTGCTCCAGGTGCAGAAGACCACCTAGCGCCCGGTCGTGACGCACGGCGGCCCCCACCCGTACGGGAGGGGGCCGTTCGGCTCACACGGGAGCTCCCGCGCCCCCGAGCACGGGAATGGACACTGGTCCCGGGAGCGTTGAGGGTCTGGCAGACTGGTAACCGGGACCGGCCCGTCCCTCCGCGAGGGGCCCGCCACCCGACCACCTGGATCTACGCGGCACCGGTTCGCGCATGACCCACCACGCACGCGCCACCTCCTCGGGTGGTGCGCCTGGCATGCGTCCGGCGGTCGCCCTGAAGAGGAGACGCACATGAAGGCCGACATCCACCCCGAATACGTGGCGACTGAGGTGACCTGCACCTGCGGGGCCCACTTCATCACCCGTAGCACCATCACCGAGGGCAAGCTGCGCGCCGACGTGTGCTCCGAGTGCCACCCGTTCTACACCGGCAAGCAGAAGATCCTGGACACCGGTGGCCGGGTCGCCCGCTTCGAGAAGCGCTTCGGCAAGCGCAAGTAGCGCCGCCCCCGCTCCCGTGGCGCCGCCCCGCGGGGTCGGCGCCGCGGGACGGGTCCATCCCCGCACGGGGAACGGTGAGGCGAGGCGAACGAACAAGACGGGGACGTGGCGGAAGTGAAGCTGGACGACCTTCTGGGGGAGTACTACGAGCTGGAACAGCAGCTCGCTGACCCCGAGGTGCACGCTGACCAGAACCAGGCGCGCACACTGGGCAAGCGATACTCGCAGCTCACCCCGATCATCGAGGCCTACCGGTCGCTCAAGGGGATCGAGAGCGACATCGGGGCCGCGCGCGAGCTCGCCGCCGAGGACCCGTCCTTCGCCGAGGAGGCCGACCGGCTGACCCAGGAGGCCGAGGACCTCACCGAGCGCCTGCGCTACCTGCTCATCCCCCGCGACGCCGCCGACGACAAGAACCTCATCATGGAGGTCAAGGCGGGTGAGGGCGGTGAGGAGTCCGCCCTGTTCGCCGGCGACCTCGTCCGCATGTACCTGCGCTACGCCGAGCGGCAGGGGTGGAAGACCGAGGTCATCGACGCCACCCACTCCGACCTGGGCGGGTACAAGGACATCACGATCGTCTTCAAGAACAGGGGCACCCCCGAGCCCGGCACCGGCGTGTGGCCGATGCTCAAGTTCGAGGGCGGCGTCCACCGCGTCCAGCGCGTGCCGGTCACCGAGTCCCAGGGCCGCATCCACACCTCCGCCGCCGGTGTGCTCGTCGTCCCCGAGGCCGAGGAGATCGAGGTCGACATCCAGGACAAGGACCTGCGGATCGACGTCTACCGCTCCTCGGGTCCCGGCGGCCAGAGCGTCAACACCACCGACTCCGCGGTCCGCATCACCCACATCCCGACCGGCATCGTGGCCTCCTGCCAGAACGAGAAGAGCCAGCTCCAGAACAAGGAGCAGGCCATGCGCATCCTGCGCGCCCGCATCTACGCCGAGGCCCAGGCCAGCGCGGACGCCGAGGCCGCCGCCGAGCGCAAGAGCCAGGTCCGCACCGTCGACCGCTCCGAGCGCGTGCGCACCTACAACTTCCCGGAGAACCGCATCTCCGACCACCGAGTCGGCTACAAGGCCTACAACCTCGACCAGGTCCTCGACGGGGAGCTGGGCGGGGTCGTCCGGGCCCTGGTGGACGCCGACACCAAGGAAAGGCTCGAAGCCGCGCAGTCATGAACTTCCTGCTCGACGAGGTCGCCCGCGCGACACTGAGACTCGCGGAGGCGGGTGTGGCATCGCCTCGCACGGACGCCGAGGAACTCGCGGCGTTCGTGCACGGTGTCCGTCGAGGGGAACTGCACACGGTGCGCGACGCCGACTTCGACGCCCGGTACTGGGAGTGCGTCGCCCGGCGCGAGGCCCGTGAGCCGCTCCAGCACATCACCGGCCGCGCCTACTTCCGCTACCTGGAACTCCAGGTGGGGCCGGGCGTGTTCGTCCCCCGACCGGAGACCGAGATCATGGTCGACTGGGCGATCGAGACCCTGCGCGCCATGGACGTGGCCGACCCGCTCGTCGTCGACCTGGGCACCGGCTCCGGTGCGATCGCGATCTCCATCGCCCAGGAGGTCCCGCGCTCGCGCGTGCACACCGTCGAGATCGACCCCGCGGCCCTGGAGTGGGCCCGCCGCAACATCGACGCGAGCGGACACGCCGACCGGGTCACCTCCCACCTCGGCGACATGCGCACCGCCCTGCCCGAGCTCGACGGCCGCGTCGACCTGCTCATCAGCAACCCGCCGTACGTGCCCACCGACGCGGCGGGCGACATCCCGCCCGAGGTGCGCGACTACGACCCCGCCCCGGCCCTGTGGTCCGGCGAGGACGGCCTCGACATGATTCGCGACCTGGAGGCGGTCGGCCGCCGCCTGCTGCGTCCCGGCGGTGCGATGGCCGTCGAGCACCACGACGGCCAGGGCATCGACATCCCGTGGCTGTTCCCCGAGGACAGGGGATGGCGCGACGTCCTCAACCGCAAGGACATGGCCAGGCGCGACCGCTTCGTGGTCATGCGCCGCGCTGACGAGGACGGCTAGGCTGTGTTCGCTGTGGTCCTCCGCTTCGTTTCGGACCGTGTTCGGGCGCCCGCAAGGCCAGGTGTCGCCATCCTCGGCCGCGCCTGTCGCCCGTTCCTCGCTCGCGGCCTGCCTCGTCTTGCAGACCCCTGGCGGTGCCCGAACGAGACCTCCACCCCCACCCGATCCGCTTGAGAATGAGGTGAACGCTGGTGAGCCGCATCTACGACTGCTCGGACGAGGCCGCCCGCAGGGACGGCATCGCCGACGCCGCGTCCGCGGTACGCCGAGGCGACCTTGTCGTTCTGCCGACCGACACCGTGTACGGCATCGGCACCGACGCCTTCAGCCCGACGGCGGTGGCGGGCCTGCTCGCCACCAAGGGGCGCGGCCGTGACATGCCGCCGCCGGTACTGGTCGGTTCGATGCGCGCCGCCATGGCGCTCGTCGAGGACCTGGGCAACCACGGCCGGGACCTCATGGACGAGTTCTGGCCCGGTCCGCTGACCCTCGTGTGCACCGCGACCCCGAGCCTGAACTGGGACCTGGGCGACACCAAGGGCACCGTGGCCGTCCGCATGCCGATGGACCCGGTCGCCCTGGAGCTGCTCAAGGAGGTCGGGCCGATGGCGGTGAGCAGTGCCAACAAGTCCGGCCGGCCCGCCGCCTCCCGGGTGGAGGAGGCGGTCGAGCAGCTGGGTGAGGAGGACGTGGCCGTCTACCTCGACGGCGGTGTGAGCGACTCGCCGGTCGCCTCCACCATCGTCGACCTCACCTACGCGGTCCCGCGGGTGCTGCGTGCCGGAGCCATCAGCATCGAGCAGCTGCGCGGGGTGTGCGGCACCGTCATCGGTGAGCTGCGCAAGGGGCGGACCAAGCCGAAGGCGGCCGAGGAGGCGACGGCCTCCGAGGAGGCCGGGGACTCCGGTACCCCCGAGGAACCCGGGACCTCCGAGAACGCGAAGGCGCCCGCCGCCGGAGCGGACGAGGGCCCGTCGGACTCCGCGCCCACCGGTTCCGACACCTTCGGCGAGGGCGGTCGGACCGCGGACGGCGACCGCACCGAGAACTAGAGGGGCCCGGACGTGCGGGAGTACGCACTCACCTTCGTCATCGCCGCCGCGGTGACCTATCTCCTCGTTCCGCTGGTGCGCCGCGGCGCGATCTGGTTCGGGGCCACGCCTCCGGTGCGCGACCGCGACGTGCACACTGAGCCCATCCCGCGCCTCGGCGGGATCGCGATCTACGGCGGTTTCGCCGCGGCGCTGCTGATCTCCGCGCAACTGCCGCACCTGCAGAACGTCTTCGTCGCCCACACCTGGCGCGGGCTGCTCCTGGCGGGCGGTCTGATCACCGTCATCGGGATCATCGACGACCGCTGGGGCATGGACGCGCTCAGCAAGCTGGCGGGACAGGTCGCCGCCGCGGGGATCCTCGTGTCGCAGGGGGTGCAGCTGCTGTGGCTGCCGCTGCCCGGCACACAGCTGTCCCTGGGGCCGTGGCTGGGCGCGATGATCTCGGTCCTGCTCATCGTGGTGACCATCAACGCGGTGAACTTCGCCGACGGACTGGACGGGCTCGCGGCGGGCATCGTCGGCATCTCGTCCCTGGCGTTCTTCGCCTACTACTACGTGGTCGCGGTGGACCAGGGGTTCGTCCGCCAGTCGTACCCGGCGATGATCGCGATCATCCTGGCGGGCACGTGCGTGGGCTTCCTCTTCCACAACTTCCATCCGGCCCGGGTGTTCATGGGCGACACCGGGTCGATGCTGCTGGGGCTGCTGCTCACCTCGATCACCATCACGGTGACCGGCCAGTTCGACGCCAACACCGCCCGGGAGGAGTTCAACTCCTCGGGCCTGGTGGTCTTCCTGCCCATCCTGCTTCCACTGCTGGTCATCGCCCTGCCCCTGGCCGACCTGGTACTGGCGGTGCTGCGCCGCACCCTGGCGGGCAAGTCGCCGTTCGCACCGGACCGCGGCCACCTGCACCACCGTCTGCTGGACATGGGGCACAGCCACGTGCGCGCGGTGCTCCTGATGTACCTGTGGGCCGGGATCGTGGCCTTCGCCTCGGTGTCGCTGTCGATCTTCGACTCGCCCGCGATCGTTCTGTCGGTGACCGCCCTCGTCGCCACCTGCGCGGTCGGGCTCATCGCGCTGCCGCGGCTGCGCCGCCGGGGTCTGCTTCCCTGGAACGGCCGCCGCGGGGCCGTCGCGGCCCGGAATCACCATCCGACATCCGATGGATGAAGGAACGGTCACGCGCCGGAACGAGGTTCCCCAAACGCGGTGTCCATGACCTGCGATGTCGGACTTGGGGCGTGGTGTGGTGAAGGTGACATCAGTGCGGGAAAGCGCCCGCACAAGGGCCTTCGTGCGGCGTTAAGGGTGCGTTAAGGAACCCCGGGATTCGGCACCAAAAACCTTGTGATAGCTTTCACGAGCAGGATCCCACTGAACCCCACGGAGCTTTGTCATGCAGGAACACGACGCCCGGATTCTCCGCGGCGCCGCGCTTCCGACTGCCGTCGTCGGCGTGGTCGCGCTTGTCGCCGGTGTCGCTCTGGCCGGGACCCAGGGCCTGTTCGGTGCGCTGTTCGGCGCGGTGCTGGTCATCGGCGCCTTCGCCACCTCGGCCTTCGTCATCTCCTGGACCGGCGGTCGACGACCGGAACTGCTGCTCCCCGTGGCGTTCCTGGTCTACACGACCAAGCTCGGTATCCTGCTGGCCATCCTCCTCCTGTTCAGGGGCACCACGGCCCTGGACACCACCGTCTTCGGGTGGACGGCGCTCGCCTGCGTCATCGCGTGGCTCGCGGCCCAGGCCGTGGCCATCAAGCGCAGCAAGCAGCCGACCATCGTCCCCGAGGGGGAACAGGACGAGGCCACCACCGAGGACAGTGGGGTACACCAGTGAACCCGCGCGGGCGGGGTGGTGTGCGCAGCCCGCTGACCTACTGCTATCTTCCGGAGCGAGATGAACGAGAACCGAAACGGGGACGACGGACCGTCGACCCCCAACGGCACGACTCTCGTCTCGTATCTGCTGGGGGGCCTCGCCTTCTGGGGCGGCGTGGGCTGGGTCGCCGACTGGGCGCTGGGCTTCTCCGCCCTGTTCCTGCCCATCGGGATGGTCATCGGCCTGGTCGGCGGGATCTACCTCATCTACGCCCAGCATGTCCGGTCCTGACCGAACATCGAGGTGCGCCCGCCCGCGCTCGGCGCGGCACCGTACCGAACACAACCCTGAGGATTGAGTTGCGTCACGACGAAAGGGATCGCCGTGGGTGCTGACGTGAGCGTCGTCGCGGCGTCCGAAGAAGGCTGCCACATTTTCAACGACTTCGGCTGCGGGTTCGAGGCTCCGACCACGAGCCTGTTCTTCCCGACGCCGTGGTTGGACTTCGGGCTTCCCGGAACCTCCGGGCTGAACAAGTACTACCTGGTCGCGGTCGTCGCCCTGCTGGTCGCCGCCGCCTTCTGGTACTTCACCACGCGCAGGGCCAAGGTCGTCCCCGGCCGCGGCCAGAGCGTGGCCGAGATGCTGGTCGGCTTCCTGCGCGACCAGGTCACCCGGACCGCCATCGGCAAGGAGGGGGACCGCTACCTCCCCCTGATGGTGACCCTGTTCATCTTCATCTTCAGCATGAACATCATGGGTCTCATCCCCGGCCTCCAGCTGCCGGTGACCTCCAACCTGGCCTTCCCCGCGGTCCTGGCCATCATCGTCTTCCTGCTGTGGAACGTCATCGGCATCCGCCACCACGGGTTCGGCGGCCACTTCAAGGCCCGGCTGGTCCCCAGCGGCGTCCCGGGGTGGATCCTGCCGGTGGTCGTACCGATCGAGGCGCTGTCGAACTTCATCATCCGGCCCGCCACGCACATGATCCGTCTGTTCGCGACCATGTTCGCCGGGCACCTGCTGCTCGCGCTGTTCGCGGCCGCCGGGTTCTACATGTTCAACCCCACCTCCCCGATGGGCCCGCTCTTCGGCGCCATCTCGGTGGGCTACTCCGGTATCGCCCTGGTCGGCTTCCTGGTCTTCACGGCCTTCGAGCTGTTCATCATGGCGGTGCAGGCCTACGTCTTCGTCCTCCTGTCCTCCATCTACATCGGTGAGGCGCTGGAGGGCGCGCACTAGGAGTACGGCCGCACGGCCGGCGTCTCCGCGCACCCCAAGACCCCGTCCGATTCGTCACCCACACCGGCGTCACCATGATCGTCGGCGAGTAGTAAAGGGAAAATCAGCATGGACATCGTGATCTCCGGCAGCCTCAACACCATCGGTTACGGTCTCGCCGCCATCGGCCCCGGCATCGGCGTCGGCCTCGTCTTCGGTCTCGGCGTGCAGGCCATCGCCCGCCAGCCCGAGGCGCGCGGCGTGCTCCAGGGCCAGATGATCTTCGGCTTCGCGGTCATCGAGGCCCTCGCCATTCTGGGCTTCGTCCTCGCCTTCGCGCGCTAGTCCAACCCGGCAATAGAACGCGAAGGGGATGCCAACCGTGATTTTGGCAGCTGAACATGAGAACGTCCTGCGCATTCACTGGGACGAGTTCACCTTCGGTCTCATCGCCTTCCTCGTCATCCTGGCCGTCGTCTACAAGATGTGGCCGAAGCTGACGAAGGCGCTTGACGAGCGTGCCGACCAGATCGAGGGTGGCATCGCTCGCGCTCAGAAGGCCGAGGCCGAGGCGGACGAGATCCGCCAGCAGTACAAGGAGAAGCTCGAGGAGGCGCACCGCGAGTACGCCCAGGAGCTGGAGAAGGCCAAGGAGCAGCGCGCGGCGATCATCGCCGAGGCCCGCGAGGAGGCCCAGGTCGAGGCGCGTCGGATCGTCGAGGCCGCCCAGGCCCAGGTCGAGGCCGACCGCCAGCAGGCCGTCATCCAGCTCCGCGGTGAGATCGGTGCCCTGTCGACCGAGCTCGCGACCCGCATCGTCGGTGAGACCCTCAGCGACGACGCCGCGCGCTCGCGCGTGGTGGACCGGTTCCTGGAGGAGCTGGAGCAGAGCGAGGGCTCGACGCAGGCCGAGGTGCGCTGATGCGTGGTATCAGCCGTACCTCCCTGGCCGAGGTGACCCGGCGCCTGGATGAGAACGTCCTGGCGTCGGCCGACGCCGGTCAGTACGCGGCCTCCCTCGGCGGCGAGCTCTTCGAGGTCGTGGCCCTGCTCGGCGGCGAGCACTCGCTCCGCCGCTGGCTGGCGGACCAGTCCAACCCGGCCGAGAGCAAGACCGCCCTGGTCGGGCAGCTGCTGGAGACCAAGGTGTCGCCGTCCACGCTCATCGTGGTGGGCGACGTCGTCCAGCAGGACTGGTCCTCCGCGGCCGACATGGTCGAGGCCGTCGAGCGCACGGGCGTGTACGCCACGGTCGCCTCCGTCGAGGGCTCGCGCCTGGACGAGCTGGAGGACGAGCTGTTCCGCTTCCAGCGGATCGTCGTCTCCCAGCCGGAGCTGCGCGCGGCGCTCACCCGCGAGGGTGTGGCCGCCGAGCACCTGCGCTCGCTGGTGGAGAACCTGCTCTCGGGCAAGGTGAGCTCCGCGACGCTGACCCTGGTCAGCGAGGCGGTCACCCGTCCGCGGGGACGTACCCTGGAGCAGGCGCTCGAACACTTCGGGCAGTTGGTCGCCGAGCGGGCCCAGCACTACGTGGCCGTGGTCCGTGCCGCACACGTCCTGAGCGAGGCCCAGCAGGAGCGCCTGCGGACCGCGCTCAGCCGCAGGTACGGCCGCGACATCCACCTGAACATCGAGATCGTCCCCGAGGTCCTGGGTGGACTGTCCATCCAGGTGGGCGACGAGGTCATCGACGACACCATCGCCGGGCGCATCGCTGAGGTCCAGCGCCGTCTGGCTCGCTGACACACGCGAACACGCAAGGCAAGCACGCACGGCGCCGGCCCGGCGCCATTTGAGAGCAAGGACAACGCAGAGATGGCGGAGCTGACGATCCGGCCGGATGAGATCCGGGACGCGCTGCAGCGCTTCGTCCAGTCGTACGAGCCTGACGCCACCCGCGCGGAAGAGGTCGGAACCGTCACCTACTCCGGTGACGGCATCGCCCGCGTCGGTGGCCTTCCCTCGGCGATGGCGAACGAGCTGCTGAAGTTCGAGGACGGCACCCTGGGCCTGGCCCAGAACCTGGAGATCGGTGAGATCGGTGCTGTCGTGCTGGGCGACTTCACCAGCATCGAGGAGGGCCAGAAGGTGCGCCGCACCGGCCAGGTCCTCTCGGTGCCGGTGGGCGACAACTTCCTTGGCCGCGTGGTGGACCCCCTGGGTGCCCCCATCGACGGCAAGGGCGAGATCGAGACGACCGAGCGGCGTGAGCTGGAGCTCCAGGCCGCCACGGTGATGGAGCGCAAGCCGGTCCACGAGCCGCTCCAGACCGGTATCAAGGCGATCGACACGATGACCCCGGTCGGCCGCGGTCAGCGCCAGCTGGTCATCGGTGACCGCCAGACCGGTAAGACCGCGGTCTGCATCGACGCGATCATCAACCAGAAGGCCAACTGGGAGACCGGCGACCCCGACAAGCAGGTGCGCTGCATCTACGTCGCGGTCGGCCAGAAGGGCTCCACGATCGCCGGTGTGCGCGGCGCCCTCGAGGAGGCCGGCGCGATGGAGTACACCACCATCGTCGCCGCTCCGGCGTCCGACCCCGCGGGCTTCAAGTACCTGGCCCCCTACACCGGTTCGGCCCTGGGCCAGCACTGGATGTACGAGGGCAAGCACGTCCTCATCGTCTTCGACGACCTGACCAAGCAGGCCGAGGCCTACCGCGCCGTGTCCCTGCTGCTGCGCCGCCCGCCGGGCCGTGAGGCCTACCCGGGTGACGTCTTCTACCTGCACTCCCGTCTCCTGGAGCGCTGCGCGAAGCTCTCCGACGAGATGGGCAGGGGTTCGATGACCGCGCTGCCGATCATCGAGACCAAGGCGGGCGACGTCTCGGCGTACATCCCCACCAACGTCATCTCCATCACCGACGGCCAGGTCTTCCTGGAGAGCGACCTGTTCAACCAGGGTCAGCGCCCGGCCATCAACGTCGGTGTCTCGGTCTCCCGTGTCGGTGGCGCCGCGCAGACCAAGGCGACCAAGGGCGTCTCCGGTACGCTCCGCCTCAGCCTGGCGCAGTACCGCGAGCTGGAGGCGTTCTCCGCCTTCGGTTCCGACCTGGACGCGGTCTCCAAGCAGCAGCTGGAGCGCGGCGCCCGGATGATGGAGCTGCTCAAGCAGGGCCAGTACTCGCCGTTCTCCATGGAGAAGACGGTCGTGTCCATCTGGGCCGGTACCACCGGCAAGCTGGACGACGTCCCGGTCGAGGACGTGCGCCGCTTCGAGGAGGACTTCCTGGCCTACATCGACCGCGAGCACGCGGGCGTCCTGGCCGGTATCCGTGACAGCGGCAAGTTCGAGGACACGGACAAGAAGACCCTCGAGGGCGCGGTCGAGAAGTTCAAGCAGGGCTTCAAGACCTCCGCCGGCACGATGCTGGGCGCCGAGGCGCTCGACGAGGAGAAGGTCGGCCAGGAGACCATCAAGGTCGCCAAGGGCGGGAAGTAACCCATGGGTGCACAGCTTCGCGTCTATCGCCGGAGGATCCGCTCGACCAAGGCGACGGCGAAGATCACCCGCGCGATGGAGCTCATCGCCACGACGCGCATCACCAAGGCGCAGCGTGCGGCGGAGGCTGCCGGACCCTACGCGCGGGAGATCACGCGGGCCGTGTCGGCTCTGACCGCCAGGGTCAGCGACCACCCGCTGCTGGCCGAGTCGGACGAGCCCACCCGTGCCGCCGTGCTCGTCATCACCAGTGACAAGGGCCTTGCCGGGGCCTTCTCGGCGAACGTCCTCAAGGAGGCGGACTCCCTGACCCAGCTCCTCAAGGAGCAGGGCAAGGAGGTCCTGACCTACATGGTGGGGCGCAAGGGTGTGAACTTCTACAGCTTCCGCGACCGTCCGGTCGAGGCCAAGTGGGAGGGCATCACCGAGCGGCCGACCTACGCGCACGCCCAGGAGATCGGCTCCGCTCTGCTGGAGAAGTTCACCACCGACGCGGCCGACGGCGGCGTCGACGAGATCCACGTGATCTCGACGGAGTTCGTCTCCATGCTGACCCAGCGGGCGCACACCGTCCGGACCCTCCCCCTGGAGGTCGAGTCGGTGTCGAAGGAGGAGCTGGAGGCCGAGCAGGGGCCGCTGTCCCTGTACGAGTTCGAGCCGTCCGCGGAGGAGGCCCTGGACCGACTGCTGCCGCAGTACGTCACCAACAGGATCTACTTCTCGCTCCTGGAGTCCTCCGCGTCCCAGCAGGCGTCCCGTCGCGCGGCCATGAAGGCCGCGACCGACAACGCCGAGGAGCTCGCCAAGAACCTGACCCGTCTGGCCAACCAGGCGCGTCAGGCCGAGATCACCAACGAGATCAGTGAGATTGTCGGCGGTGCCGACGCGCTCGCTGCTGCCAGCGCGGGAAGTGAGTAACAAAAGTGACTGCGACTGTTGAAGGGACGGCTGGGGCTGGCACCGCCACCGGCCGCATCGCCCGGGTCACCGGCCCGGTCGTCGACGTGGAGTTCCCCGTCGGCTCCCTCCCTGCCCTCTACAACGCCCTGCACACCGACGTCACCGTCGGTGGCAAGGAGAAGACCGTCACCCTGGAGGTCGCCCAGCACCTGGGTGACAACCTGGTGCGGGCCGTCTCCCTGGCCCCGCAGGACGGCATGGTGCGCGGCGCCGAGGTGCGCGACACCGGCTCCCCGATCAGCGTCCCCGTGGGCGACGTCGTCAAGGGCCACGTGTTCAACACCCTGGGCGAGTCCCTGGACGTGCCCACCTCGGAGCTGAACGTCACCGAGCGCTGGCCGATCCACCGCGAGGCCCCGGCCTTCGACCAGCTCGAGTCCAAGACCGAGATGATGGTCACGGGCATCAAGGTGATCGACCTCCTCACCCCGTACGTGCGCGGTGGCAAGATCGGTCTGTTCGGTGGCGCCGGTGTCGGCAAGACCGTGCTGATCCAGGAGATGATCACCCGTATCGCCCGCAACTTCGGTGGTGTGTCCGTGTTCGCCGGTGTCGGCGAGCGCACCCGTGAGGGTACGGACCTCTTCCTGGAGATGGACGAGATGGAGGTCCTCCAGGACACCGCTCTCGTCTTCGGCCAGATGGACGAGCCCCCGGGCACCCGTCTGCGCGTGGCGCTGTCCGCCCTGACGATGGCGGAGTACTTCCGCGACGTCCAGAAGCAGGACGTGCTCCTGTTCATCGACAACATCTTCCGTTTCACCCAGGCGGGTTCGGAGGTCTCCACGCTGCTGGGCCGCATGCCCTCGGCCGTGGGTTACCAGCCCAACCTGGCGGACGAGATGGGTCAGCTCCAGGAGCGGATCACCTCGACGCGCGGTCACTCGATCACCTCGATGCAGGCGATCTACGTCCCCGCGGACGACTACACCGACCCGGCTCCGGCGACCACCTTCGCCCACCTGGACGCGACGACCGAGCTCTCCCGCCCGATCTCGCAGAAGGGTATCTACCCGGCGGTGGACCCGCTGGCCTCCACCTCGCGCATCCTCGACCCGCAGTACGTGGGCGAGGAGCACTACCAGGTGGCCCAGCGCGTGAAGGAGATCCTGCAGCGCAACAACGACCTGCAGGACCAGATCGCCATTCTCGGTATGGACGAGCTGTCCGAAGAGGACAAGATCATCGTCAACCGGGCGCGGCGCCTGGAGCGCTTCCTCTCGCAGAACATGTTCGTCGCCGAGAAGTTCACCGGCAACCCGGGCGTGTTCGTACCGCTGGAGGAGACCATCGCCTCCTTCAAGGCGCTCTGCGACGGTGAGTACGACCACCTGCCCGAGCAGGCGTTCCTCGACGTCGGCAACATCGAGATGGCCGTCGAGAAGGCCAAGAAGCTGCAGGGCTAGTTTCTTGCGGGCGGGTCGGCTCCGTGACGGGGTCGACCCGCCCGAACTCGCCCGCTAGCCGAGGAGTTTGTGGCAGTGTCGAAGAAGCTTTTCGTCGAGATCGTCTCTCCCGAACGTGAGGTTTGGGCGGGCGAGGGCGACATGGTCATCGCCAAGACCGTCGACGGCGAGATCGGTGTGCAGCCGGGGCACCTGCCCGTGCTCGCGCTCCTGGCCCAGGACGCGGTCGTGCGCGTCACGGGCGCGCGCGAGACCGGCGAGGTGCGGG
Source organism: Nocardiopsis sp. KDC1DS13DA1 (assembly GCF_055632325.1). Classification (NCBI taxonomy): domain Bacteria; kingdom Bacillati; phylum Actinomycetota; class Actinomycetes; order Streptosporangiales; family Nocardiopsidaceae; genus Nocardiopsis; species Nocardiopsis sp. KDC1DS13DA1. The sequence continues at coordinate 402,550 of NZ_JBVMUY010000014.1, forward strand.
CGGCCGCACACGGCGGTTTCATGTCGGTCACCGGTGAGGGCCGGGTCTCCATCCTCGCCGAGACCGCCGAGCTGGCGGAGGACGTCGACGTGGACCGTGCGCGCACCGCGCTGTCGAGTGCGACCGAGGAGGGCGACAACGACGCCCTGGGTCGTGCCCGCAGCCGCCTGCGTGCCGCTGGCGAGGACGTCGCCTAGCGAACCTGGGACCGAGGGGGGACATGGAGCAGCCGGAATCCGCTCTGGCGGGAATGGTCTCGTGGCCGGGGTCGACGCAGTGGGTCGTCCTCGTCCTGTTCCTGGTCCTCCTCGCGGTGCTCGCCGGAATCACCCTGCGGCGGTGGTTCCTGGTACGCCGGGGCGGGGCCGTGGAGTGTTATCTGCGTGCCCCCGGTGTACGGGGACGCCGGGGCTCCTGGCGTATCGGTTTCGGCCGGTACGGAACGGAGAGCCTGGGCTGGTTCCCGATCTTCTCGCTCAGACCGCGGCCGACAGCGATGCTGTCGCGCCGCGGTCTCGTCGTTGTGGGGCGTCGGTCCCCCGACGAGCACGACCGCGCCCACCTGCCGGGTGACGTGAGCGTCGTCCAGGTCGCCTGGACGGGTGCGGACGGCGCGGACCCGCTGGAGCCCGAGTTCGAGATCGCGATGGGCGACGCCGCGCTGACCGGGTTCCTGTCCTGGATGGAGTCGATGCCTCCGGGGACGCAGTGGGAGGCGTGAGTGTCGTCCTTCACAGAGGTGCGCCGGGCACCTAGGGTGGCCGCATGATCGTCGCCTTCTCTGTGACCCCGCTCGGCACGGACGAGCACATCGCTCCCGCCGTCGCCCGCGCGGTGAGGGTGGTCCGCGACAGCGGGCTGCCCAACGAGACCACCTCCATGTTCACCAGCGTCGAGGGTGACTGGGACGAGGTGATGGACGTGGTCAGGCGCGCGGTCGAGGCGGCCGGGCAGGGCGCGCACCGCATCAGCCTCACCCTGAAGGCGGACATCCGCGAGGGGGTGGTCGACGGCCTGCACAGCAAGGTGGAGGCCGTCGAACGCGAACTGGCCGAGTAGGCCGTCCGGGCGAGGGACGGGCGGGTCGAGCCGCGAGCGGGGAACGGGCGTCAGGCGGGGAGGAATTGCCGCCTCCGGGGCGCACGCACACGGTCCGAAGCGAGGCGGCAGGCCCACAACAGGCGCGGCTAACGCTCTCCGCCGGGCTTCCACAGGATCTCGTCACCGTCGGAGGCCACGTACCTGCCGAGGATGAACAGCAGGTCCGACAGGCGGTTGAGGTACCGGGCGGTGAGCGGGTTGACGGTGTCGCCGTGCTCCTCGATCGCCGCCCACACGCTGCGTTCGGCCCGGCGGACCACGATGCGCGCCGTGTGCAGCAGCGCGACCGTGGGGGAGCCCCCGGGCAGGATGAAGCTGCGCAGGGTGGGCAGGTCGGCGTTGTAGGTGTCGCAGGCCTCCTCCAGCCGGGTGACGTACTCCGGCAGGACGCGCAGCGGAGGGAACTCCGGGTCGGGCACGATCGGGGTGGACAGGTCGGCCCCGAGGTCGAAGAGTTCGTTCTGCACCCGCGTGAGCAGGTCGCGCACGTCGCCGGGGATCTCACCCATGGCCAGGGCGACGCCGATGGCGGCGTTGGCCTCCTCGGCGTCGGCGTATCCGACCAGCCGCGTGTCGTTCTTGCCGGTCCGGCTCATGTCGCCGAGCGCGGTGGTGCCCTGGTCACCGGTGCGGGTGTAGATCTTCGACAGTACGACCGGTGTGTCCGTGTCCCGTGTGGTCATGGACCCAGCCTATGCCCGGAACGGTCGGCCTCCGGTGCGTCCGGTGCTGGGATGATACGACGGTGATTCCTTGGAAGTCGTGTGACGGAGGATAACTGTTCCGCATCATGGGGTGAAGGTGACCCATGTCACTGGTACCTTGTTGCACACAGGGAGCTACAGAACGTAGTTTCCGCACGGTGTCCGTATCGGCGGTCCCGAGTGGACGAAGATGAGGGGGGCCACCCGGGCACGCCGTGGAGGGGGAGGCACCGTTCGGGGCGGGCGGCGTGGAACCGGGGGGTTCACGCCACCCGCCCCGACCCGTGTGTCGGTGGCGGCGGGTGCCGCCGGTCCGCCTGCTAGCGGACCCAGTCCTCGCCCAGTCGGGCGAAGTCCGGAGCCGCGGCGGTCCGGAACACACCGTTCACCGGCAGGGTGCTCTCCGCGAAGAACTCGACGCCGTGGGCGCCCGCCGCGGACAGCTCGCCCAGGGAGTCACTGTTGACGTTCTCCAACGTGTCCCCGGCCGTGTGGTAGTACGGGTCGAAGGTCTCCCCGGCGGTACCGCCGTACCACTCCGCCTGCTCCTCGGTCTTGACGCCGTCGGCGCCGCTGAACAGGCCGCCGATCGGGACGCCGGCGAGGGCGAACGCCCGGTAGTCGGTGCGCCCGCTCAGCACGCCGGGTTCGCTGACCTGGTCCTGGGAGTCGAAGTACTCCTCGAAGACCTGGGCGATCGCTCCCGAACCGGACGGCGCCGACTCGGAGTCGGCCAGCTCACCGCTGCCGTCCAGGACGAAGCGGGCGTAGTTGCTGGAGCCGATCATGTCGAAGTTGAGGTAGAGCGCGATGTCGTCGAGCTCGCCCTCGTCCAGCCCCTCCACGTACCGGGTCGAGCCGATCAGGCCGCTCTCCTCGGTGCCCCAGAAGGCGAAGCGCACCTTGTTGTTGGTCGGCGCCTGCTCGGCGAGCTGGATGGCGGTCTCCAGGACGAACGCCGAACCGCTGCCGTTGTCGTTGATCCCCGGGCCCTCCTCGACGCTGTCGAGGTGACCGCCCACGACCACGACGTTGTCGTCGCGCCCGTGCCGGGTCTCGGCCAGGATGTTGAAGGACTCGCGGGTCCGGACGGTCGAGTCGACCGCCACCCGCAGTTCCAGGGCGTCCCCGGCGGCCAGCAGGTCGGCGCCCGCGGTGCCGGACACCCCCAGGACCGGGATCTGCGACGGCTCGCTGACGGTGCCCGCGAAGAGCTCGTCGGAGCTGTTGACCACCAGGACCGCCGAGGCCCCGGCGTCGGCCGCGTTCTGGGTCTTCTGGGCGAAGGAACAGGCTCCGCGCATGGTGACCGCGACGGCGCCCGCGGGGAAGCCCGCGAAGTCGTCGGCGGTGCAGCCGCTGTCACCGCTGTCGACGTCCACCGGGACGCCGGGGGCGGTCACGTCGCCCGCCGCCGAGTAGCTCATGGTGAGGTAGTCGGTCCCGCTCACCAGGTCCACCTGGTCGGGGGCGGTCCGGCTGAGGACGGCCTCGGAGTTCTCCTCCCAGGCGGTGTACTCGTAGTGGTCACGGTAGGGCTCGTAACCGGCCCGCTCCAGCTGGTCCTCGACGTACAGCGCGGCGACGTCGTAGCCCGGCGTGCCCGAGGCGCGGTTGCCGCCGTTGTAGTGGGCGATGGTGGAGAGGTTCTCCAGGTGCTGCTCGATCGCCTCCGCGGTCACCGCCTCCGACAGCGGGTGGCCCGCGTGGTCGGGGATGCGGGCGTGGTCGGGCGGGCCCGGCTCCCCGCCGGGGGCGGCGTGGGCGGGTGCCGCCGCGGCGAGGGTTCCGGCGGCCATCAGCACAGCCATGAGTCCGGCCGTCGCCGTGCGCCGGGCCGTGGGGGAGGGGGATGCTCCCCGGCGGTGTCGTCGAACGCGGTCATGGGTCGGTCGCAACGAGCCTCCTCCGTCGTACGGGACCGTCGCGCCGCGGGCGCGGGGGGACGGGTACCCGTGGTGGGTGTAGCGACCGGTGCAGCCTGTCACCGTGCCGAGGCGCCAGGCAAGGAGGTACGGGGAAAATTGCCACAATCAGCCACGGGTCTTACGTCCTGGTGATCACTGTGGTTGGATGGTCTGCCCGATCTGAGCAGAACGTCTGCCCCGGGTGCGGTTCCGCCGTCCACCGTTCCGGGTGGAGCGGGCCCTAGCCGTCGGTCTCGTGCGGGTGCTTGCGCCGCTTGTACCTGACGTCCACGCCGCCCATGACGGCGATCCCGCGGACGTGCACGACCGGCGCGCCGGGGGGCGCCGGTCGACGCTGCCCGCGCCCGCCTCCGAAACCGCCCATGATCGGCAGGCCGTGCACCCGCACCTCGATGTCGTCGGGGGCGATGATGTCGATACCGCCCATGACGCACCCGGCCCAGATGGTGGTCTCGTGCTGGGTGAACCGCGCCTCGCGCAGGTCGAGGTCGACCCCGCCCATGCAGGTCGCGGCGACGAAGTGGTTCGGGACCACCCAGCTCCCGGAGCGGTCGGCGCCGCCCATCACCGCGATCGCCACCCGGCTGGTGGGTTCGGCGTCGGTGACGCGCCGGACGCCGCGCGCGGACCGGGGGGAGCCGACGGGCGTGGCGGGGGCGGCGTCCCCGCTGACTTCGGGCAGGTCCTCGGTGATGGGGACGAGTTCGCCGAGCGTCTTGGCCCGGTAGACCGCCTCCAGGCGCTCGCCGTGCTCCTCGGCGTCGAGTCGGCCCTCGGCGAGGGCTTCGCGGAGTTGGTGCGCGACGGCGTCGCGGTCGGCGTCGGAGGCGCGCATCCTGCCTTCGTCCGAGGGGGTGATCTCGTTCATTCTCTCCACCATGGTTCGATTGTCGCGTCGCCGGCGGCCTCGCCGGATCAGGGACGATCCCTGACCCGCCCCTGATCCGGTGCGCTCAGGAGCCGGAGAGCAGACCGCGTCGGATGGCCTGGCTGACGGCCGCCGTGCGGTCGGCCACCCCCAGTTTGTCGTAGGCGCGCATCAGGTGCGTCTTGACCGTGGTCGCGCTGATGTGCAGGGCCCGGCCGATCTCGGCGTTGGTGCCCCCGTCTGCGGCCAGCCGCAGGACCTCCGTCTCCCGTGGCGACAGCGCGGGTGTCTCCGTGCGCCGCCGGACCCCCGCCATCAGGCGGCCCGTGACCGACGCGGCGAGCACCGTCTCACCCCGGGCGGCCGCGCGGACGGCCTCCGCCAACGCCGCCCGGGGCGTGTCCTTGAGCAGGTACCCGGTGGCCCCGGCCTCCACCGCGCGCAGGATGTCGGTGTCGGTGTCGTAGGTGGTGAGCACCAGGACGTGGCAGCCGGGGTGCTCGGCGCGGATGCGTTCGGTGGCCGCCACCCCGTCACCGCCGGGCATGCGCAGGTCCATCAGGACCACGTCGGGGGAGAGTTCGGCGACCCGGGCCACGGCCTCGGGGCCGCTGGACGCCTCCCCGACGATCTCCAGGTCGGCTTCGGCGGTGAGCATCCCGCGGATGCCCTCCCGCACCACGGGGTGGTCGTCGACCAGCAGCAGGCGGATCATCATGGGGTCCTGTTCCCCTCACATGCGGTGTCGTCGCTGGTGGATCTCGGTGCGGGTACGGGCTCCGCCACCAGGGGAAGCACCAGGCGTACGGTCGTTCCCCGGCCCGGGGCGCTGTCGATCTCCCACCGGCCCCCGATCGCGTCCGCCCGGGCCCGCATCCCGGTCAGCCCGTGGCCGCCCGGGCCGCCCGGGGTGAAGCCGAGCCCGTCGTCGGTGACGGCCAGCTCCACCGACTCCGGCGTGAAGGCCAGGGCCACGTCGGCCCGTTCGGCGCGGGCGTGTTTGCGGACGTTGGCCAGGGCCTCCTGGGTGGTACGCAGCAGGCACACCTGGTGCGTGCCGGGCATCGCGGTCGGGGCTCCGTCCACCCGCAGCCGCGCGGTGATGCCGAGTTCGCGGCCGAACCGCTGGATGATGCGGGACAGCGCCGCCTCCAGGGTCTCGTTCTCCAGTTGGACCGGTTGGCGGGCCGCCACGATGGCGCGCGCCTCGGCCAGGTTCTCGGCGGCGGTCTCGTGCATGAGGCCCAGATGCCGACGGGCCAGGGCGGGGTCGGTGTCCATCTCCGACTCGACCGCCTGGCTGAGGGCGATGATGCTGGTCAGCCCCTGGGCGAGGGTGTCGTGCAGCTCCCGTGCCAACCGCTCGCGCTCGGCGAGCGCTCCGGCCTCCTCCGACAGGCGCACGCTCTCCTCCTGGCTGGCCCGCAGCGCGGCGATCAGCTGGGCGCGCTCACGGCTCTGCGTGACCACCCGCCCGAACCAGCGCGCGAACCACAGGGAGAAGAACATGATCACGAGGAAGATGAGGAGCTGCGGACGGGCCTCCTCCCAGGGCAGGGTGCCGGCCGACGAGCGGATGAGGATCGGACCGGCCAGCAGTGCGCCGGTCGCGGCCGTTCCCCACCAGGCGCCCCCCGTCATGAACACGAGCGGGGCCGAGGCGAACATCGAGAAGGTGGTCGTGGGGTTGAGCAGGTGGGCCGGGACGAGCAGCGCCACCAGGCCGAGCAGGAAGGGGAGGGTGCGCGCGCTGCCGTGGAACTCCTCCGACGGGAGCGGGCGGAGCAGGCGGCGCCCCGCCAGGAAGTACCAGCCGACCGCGCCGCCGATCAGCGCGGCCGAGCCCCAGCCCCGCCAGCCCTGCGCGGTGAGCACGGAGACGACGGCGACCACGGCCATCGCCCCCGCGAAGTAGGCGTCCCACGCCCGCCCCACCCGCCAGGCGTGGGGACCCTCCCGCTCCTCCGCCATCGACCGACTACCCGTCCTTCCTCGTCTTCCACCGGAACGTGGCCAGCGTCAGTACCAGACCGAGCACGCACCACACCCCCAGGGCGGTCGCGACCGCCGGGAGGTCCCACGATCCGGTCGACTCCATGACCGCCGCCCCGTCAGGGTAGAGGGCGGCGCGCATCCCCTGTGCCATCCACTTGAGCGGGAAGAGCGAGGCCGCGTTCACCAGCCACTCGGGCAGGACCGCCACCGGAACGAAGACACCGGAGGTGAACTGCAACGCCAGGAACGGAACGATCACGATGGCCGAGGCCGTGTTGGGACTGCGGGCCAGTGAGCTGAACGCGACCCCCAGCAGGGTGCAGGCGACCGTGCCGAGCACGAACACCCAGGCCATCGTGGCCCACGCCGCCGGTTCGGAGGGCAGCCGGACCCCGTACACCCCGACCGCGATCGCCAGCAGGATCAGGACCTGGCCCAGCGCCAGGACCAGGACGAGCGCGGTCTTGCCGACGAAGTACGCCGCCGGGGGCATCGGTGTGCCCCGCAGCCGCCGCAACGTGCCGTTCTCCCGCTCCAGGGCGATGGAGATGGCCAGGTTCTGGAAGCTGACCGACATCAGCCCCATCGCGACCAGTCCGGGCAGGTAGAACTCGGCCGCGGTCATGTCCGTCCCCGTGGAGCCGTCGAAGATCACCCCGAACAGCAGCAGGATCAGGGACGGAAGCGCGAAGGTGAACACCACCCTCTCCCAGTGCTGGGCGAACTCGCGCAGCTCCAGCCGGGCCCGGGACAGACCCACCCGCACCGGACCGGGCAACGGCCGTTCCACCGTCGTCACCGTGCTCACGCCATCGCCTCCGTCGTCTCCTCGGCCCGCGGGGTGGTCCCGATCAGGTCCAGGTAGGTCTCCTCCAGGGTGGGCCGGTGCACGGTCAGCCCCGGGACCTCACCGGGGTGGGCCTCCATCAGTTCGCGCACCACCCGGGTCGGCTCGTCGGTCTGGACGCTGCGCCGTTCACCCTCGTCCAGCCAGGCCACCGTGGTGCTCGCGCCGGACCGCCCGCCCAGTGAGGCGGGGGTGCCCTCGGCCCGGACCCGGCCGGCCGCGATCACGCACACCCGGTCCGCCAGCGCCTCGGCCTCCTCCAGGTAGTGCGTGGTCAGCACGATCGTGGTGCCGTCCCCCGCCAGGCCCCGGACCATCGCCCAGAAGTCGCGGCGCGCCCCGGGGTCGAAGCCGGTGGTGGGCTCGTCGAGGAAGAGGACCTCGGGGCGGCCGATGATGCCCAGGGCCACGTCCAGGCGCCGCCGCTGTCCGCCGGACAGAGCCGTCACGGAGGCGTCGGCCCGCTCGGTCAGCCCGGCCAGGGCGAGCACCTCGTCCACGTCGCGCGGCCGGGGGTAGTACCCGGCGAAGTGTCGGACCACGGCCGAGACGGCCAGTCGGGGGGCCTCGGTCTCGCTCTGCCACACGATGCCGACGCGTGAGCGCCATCGGCGCCCCGCGCGGCCGGGGTCGGCGCCCAGCACCCGCAGGGTCCCCGCGTCGCGGGTGCGGAAGCCGGTGAGGATCTCCGTGGTGGTGGACTTGCCCGCCCCGTTGGGGCCGAGCAGGGCGAACACCTCGCCACGGGTGATGGTCAGGTCGATGCCGTCGACGGCGGCGCGGCCGTCGTACTCCTTGCGCAGTCCGCGCGCCTCGATGACGGCTTCACGGGGGTCGTACTCCATGCCCCGATCGTGTCCCGCGGACGGCCGGTCCGGTATCCGCCGTCCGGGTCCTCCTCTGTCCTCCGTTCGGAGGACGAGGGTCAGAACAGACGCAGGGTGTCGGGTTCGATCCCGCGCAGTTCGTCGTAGTCGAGCACCACGCACGAGATCCCGCGGTCCTCGGCGAGCACGCGCGCCTGCGGCTTGATCTCCTGGGCCGCGAACACGCCGCGCACGGGGGCCAGTTGCGGGTCCCGGTTGAGCAGTTCCAGGTAGCGGGTCAGCTGCTCGACACCGTCGATGTCGCCGCGCCGCTTCAGCTCCACGGCCACGGTCGCGCTCCGCCCGTCCCGGCACAGGATGTCGACCGGTCCGATCGCGGTCGGGTACTCGCGGCGGATCAGCGTGTAGCCGTCGCCGAGCGTGGTGATGTGCTCGGCCAGCAGCTCCTGGAGGTGCGCCTCGACGCCGTCCTTCTGGAGCCCGGGGTCCTTGCCCAGTTCGTGCGAGGTGTCGTGCATGACCTCCTCCACGGTCAGCACGAGCTTCTCGCCGGACTTGCTGTGCGTGACCGTCCAGACGTCGGGGCCGTCGGTGACGGTCTCCTCGCGGAGCCTGCACGGCGGGTTCATCCAGTTGAGCGGCTTGAACGCCCGGTCGTCGGCATGGATGGACACGCTCCCGTCCGCCTTGATGAGGATCAGGCGGGGAGCCATGGGCAGGTGGGCGGTGAGCCGGCCGACGTAGTCGACGCTGCACCGGGCGATGACGAGACGCACGGCGGCAACGTTACCGCCTTCCGGCAAGCCCGCGGTCCGGAAATCGGGTGACACCGTCCACGCCGGTGCGAAGCGCCGTGTTACTGGAGAGTAACCTGAGGGTCGGCGGCCCTGGCGCCCCCGCCCGCCGACCGTGTGCCTCGGTCGTCGGGCCGTGCACGGGGGTGGCGACGGTGCCGCGGACCAGAAAGTGCGTGGTCCCGCCCCCGTGCCGGACCGCGCGTCCGTCTAAGGTGGGGCGCATGGTGCAGGAATTTGAGAAGGTCGGTGTCGTCGGACTCGGCACGATGGGCGCGGGCATCGCCGAAGTGTTCGCCCGTGCGGGGTTCGACGTCATCGGGGTCGAGATCGACCAGGCCGCCCTCGACCGCGGCCGCGGCCACGTCGACAAGTCCCTCTCCCGGGCCGTGGGCCGGGGCAAGATCACCGAGGAGGAGCGCGCGGCGATCGACGCCCGCCTGACGTTCACCACCTCCCGCGAGGACCTCGCGGACGCCGACTTCGTCGTCGAGGCCGTCCCGGAGAGGATGGACATCAAGCGCGACGTCTTCGGCGACCTGGACCGGATCTGCCCTCCGGGGACGATCCTGGCCACCAACACCTCCTCCCTGTCCGTCACGGAGATCGCCGCGCTCACCGACCGCCCCGAGCGGGTCGTGGGCCTGCACTTCTTCAACCCGGCTCCCGTCATGAAGCTGGCCGAGGTGGTCACGACCGTCTCCACCAGCGAGGAGACCGTCGACATCGTCACCGAGGTCGCCAAGCGCATCGGCAAGACCCCCGTCACGGTCGGCGACCGGGCCGGATTCGTGGCCAACGCTCTCCTGGTCCCCTACATCAACGACGCGATCCGCCTGTACGAGCGCCGCGTGGCCACCCGCGAGGAGATCGACGCCTCCGTCCAGAAGGCCGCCGGGTTCCCCATGGGGCCGCTCACCCTCGCCGACCTCGTCGGCCTGGACGTGTGCCTGGCCGTCATGGACGTGCTGTGGGAGGAGTACCGCGAGCCGCGCTACGTCGCCGCCCCGCTGCTGCGCCGCATGGTGGCCGCCGGTCGCCTGGGCCGCAAGTCCGGGAGGGGCTTCTACACCGGACAGGACGACCCCGCCGAGGCCCAGCCCGCCGGCCGCTTCGCGGAGATGGTCCGCGAGGAGGAGAACCTGGACCTGGGCGAGATGCTCATCGCCCCCCAGATCGACGACGCCCTGCGCATGATCGGCGACGGGTACGCCTCCGCCCGCGACGTCGACACCGCCATGCGGTTCGGTTGCGGCTACCCCAAGGGCCCCACGGAGCTCCTGGAGGAGCGCGGCGCCGAGCACGTCGTCACCACCCTGGTCGCGATGAGCGAGTACAGCCTGACCAGTATCGCGGTGCCCGCTCCGCTCCTGGTGGACCAGTTGCCCGAGATCGAGCACGAGGGCCACGACCACTGACGCGCGGGGGGCCTGCGGGCCTCCGCGGGGCGAGGCGAGCCCTGTGTGAACGTGTGAGCACGTGGAAGGCACGGGCACGGCCGCCGTCACGGGGTGTGGCGGCGGCCACTGCGCGGTCTCTTCTACCCTGGAACGCGTGAGCCCGCGCCGTAACTCCCCCCGTCGTCAGTCCTCCCGGGGTCGCGGCGGTCCCGCAGGACCGCCCGACGAGGACGCCCTGATGCTGCGTGTCACCGGCGGACAGCGCCGGGAGACCGGGCCCGACGGGGAGTGGGTCACGCGCCGGCTCCCCGGGGCGTCCGCCACCAAGGTCTACCGCTGCCCCGGGTGCGCCCAGGAGATCCCCACGGGGATGGCCCACGTCGTCGCCTGGCGCCCCTACGGCGACGGCGACGACCGCAGGCACTGGCACTCCTCCTGCTGGGACCGGCGTGCCCGCAGGTCACCCCGCTACTGAGGCCCGACCCGGATTCGAGGAGCCATGGAGATCCGAGCCACCACGGTGCTTCCCGCCGTACGCAGACCCGTCACCCTGCACACCGCCGACGGCCTGGAACTGGTCGGAGAGCTGGCCACACCGGAGGGCCGCGACCCCGTGGCCACCCTGGTGTGCCTGCACCCGCTGCCCACCGCCGAGGGCATGATGGACAGCCACGTCCTGCGCAAGGCGTCCTTCCGCCTGCCCGCCCTGGCCGACGTCGCGGTGCTGCGGTTCAACACCCGCGGCACCACCTCGCGCCACGGCACCAGCCAGGGCAGTTTCGGCGAGGGTGAGACCGAGCGGCACGACGTCCTCGCCGCCGTCGAGTTCACCGAGTTCGAGGGGCTGCCCGACCCGTGGCTGCTCGGCTGGTCCTTCGGGACCGAGCTGGCGCTCAAGTGGGGCTGCGACCCGCAGGTGACCGGGGCGATCCTGCTGTCCCCGCCGCTGCACCGCGCGGGCGAGGCGGACATGAAGGTGTGGGCGGACTCGGGCAAGCCGGTGGTCGCGCTGGTGCCCGAGCACGATGACTACCTGCGTCCCGACGAGGCCCGGGAGCGGTTCGCCCCGCTCACGCAGGCGGAGGTCATCGGCGTCGACGGCGCCCGGCACCTGTGGGTGGGGGAGCCGTACGTGCGCCGCGTGCTCAACGAGATCGTCCGGCACGTCAACCCGGCCGCCCACCCGCTGCCCACCGAGTGGGACGGACCCCACGAGAGGGACGTCGCCCCCCTGGGCTGAACCCGCCCCACCGACGACGCGCGAGGGGCCCGCGTTCCGGATCACGTCCGGAACGCGGGCCCCTCGCCGTGTTCGTTCGGGGTCGTGCGCTTCGCCCGCCATCATCCTCAACGCAGGACTGGGGCGCGGTACCCGCTCGCGTCGGACGCCCTCAGGGCAGGGGCGCCGCATCCTCGGCCACGCCCGGCGCTCGTTCCCCGCCGCGCGGCCCGACGCGTCGTGCCGCGCCCCGACGGCGCCCGAACGACAGACCCCCTGGGGCGACCTTCCGGGGACCAGGCCCCAGGGGGGTCTTGGCTACTCCTGCCACCAGTCCTCGTCGTCGGAGCCCTTGCCGGAGTGGGCGGGCTGCTTGGCCTCCTCGGCCGGGGCCGGGCTCTCCTGCGGGGCGATCGCCGCGGGGGCGGGCGGAGCCGCCGGAGCGGGGGCCGGGGCGCCACCGCCGCCGAGCAGCTGACGCAGCTGCTGGAGGTGCGACTGGATGCTGTCGCGCTGGGCGTTGAGGTCGTCGACCTCCTTCTTGGCGGCCGTCATGATGCGGTTGGCCTCGGCCTTGGCGTCGGAGAGCTGGTGCTCGGCCTTGGACTTGGCCTCCGACTCGATCTGGGTGGCGTTCTTCTTGGCGTTGCCGACCAGCTGCTTGGCGTGGTTCTCGGCGTCGCGGCGGGTCTGCTCGGCCTGCTGGCTGGCCTTGGTGGCGCGCTGCTCGGCGCTGTTGGCGCGCTCCTCGGCCTCGCTGACCATCTTCTGGGTGGCGGCCTGGGCGGCGGCCAGGCGCTCGGCGTCCTGGCGCTCGGCCTCGGCGCGGCGGTCGGCGAGCTGGAGCTCGAACTGGTCCTCGGCCTCGGTCCGACGCGCCTCGGACTCGGCGGCGGCCCGCTCGGCGTTCTTGCGCAGCTCCTCGGCCTGGCTCTTGGCGGCCTGGATGGTCTCGTCGCGCTCGCGCTTGGCCGCGGCGCGCGCCTGGGCGCACTCGCGCTCGGTGGTGGTGCGCAGCTTGGCGATCTCGCCCTCGAAGGTCGCGCGCTTCTCCGCGATCTCGTGGTCGACGGCGGAGCGCTTCTTCTGGACCTCGCGCTCGGTGGTGGAGGCCAGCTCGTCCGCCTCGCGGCGGGCCGTGGTGGTGATCTCCTCGGCCTCGGACTCGGCGGTCTGGCGCTGCTCGTCGGCCTCGCGCTGGGCGAGGGTGCGCACCTCGGTCGCCTCCGACTCGGCGGCGGCGCGCATCTCGGCGGCTTCGATCTTGGCGGCCGAACGGATGTCGTTGGCGTCGATCTGGGCGCTCTGGACGAGCTCGTTGGCCTGTTCCTCCGCCAGGCGCAGCAGCTCCTCGATCCGCGAGCCCAGCCCGGAGTAGGAGGGGCGCTCGCGCTCCTGGAGCTGGCGGTTCTTGGCGCCCAGCTCGGCCTTGAACTTCTCGATCTTCTTGTTGGACTCCTCCAGCTCGCCGCGCAGGCTGGCCGCGTAGTCATCCACCTGGGTGCGGTCGTAGCCACGCAGCACCACGTCGAATTCGGGCGGGGTGTTGTCCTCGTTGAAGATGTTGTTGAGTTGGGAGTCAATGTTGTTTGACGACATGTGGCGGAATCCTGAACGGGTGCGAGACGGCTAACTTGCTGGCGGCCGGGGGGCGGCGGACGGCGGCCGCGTCGTCCCCGGTGGACGGGAGGCGTCCGGGTGTGCGGCTACCGGACTGCAAGACGTGAACCTCGGCCGGAGGAACACTCCGGCGGCTAAGCGACTTTATCAAGCGCGGAACGCCTGGGAAGAGGGTTTCGGGTAACTTCCGGTGGGCCTGTGGTCAACTCATCCCCCACAGCCCAAGACGTGACGTGTCCGGAACGTCCCCGTGACATTTCTGTCCGGGCGGCCACCTCGGGGGAGGTGCCGTGCGGACGCCCGGACCCGGTCCGGAGCGGACACGGCCACCGTCACCCGGCGCTCTGCACGAGCTCGGTGAGCACGCCTCCGCAGTCCTTCGGGTGCAGGAACACGATGCTCGACCCCGACGTCCCGCGGCGCGGCTCCTCGTCCAGGACGCGTACGTCCCGCCCGCCGACCGCCGCGGCGCTCGCGGCCACGTCGGACGTGCCGAAGGCGACGTGGTGCACGCCCTCGCCGTTGCGCTCCAGGAACTTCGCCACGGGGGAGTCCGGGCGGGTGGGTTCGAGCAGTTGCAGATAGGTGGCGCCGCCGTCGTCCGTGCCGTTGATTCGGAGCATGGCCTCGCGCACGCCCTGCTGCTCGTTCACCTCCTCGTGCTCGACCTCGAAACCGTAGGTGCGGCGGTAGAACTCGACCGAGGCGTCGAGGTCGCGGCAGGCGATGCCGACGTGGTCGAGCCTGGTGAGGCCGGAGAAGGGGGTGGTGGGAGCGGGTGCGTCACTCATGAGCGTGAACCTCTCGGATGTCGCCGAACGCTGTGTGGGTATCGTTGCAGACCAGGTGCGTCACCGATCACATGGAGGCCAGTTACGATGCCCGGTTCCGTCATCGTCGGTGGGGCGCGGACCCCCACCGGCAGACTCCTCGGCTCCCTCGCCGGGTTCTCCGCCGCAGACCTGGGCGGATTCGCGATCAAGGCCGCGCTGGAGCGCGCCGGTGTCAGTGGTGAACAGGTCGGATACGTGGTCATGGGACAGGTCCTCCAGGCCGGCGCCGGGCAGATCCCGTCCCGCCAGGCCGCCGTGAAGGCGGGCATTCCCATGAGCGTGCCCTCCGTCACCATCAACAAGGTGTGCCTGTCCGGCCTGGACGCGATCGCCCTCGCCGACCAGCTCATCACCGCGGGCGAGTTCGACGTCGTGGTCGCGGGCGGCATGGAGTCCATGACCAACGCCCCGCACCTGCTGCCCAAGTCGCGCAAGGGCTTCAAGTACGGTTCCGTCGAGGTCCTGGACGCCACCGCGCACGACGGCCTCACCGACGCCTTCGACAACGAGTCCATGGGCGCCTCGACCGAGCGGCACAACGCCAAGCTCGGCATCGGCCGCGCCGCACAGGACGCCTTCTCCGCCCGCTCCCACCAGCGCGCCGCCGCGGCCACGGCCGAGGGACGGTTCACCGACGAGATCGTCCCCGTGCAGATCCCGCAGCGCAAGGGCGACCCGGTCGTCTTCGAGACCGACGAGGGCGTCCGCCCGGGCACCACGGTCGAGACCCTGGGCAGGCTGCGTCCGGCCTTCGACGCGGACGGCACCATCACCGCCGGGTCCTCCTCGCAGATCTCCGACGGCGCCGCCGCCGTCGTCGTCATGAGCCGGGCCAAGGCCGAGGAGCTCGGCGTGCCCGTCCTCGCCGAGATCGGCGCGCACGGCAACGTCGCCGGTCCGGACAACTCCCTGCACTCGCAGCCCTCCAACGCCATCCAGCACGCGCTGACCAAGGCCGGGCGGACGGTCGAGGACCTGGACCTGATCGAGATCAACGAGGCCTTCGCCGCGGTGGGCATCCAGTCGGTGCAGGACCTGGGCGTCTCCGAGGACATCGTGAACGTCAACGGCGGTGCCATCGCCCTCGGTCACCCGATCGGGGCGTCCGGCGCCCGGATCGCCGTGACCCTGATCCACGAGCTGCGCCGCCGCGGTGGCGGACTCGGTGCCGCGGCCCTGTGCGGTGGCGGCGGCCAGGGCGACGCCCTGCTGTTCACGGTGCCCGCGCAGTAGGCACGACCCGTCGGGTCCCGGCCGGGGCCGAATCCAGGAGGAGTCCCATGAACGCGGCCAGTCTGGCGGAACGGCTTCGGGAGGGTGACCGCAGGGCGCTGGCCCGCGCGGTGACCCTGGTCGAGAACGGGGCGCCGGAGCTGCGCGGGATCATGGCGGCTCTGGCTCCGCACACCGGACGGGCACGGGTGGTCGGCTTCACCGGGGCCCCGGGCGTGGGCAAGTCCACGACGACCAACGCGGTCGTGCGTGTGCTCCGCGCCCGGGGCCTGTCGGTCGCGGTGCTCGCCGTGGACCCCTCCTCGCCGTTCACCGGGGGAGCCCTGCTCGGGGACCGGGTGCGCATGCAGGAGCACGCCACCGACCCCGGCGTCTACATCCGCTCCATGGCCAACCGCGGGCACCTGGGCGGACTGTCCTGGGCGGCGCCGCACGCCCTGCGCGTCCTGGACGCGGCGGGGTTCGACGTGGTCCTGGTGGAGACGGTCGGGGTGGGGCAGGCCGAGGTCGAGATCGCCGGGCTGGCGGACACCACCGTGGTGCTGTGCGCCCCGGGGATGGGCGACTCGGTCCAGGCGGCCAAGGCGGGGGTGCTGGAGGTGGCCGACGTCTTCTCGGTGAACAAGGCCGACCGGGACGGAGCCCGGGTCACCCTGCGCGAACTACGGCAGATGGTCGCGATGGTGGACCGGACCGACGAGGAGTGGAAGCCGCCGATCGTCATGACCGTGGCCGCCGAGGGCGAGGGCACCGAGGAACTGTGGGAGCGGGTGGAGCAGCACCGCTCCCATCTGGAGGCCACGGGTGAGCTCATCTCGCGGCGGCGTCTTCGCGCCCGCGAGGAGGTGCAGGGGATCGCGCTCGACGCGCTGCGCTCGCGCATGGTCGGGGTGGGCGAGGACGGTGGTCTGGACGCCCTGGCCAGGGAGGTCGCGGAGGGGCGGCGCGATCCCTACGCGGCGGCCGACCTCCTGCTCAAGGAACTGGGCGCCGACCCCCGGGAGTGAGGGGACGCCCCCGGACGCGGGAGGGCCCCGAAGACGAGAGGGGCCGACGCGGACCGTCGCACATCGGTCCGCGTCGGCCGGGGCGGCGGTGCTCCCCGGATCAGAGCACCGACGCCCGTCCCGGAACGGAGGGGTCCGTCCGGGAGACCGTGGTCACCGGTTCCCGACCAGTGCCGTGTCGATGGCGGCCATGAGGCTGCCGTCGGCGTCGTCGCCGTCGATCGACCAGACCATGACACCGCCGAGGCCGTTGTCGAGGGCCCACTCGGTCTTCTGGGTCATGGCGGTCTCGTCGTCGTAGGTCCAGAACGTCTCGCCGTCGTAGAGCCAGGCCGTGCCGAGATCGTCGTTCCGGTGCAGGTCGAAGCCCTCCAGCTCGCTGAGGGCCGACCAGCGGGCGTCGCCCCGGGCCGGGCCGGTCGCGTTCTGGAAGAGGCCGTCGCCGTTCGGTCCGGGCTCGACGCCGGTCCAGCCCTGCCCGTAGAAGGGCACTCCCAGGACGATGTCGGCGGGGTCGACACCGCGGTCGACGTAGGCCTGGACCGTGTCCCGGGTGGAGATGACCGGTCCCTCGTCGTCCGGGTCGGCGACCAGGTTGGACTGGTGGTTGGTCGTGCTCTCCCAGGTGCCGTGGTAGTCGTAGCCCTGGACGGTGACGAAGTCGAAGTCGGTCATGAGCTCGTCGAGCTCGTAGCCCAGGTCGATCCGCCAGGTGCCCGCGGGCAGGAACGCGGTCAGCTCGTACTCGCGGTCGGTCTGCGCCTCCAGCGCGTCGAGCTGGTCGCGGAACTCCTGGACGAGGGCGGTGAAGTTCTCGCGGTCCTCGGGGCGCACGGTGTTGTGCGGGTGGCCGGCGCTGCCCGGCCACTCCCAGTCGAGGTCGATGCCGTCGAAGACCCCGTAGGCCGAGCCCTCGCCGCCCGCGCCGTCGAGGACGGGCAGGTCGCCGCGCAGGTAGAGGTCGATGCAGGAGCTGACCATGCGCTCGCGGGACTCGGGGGTGAGCGCGGCGTCGGAGAAGTGTTCGGACCAGGTCCAGCCGCCGAGGGAGATGTTGACCCTCAGGTCGGGGTACATCTCCTTGAGCTTGCGCAGCTGCCCGAAGTTGCCGCGCAGCGCCTGGTCGGGGTCGTCGGCGACGCCGTCGACGCTGTTCGCCGCTCCGGTGGACGTCACGTAGTCGGCGCGGGCCTCGCCCCGGCCCTCCTCGTCGCTCATGAAGCACGCACCGTCGGCGTCCACGTTGCCGAACGCGTAGTTGATGTGCGTGAGCCGTGCGGCGGTGCCGGAGGTGACGAGGTCGCGGACGTGGTAGCCGTTGTCCTCCGCGCCCCACTGGGGAAGGTAGGCGACGCTGAGGCTGTCGTGGTCGGGGCCGGTACCCCCGTCGCACGGGGCGCCGTTGACCAGGCACAGGACGGGGGCGGTCGCGCCGTCCTCGTGCAGGCCGTTGAACCCGAAGCTGTAGCTGCCCCCGGCGGGGATCGCCGCTCCCCAACGCGGCGGGGTGACCGTGTACCAGCCCTCGGACTCCGTCAGCTCCGCGTTCCACATCTGGTGGACGCCGCTGCCGTCGGGGAGGTCGAAGCCGATCGTCCAGTCGCTGACCGGGGAGTCGGAGGCGTTGGTGACCGTGATCTCGCCGCTGTACCCCGTGTTCCAGCGCGCGGACTCCTCGAAGGTGACGGTGAGGTCGGCCGGGTCGGCGGGCGGGGCCTCCTCGGCGGACGCCGCGGGGGCGGCCAGAGCGATCGGGGCCGCCAGCACGGCGGCGGAGATCGCCGCTGACCGGGGTCCGGGTCGTCGTGCTCTCACGTGGGGGTCTCCTGTGTGGGGGTGGGGCGCTCACGCGCGTCGCCCGTGGAGCAGGGGGTGGTGGGTGTCCGTCCGGGGGCGCGGACGGAATTTTTAGGAAACTTAACTAACAATTAGCCGGGCCGTCAATGGTCACTCTGTGACGAATGGTGACTCAGGGTGTGGATGGTGCTCGTGGGGCGAACCTG
Source organism: Nocardiopsis sp. KDC1DS13DA1 (assembly GCF_055632325.1). Lineage (NCBI taxonomy): Bacteria > Bacillati > Actinomycetota > Actinomycetes > Streptosporangiales > Nocardiopsidaceae > Nocardiopsis > Nocardiopsis sp. KDC1DS13DA1. The sequence continues at coordinate 420,929 of NZ_JBVMUY010000014.1, forward strand.
TCCAGTCCGGGGGCCGGACCAGCGGCCGGAAGGGGATCGTGTCCCCTTCCGGCCACCGCCATCCCTTGACGTCAGCCGCCCGAGGGCGGTCTCCGGGGGTGGGTCAGGACGCCAGCGCCGCGTCGACCGCGTTCATCAGCGTGCCGTTGGCGTCGTCACCGTCGATGGACCAGATCATGACGCCGCCCAGACCCTGGGCCTGCGCCCAGTCGGTCTTCTGGGTCAGCGCGATCTCGTCGTCGTAGGTCCAGAAGGTGTTCCCGTCGTACAGCCAGGCGGCGCCGTGGGTCTCGTCCCGGTGCAGGGTGAAGCCCGGCAGGTCCTTGATCACCTTCCAGTCGTCGATGCCCTGCTCGTAGGTGCCCGGAGCGGGACCCGTCGCGCTCTGGAAGAGGCCGTCCCCGTTCGGTCCGGGGTCGACGCCCGTCCAGCCGCGGCTGTAGAAGGGCAGGCCGAGCACCATGTCGGCGGGGTCGACGCCCCGGCTGATGTACTCCTGGATCGCGATCTCGCTGGAGAACTGCCGCGGGCTCGGGTCGCTCTGGTCGAACACCAGGTTGGACTGGTGGGCCGTGGCGTTCTCCCAGCCGCCGTGGTAGTCGTAGCCCTGGACCGTGACGAAGTCGAAGTCGGTCATCAGCTGGCCCATCTGGAAGCCGGCCTCGACCTTCTCCGGGTCGGCGGGCAGGAACGCGGTCAGCTCGTAGGGCCGACCGGTCTCGGCCGTCAGGGCGTCCAGCTGGGTGCGGAACTCCTGGACGAGGGCGGTGAAGTTCTCGCGGTCCTCGGGGCGCACGGTGTTGTGCTCGTGGCCGGCGCTGCCCGGCCACTCCCAGTCGAGGTCGATGCCGTCGAAGATCCCGGCGGCCGCGCCCGGGCCGCCCGCACCGTCGAACATGGGCAGGTTGCCGCGCAGGAACTGGTCGATGCAGGAGCTGACCATCCGCTGCCGCGACTCGGGGGTCAGGGCGGCGTCGGAGAAGTTCTCCGACCAGGTCCAGCCGCCGAGCGAGATGTTGACCTTCAGGTCGGGGTACATCTCCTTGAGCTTGCGCAGCTGGTTGAAGTTGCCGCGCAGGTCCTGGTTCCAGGTGTCGGCGACGCCGTCGACGCTCTCGTCGGCGCGGAACGAGCGGCCGTAGTCGGCCCAGGCGTCGCCCTGGCCGAGCTGGTTGGCCATGAAGCACTCACCGTTGGCGTTGATGTTGCCGAAGGCGTAGTTGATGTGCGTGAGGTTCGCGGCGGTGCCGGAGGTCTCCAGGTTGCGGACCAGGTAACCCCGGTCGTAGATGCCCCACTGGGTGAAGTAGGCGACGCGGCGCTCGCCCGCCGGGGTGGTGCCGCCGCCCTCCAGGGTGGTGGCGGTGACCGCGGCGCTGTCCGCGCCGCGGTTGTTGGAGGTGTCGTAGGCGCGCACCGTGAAGCTGTACTCGGTCAGGGGCTGCAGGCCGCCGACGGTGGCGGTCAGGGTGTCCCCGCCGACGGAGCGCACGACCTGCCCGCCGGAGACGATCTCGTAGCCCGCGACCGCGACGTTGTCGGTGGCCGCGTCCCAGGACAGGGCGACGGTGTTCGAGCTGACCTCGCCCACGGTCAGGCCGCCGGGGGTGGACGGGGCCTCGGTGTCGGGCTCGCTGGGGCCGCCGGAGCAGGGGGAGCCGTTGACCGTGCAGTTGACCGGGGTGGTGTCACCGCCGCCGTGGGTGCCGTTGAAGCCGATCTGGTACGAGCCGTTCGCGGGAACGGGCGCGCCCCAGGACGGCGGCGTGAGGGTGTGGGTGTTGCCGTTCACGGTGTGGACGGCGTTCCACAGGCTGGTGATCTGGACACCGGAGGGGGTGTCGAAACTGACCGTCCAGTCGGTGAGTGCACTGGAGGTCTCGTTCTGGATGGTGATCTGGCCGCCGTAGCCGCTGTCCCACCGGGACGTCTCGACGTAGGTGACGGTCACCTCGCCGGGCGCCGCGGCGGCCGGCGTCGGGGCCAGGGCCAGGGGGGCGACCAGCAGTGCCGCGGCCAACGCGGCGAGCCGGTTTCTCAGATGGCGTGCTCTCACGGAGGTGTCTCCAGGGTGGGGGGAGGGACTGTGGGCTGACCGCAGGGGAGCGGGCGCTCCGGGCAGCGGAGGAAGTCCTTGCGGAGTGGTGACGAGTCGTATCCGAATGAGGTGCAGGACGGTGGTGAGCGGGCCATAGCGTCTCTGACGTGGGGGAACTAATTTTTAGGAAACTTAACTAATAGTTTCCTCGCGAGTCAATGAGAGTGCGCGGCCTTTTTTCGCCTTCTCCGGAGGCGGCTCGCTCCGACTCCGGGGTGCGGCCGGCTTTTCCGAGTTGGAGAGCCGGACCGGTATCGGGTGCCCCAACTGTCCCCTTGTGGACAGGGTCACATCTTGCCTTCCTCCGGCCTGAGTGGTACCCGATCGCCTCGCAGGGCGGGAGCGCCGGTTGCGCCGCGCCGGTGCCTACTTGTGAGTAGCCGTACGGCACAGGAGCGAGCGGGGGGCCGGGGCGGCACGGTTAGAGTGGCGGAGTGGGAAACCCGTTGAATCTTCCGTTCGACCCGATCGAGCGCGCGCACGACAACTGGACGCGGCGGTGGGGCGCCTCGCCCGCCATGGCCGCCGTCACCTCCGTCATGCGCGCCCAGCAGATCCTGATCGGGGAGCTGGACGGCGCCCTCAAGCCGTTCGGTCTGACCTTCGCCCGCTACGAGGCCCTGGTCCTGCTCACCTTCAGTCACTCCGGCGCACTGCCGCTCGGCAAGATCGGTGAGCGCCTCATGGTGCACCCGACCAGCGTCACCAACACCATCGACCGGTTGGAGGGGCAGGGGCTCGTGCGCCGCCGCCCCAACCCGAGCGACGGTCGCGGGGTCCTGGCCGAGATCACCGACGCCGGGCGCTCGGTCACCGAGGAGGCCACCGGCGCCCTCATGGGCATGGACTTCGCTCTGGGCTGCTACTCCGACGAGGAGCTCTGGCGGATGCACGAGATGTTCACCAAGCTCAGGGTCGACTTCGGGGACTTCCCCGAACCGGTCGCCGCCGAGGGCCGCTGACGCCCGTCCGGCACCGGGAGGGCGCCGAGGGCGCGCCTTCTGTACATCATTATTTGGACGTCCTACTATTTCGGTATGACGGACACCACATCGGGACCCACTCCCAACGGCGGATCCGAGGAGATCGAGTCGGGTCGTGAGCGCTGGCAGCGCCGTTACGACTCCTCCCGCGTGCGCGACGCGGACTTCAGCTCCCTGTCCGGCCGCCCCCTCCGGCCCGTGTACGGGCCGCCCCCCGGTGCCGAGGCGCCCGGGTTCGAGCGGATCGGCTGGCCGGGCGAGTACCCCTACACACGCGGTCTGTACTCCACCGGCTACCGGGGCCGGACCTGGACCATCCGCCAGTTCGCCGGGTTCGGCAACGCACGCCAGACCAACGAGCGCTACCGGATGATCCTCGACTCCGGTGGCGGCGGGCTCTCCGTGGCCTTCGACATGCCCACGCTCATGGGCCACGACTCCGACTCACCGCACGCCCTGGGCGAGGTCGGGCACTGCGGTGTCGCGATCGACTCGGTCGCCGACATGGACCTGCTCTTCGACGGCATCCCGCTCGACGGGACGACCACGTCGATGACGATCAGCGGCCCGGCCGTCCCCGTGTTCTGCATGTACCTCGTCGCCGCCGAGCGCCAGGGCGTCGACGTCGGCACCCTCAACGGGACCCTCCAGACCGACATCTTCAAGGAGTACATCGCACAGAAGGAGTGGCTCTACCCCCCGGCACCCCACCTGCGCCTCATCGGCGACCTCATGGAGTACTGCGCGGAGCACATCCCGGCGTACAAACCGCTCTCGGTGTCCGGGTACCACATCCGCGAGGCCGGGGCGACGGCCGCGCAGGAGCTCGCCTACACCCTCGCCGACGGTTTCGGCTACGTGGAACTCGGCCTGTCGCGCGGCCTGGACGTCGACCGGTTCGCGCCCGGGCTGTCGTTCTTCTTCGACGCCCACATCGACTTCTTCGAGGAGATCGCCAAGTTCCGCGCGGCCCGCCGGATCTGGGCGCGCTGGATGACGGACACCTACGGAGCCACCACGGAGAGGGCGCGGTGGCTGCGGTTCCACACCCAGACCGCCGGGGTGTCGCTCACCGCGCAGCAGCCCTACAACAACGTGGTGCGCACCGCCGTCGAGGCGCTCGCCGCCGTACTCGGCGGCACCAACTCCCTGCACACCAACGCGCTCGACGAGACCCTGGCGCTGCCCACCGAGCAGTCCGCCGAGATCGCGCTGCGCACCCAGCAGGTGCTCATGGAGGAGACCGGGGTCGCCAACGTCGCCGACCCGCTGGGCGGCTCCTGGTACCTGGAGTCGCTCACCGACGAGCTGGAGGCGGAGGCCGAGCGGATCTTCGCGCAGATCCTGCGCATGGGCGGCGGGCGCGACGCCGAGCACCGGATCGGACCGATGACCTCGGGCATCCTCGCGGGCATCGAGAACGGGTACTTCAACTCCGAGATCGCCGAGGCGGCCTTCCAGTACCAGCGGGCGCTGGAGAAGGGCGACAAGCGGATCGTCGGGGTCAACTGCCACACCACCACGGTCTCCGGTGAGCTGGACATCCTCAGGATCAGCCACGAGGTCGAGCGGGAGCAGAAGAGGGAGCTCGCCGAGCGCAGGGAACGCCGCGACGGGGCCGCCGTCGACCGCGCGCTCGCCCGCCTGCTGGAGGGCGTCCGCGCCGAGGGCGGCAACCTCGTCCCGCTCATCATGGACGCCGCCCGTGCCGAGGCCACGCTCGGGGAGATCTGCGCCACGATGGGGGAGGAGTTCGGCACCTACACCGAGGACCCGCGCTTCTGAGCCCCGCGGACCAGGGACAGCCACTCGGAGGCGGGGAAGGAGAGGTGGCCCGCGTCGCGGTTCTGTGTGTCGCGGATGTCTGCCCCGGCGGCGGCCACACGGGCCTCCACACACTGGCCGCCGGTGCTGCTGTAGCTCGACTTGGCCCACTCAGTCGTCACGTGTGCTCAACCCCTTGAGAACCTGCATCGACTGCTCGGAGGGAAGCGCGCTTCCCAGCGCACGTTTCACCAGTTCCTGTAGCCGATCAAATCCGGTCGTTTCGTCGTAGATGACGTTACCGGAGACGTGATCTGAACTTGCCGCCCGGGATCCGTCGACCAGGCGGAACAACAGGAGTGGGGATGTGATCCCGATCAGAGCGGAACATTCTGGAACAAGGTGGATTCGCACTCTTCCACCGCCTGCCAGCGAGAGCAGGTGTGCGGCTTGCCCCCGCTGAACCTGCTCAGGAACACAGGTCAGAGCGGTTTCGGGGAACACTGCGGCGATCTCGGGATCGTTCTTGCTTCGCAGTACCTCGTAGCGGCCAGATCGAATTGCCGTGAGGCGGTCGATCTCGGGGGGTGCCGCGAGAGGTTGACCGTGTTGGAAGACGATACGTGCGTAATCAGGGGATTGGAGAAGTCCGGGAACCAGGACGGGGGAGAGGAACTCGATGTACACCGCCTCTTCCTCCAAACGTCCGATGTCCTGCATCCAGGGTGGGAGTGAGGAGCCGGAGGTCTGTGCCTCCCACACCTTCCGTAAGCGCCCGGAGGCGCTGAGAACTTCGTCCAACCGTTGCGCGTAGTCCCGCTTTGGTACGGTTTGAGCCGACTCCCAGCGGCAGAGAGATGAAGCGGACGTGCCGACTCGTTTGGCTAGCTGTCGTTGGGTCAGGCCTCTGAGCTCGCGCCACTTCGTCAGTTGGGCAGGAAAAGGGGATTGCGGCATGTTTCAGATTGTAGTCAATTGATTGCACGTAGCGCCGTTGCTTTGGGGGTGTATCGCAGTTACTAGCGGGACACGGCGCGGGGTCGAAGCCTGGATGTATGGACAAGGCAGAACTGCGGTACCTCCAGGAAACGCATCCCGACAACTACTTCAGCAACGGCGAGGCCGCCTTGGTCCTCGGCGTCGCCCCCTCCACCCTCCGGGGATGGGCGCGGGACGGAAAAATCGACGGTGTCGACCACTTCCCCCACCCCTTCAACGGGTGGCGCTACTTCCGGGCAGGCGATATCTACGCACTCCGCGATGCCCGTAACGCCGTCGATGCCGAGGCCGGGGAGTGAGAACCTCCCGGCGGTCGGTGGCCGGTCAGGGGAGGGTTCCCGATCCCACCCGGGCCGGTCGTGTGCGAGCCGGGCGGGGAGGCCGCCCGGCTCGTCCTCCACAGCCTCCTCCGGGCGTCACCCGCCCTTCCGCGCATGGGGCAGGATGGACGTATGCAGCCTTCGGACTTTTCACCGAACAGTGCGGTTGACCTCGGGGCGCGCAAGGCGGCCTTGGAACGCGAGGCCAAGCAGCGCGCCGAGGAGTCGGCCGGTCGATCCAACCCGTACGCCGTCAACGTCGACGAGGCCAACTTCCAGGCCGAGGTCCTGGAGCGGTCGATGTCCGCTCCGGTCGTCCTCGCCGTGCTCGCCGGATGGTCGGAGCAGTCCAAGCAGGTCGAGAGCGCCCTCGACCGCCTCTCCTCCTCCTCGGGCGGCAACTGGTTCCTCGCCAAGCTCGACAGCGAGGCCAGCCCGCAGCTCGTGCAGGCCCTGCGCGTGCCCACCACCCCGATGATCATCGTGGCCGTCCAGGGCCAGGTCATGCCCGGTCCCGCCGGTCCGGCCACGGAGGAGCAGCTGAGCGACTGGCTCGGCCAGGTCTTCTCCGCCCTGGCCGAGCAGGGCATGCTGCCCCCGGGCCACCCCGGCACCGTCGAGGGCGAGCCCCCGGCCGAGGCGGAGCAGGGCCGCCAGCCCGAGCAGCCGGCCGTCGACCCGGTCGACGCCGAGGCCCAGGCCGCGCTGGAGCGGGGTGACCTCGCCGCCGCCGAAGCCGTCTACGCCAAGGCGGTGGAGGCCGCCCCGGACGACGTCGAGGCCAAGCTCAAGCTCGCCCAGATCCGTCTGGTCGGCCGCCTCCAGGAGGTGGACGCGGCGGTCGCCCGCCAGGCCGCGGCCGACGCCCCGGACGATGTCGCCGCCCAGTGCACCGCCGCCGACATCGACATGTACGGCGGCAGGTTCGAGGACGCGTTCGACCGCCTGATCGCCACGGTGAAGCGCACCGGCGACGACGACCGGGACCGGGCGCGCACCCACCTGCTCACGCTCTTCGAGCTGTTGCCGCCCGGTGACCCGCGTGTGGGCGCGGCCCGGCGCAAACTCACCTCGGCGCTGTTCTGACGTGCGTCCCGGGATGTCGCAGGGTGTCGGCGTCGGGTGAGAAATTCCGTCGTCGGCACCTGTTGATACCCGGGGCGTCACATAAGTGGACATAACGGTAAATCATCGCTTTCTTCTGCTCCTCTGGGCGGCGGGGTAGTCGATCGCACAGCGGGTACGAACCCGGTGGCGGCGGGTCGCACGGCCCGATGGCGAACCGGTAGGTACCCATGAACGACGACACTCCCGGTGGCGGCGGCCCCGTGGTCACGATCTCGGCGACCTTCGGGACCGGCGGCGGTGTGATCGGCCCCGCCGTCGCCGCCCGGCTCGGGGTCCCCTTCCTCGACAGGGCCGTCCCGGGTACCGTCGCCGCGCACATCGGCTGCTCCCTGGAGGAGGCCCTGCGCCACGACGGCCGCAGCCCCGGAGGGCTCGAACGACTCCTCGCCAGTGCCGCGCGGCTGCCGACGGTCACCCTCGGCGGAGTGGACACCGCGTTGGGCGGTGCCACCGACGACCAGGGCCGGCTGCTGTACGACCACGAGTTCGTCGAGGAGACCGAACGCGTCATCGGTGAGGTCGCCCACTCCGGGGGCGTGGTGCTCGGTCGCGCCGCCGCCGTGGTCCTGGCCGACCACCCCACCGCCCTGCACGTCCGGCTCGACGGCGACCGCAGGGCCCGACTGCGCCGGGCCCTGGAACTCTGGGAGGGCGGGGACCGCGACGAGGCGGGGGGATACGACTGGTGTGAGGTCGCGCCCACGCTCCGCCTGCTCGACGACAACGACCGCGCCCGCGCCGCCTACGTCCGCCGCTTCTACCGTGTCGACTCCGCCTCCCCCGAGCTCTACCACCTGCTCCTGGACGCGACCTCCCTGACCGTTCCCGCGTGCGTGGACGTCGTCGTGTGCGCGGCCCGGGGCCGAAGGCCCGACGACAACGGGGACGGCGGGGCCGCCGACGGCGGAGGCTCCGGGGACGGTCGGGCCCCGTGACGTCGCTCCGGAGTTGCGCTCCAGTCATGGAAAATTGTGGAGTTTTTTACTAAGGGTCGAATTGTCCCCTACTGCTGACGATCCGGCCTTGACTCGGGTAGGGTGAGGCGACCCGGTCGCGCGTACGAATCATCCCCCTGCCGTGACCGTGGTCCACCGCGCGGTGCACCATTGAGGAGACACCGCGCGCAGCGGGCACGCAGGACCACCCACGCTCCGCCGTGCGGACACGCGTGTCGGAACCGCGTCCGGCGCGGGGACGGCGCGCCGCCCGGAACGGACGGATCGCGGGGGCGGGGTCGCCACTCCGGTCCCCGACGGGATCCTGTGCCGCGGGCCTCCGTTGAGGGCGTTCCACTCCGCCGCGAAGCGGCCCTTGGGCGGTGGTGGGCGACGGGCGGGCCCCCGGGCGTCAGCGTCGACGTTCCCGGGACCTACGGGGCCGTCCGTGTAACCCACGGACGCACGACACCAAGCGAGAGCCAAGGAGCAACACGTGGCCAGCCTTCCCAGCGTTTCCTACTCCCTCACCGTCCGGCTCGAACTGGACGCTGGGGGCAGCGCCGTCGGCAGCCTCACCAACGCCGTCGAGCACGTGGGCGGCATGATCACCGCTCTGGACGTGGCCGCGGCCGGGCACGAGCGCATCCGGATCGACGTCACCTGCGCGGCACGCGACACCGACCACGCCCAGGCGATCGTCGACGCCCTGGGCTCGGTCGAGGGCGTCACCGTCCACAAGGTCAGTGACCGCACCTTCCTCATGCACCTCGGCGGCAAGATCGAGATGTCCTCCAAGGTGCCGCTGCGCAACCGCGACGAGCTGTCCATGGCCTACACCCCCGGTGTCGCCCGCGTCTCCCAGGCCATCGCCGCCAACAAGGACGACGCCCGCCGCCTGACCATCAAACGCAACAGCGTCGCCGTGGTCACCGACGGATCGGCCGTCCTCGGCCTGGGCAACATCGGCCCCGAGGCCGCCATGCCGGTCATGGAGGGCAAAGCCGCCCTGTTCAAACGCTTCGCCGACATCGACGCCTGGCCGATCGCCCTGGACACCCAGGACGTCGACGAGATCGTCCGCACCGTCCAGGTCCTGGCCCCCGGTTTCGGCGGTATCAACCTGGAGGACATCTCCGCCCCCCGCTGCTTCGAGGTCGAGGCCCGCCTGCGTGAGCTGCTCGACATCCCCGTCTTCCACGACGACCAGCACGGCACCGCCATCGTCGTGCTCGCCGCCCTGCGCAACGCGCTGCGTGTGGTCGGCAAGGAGCTGGGCCAGGTCCGCATCGCCATGTCGGGTGCGGGCGCGGCGGGTACCGCCATCCTCAAGCTGCTCATGCACGCCGGGGCCAAGGACGTCATCGTCTGCGACGTGCACGGCGCCGTGCACGCGCAGCGCGAGCAGCTCGACGACAACCTGCGCTGGATCGCCGAGCACACCAACCCCGAGGGCTACTCCGGTGACCTCAGGGGCGCCGTGGCCGGGGCCGACGTCTTCATCGGCGTCTCCGCGCCCAACCTTCTCAGCGGTGACGACATCGCCGAGATGAACGACGGCTCGATCATCTTCGCGCTGGCCAACCCCGACCCCGAGGTCGACCCGGAGGTCGCCCACCTGCACGCGGACGTCGTCGCCACCGGTCGCAGCGACTACCCGAACCAGATCAACAACGTGCTCGTCTTCCCGGGCTTCTTCCGCGGCCTGCTCGACGCCCAGAGCCACGAGGTCACCTCGGACATGATGGTCGCCGCCGCCGAGGCCCTGGCCGACGTGGTGACCGAGGACGAGCTCGGCCCGAACTACATCATCCCCAGCGTCTTCCACTCCGACCTGTCCGCGCACGTGGCCACCGCCGTGCGCGAGGTCGCCCAGCGCCGCCGGGGGAACTGACCCCCGGGCGCGTGTCCGCGGAGGAGGGGCGGTGACCGCATCCGCAGGCCCGGCCATGGGCGCGAACCTGGGTAGGGGTGCACCATGGACCAGCCAAGACTGACCGGGCGACTGCTGGTGGCCGCCCCTCTCCTCCAGGAGGACTCCTTCCGCCGCTCGGTGGTGTTCGTCGTGGACGACACCGCCGACGGCACCCTCGGGGTGATCCTCAACCGCCCGCTGGACACCTCCGTGCAGGAGGTCATCAGCCACTGGGGCGCCTACGCGAGCGAGCCCGCGGTGATGTTCTCGGGCGGCCCCGTCGGCGAGGGGTCGGGGATCGCCCTGGGCGCCGCGGGAAGCAGCGATCCGCCCTCGGGCTGGTCCCCGCTGGAGGGGGTCGACCCCGGCCTCGGGCTGGACGGCGTGGGCGTGGTGGACCTGGACGGGTCGCCGCCGCTGCTGGGCGCGGCCCTGAGCGCGTTCCGGGTCTTCGCCGGTTACGCGGGATGGAGCTCGGGTCAGCTGGCCGGTGAGATCGACGAGGGTGCCTGGTACGTCGTCCCGGCGATCGCCGCCGACGTCTTCACCACCGCGCCCGAACGGCTGTGGTCGCGTGTGCTGCGCCGTCAGGGCGGCGATCTGGCGCTGTTGTCCACCTACCCCGAGGACCCCACACTGAACTGAGCGGGGCCGGGCGATCGCCATGGGAGCGGTGCGCGGCACCCTATACCGTGGAACGCAGACGTGGAAAGGGTGAGGAACGATGTCGATGGATGTCGTGAACAAGGTTCTGCCGGAGAGCGAAACCAGGCCGGAGATCTCGCACGACGACGGTGACCGCGAACGCTTCGCGCACTACGTGCAGAAGGACAAGATCACCGAGAGCGCCGTCACGGGCAATCCGGTGATCGCCCTGTGCGGCAAGGTGTGGGTCCCCAACCGGGACCCCAAGAAGTTCCCCGTGTGCCCCGAGTGCAAGAAGGCCTACGAGGAGCTGATGAAGTAGGGCCTTCCCGCGCCCGCCTCACGCACCCTCGGGGAAGGGGTCCCGACACACGCCGTGTGCCGAGGCCCCTTCCGTCATCGGTGGGTCCGTCCCCGGAGCGGGACCGGTCATCGGGGGCACCCGGATCGTGTCCCAGGGGCGGCGAAGGTGACCGTCACCCACACGCCCCGGTTGTGCTCGTCCAGGTCGTGACGGTCGTCGAACACCACGACCGGGCACCGATCCTCGGCGCTGTCGTGGGACGCGCCGCCCTCGCCGAAGGCCCCGGCCAGGTCCGGGACGGTGCAGGGGGTCCCTCCCCCGGGAGGCGTCGGTCGGTTTCCGAGCCTGTCCGGAGAGGAGCGGGCCCGGGGCATGCCGACCCGGGTCCTGGCACAGCGGACCCGGCTGCCCATGCTCGACGAGCCGACCGCCGCGCTCGACATCCGCCACCAGGAACTCGTTCTTTCCGTGTCGCGCGCGCTCACGGACAGCGGTCGGACCGTTATCGTGGTCCTGCACGATTTGGGGCTTGCGGCCGCCTACGCCCATCGTGTGGTGGTGCTGTCCGAAGGACGCGTCGCCGCTCGGGGCGCACCCGCGGACGCGTTCACCGCGTCGCTCCTCAGCGACGTGTACCAGCACCAGGTCGATGTCCTGCCGCATCCGCGTACCGGGGCCCCGCTGGTCGTTCCCCGCAGGTAGGTGTCGGAGCGCCCGAAAGCGTCCACAGGAGTAGGTCCTATTGGTCTCCACAACTGAACGGCACAAGCACGACGATCCCGAGCCCGGTCCCGGGCACGGCCGTCGAGGTTCGGGGGGCAGGCGGCGCAGGCCCCGCACCCCCCGGCACACGCCCGGCGACGTCGTCCGCGCCGTCGTTCGGACCATCGGCGAGGTTCTGCTGACCGCGGGCCTGCTCATGCTCTTCTACGCCTCCTACGAGGTCTACGGAGGACAGTGGGAGACCCAGCGCGAGCAGGAGGAGCTGGCGCAGGGGCTGGAGGATGTCTGGGCCGCGCAGGAGGAAGAGGAGTCCGAGCCCGGACCGGAGTCCGAGCCGCTGCCGGGCAGCGCGGACAGCCGCCTGTACCTGCCCAGCCTCGACCTCGACTGGGTCGTGGTCAACGGGACGACCCCCGAGGACATCCTCAACAGCCCCGGCCACTACACCGAGTACGACACCGGGCCGGGCGAGGCGGGCAACTACGGCGTCGCCGCGCACCGCACCCCCGGGCTGTTCTGGGACATCGACCAGCTGGAGGACGGCGACGTCATGGTCCTGGAGGACGGGGAGAACTTCTACACCTACGAGGTGTTCAAGGAGGAGACGGTCCTGCCCAGCGACGTGTGGGTGATCGAACCGGACCCGTTCGACGACGCCAGCGACGAGGAACCCGAGCGTTCCCTGATCACGCTCACCACGTGTGCCCCCAAGCTCAACAACACCCACCGGCTGATCGTCTGGGCCGAGCTCACCGAGACCACCCCCAAGTCCGAGGGCATGCCGGAGCCGATCGCCCACATGGCGCCGGACGCCGAAGAGGACGAGGAGTAGAAGGCGGATGTACGGACTGATCTGGCGTGTGCTGCCCGGCCCCTGGCCGTCCAAGCTGATCCTGTCGGTGGGCCTGGTGGTGGGTGCCGCCGCGCTGCTGTGGTTCCTCGCCTTCCCGAAACTCTCGCCGCACATGCCGTTCAACGACGGCGCGGTCGAGGTCCAGGGCGCGGACGCCGCCCCCGAGGGGGCCGGCGCACTGCCCGGCGCGGAGGCGTCGCCGTCGGCCTCGGAGTCCCCGTCCGAGGAGCCCTCCTCGTCCGGAGAGTCCTGACCGGGCTCCCGAGGGCCTCCGCCCGGCTTCGCCCCGAACGGTTCCACCGGAGTGGGGTGCCGCGCGCGACCGTGTGTGCGCGGCACCACTGGAGCGGCTCCCGGACCGGTCCCCGGGGGCCGCTAACCTCTACCAGGTGAGTAACGGGGGACGGACAGCATGACGGTGACGCAGACCACCACGGAGGACCGCCTGCGCGGCCTTCGCGCCTGGCAGCGGGAAGCGTTCGAGGAGTACTTCCGCCGGGAACCACGCGACTTCCTGGCCGTGGCGACGCCCGGCGCGGGAAAGACCACCTTCGCCCTCACCCTGGCGAGCGAACTCCTCCGGCGGCACGCGGTCCGCTCGATCACGATCGTGTGCCCGACCGAGCACCTGAAGAAGCAGTGGGCCGAGTCGGCCGCCCGGTTCGGCATCCCCATCGACCCCGAGTTCCGCAACGGCCAGGGCGCCCTGGGTCGTCAGTACATCGGCGCGGCGGTCACCTACGCGCAGGTCGCCGCGCACCCGATGCTGCACCGCAACCGCACCGAGGCGCGCAAGACCCTCGTCATCTTCGACGAGGTCCACCACGCCGGCGACGCGCTCTCCTGGGGCGACGCGGTCCGGGAGGCCTTCGACCCCGCCGCCCGGCGGCTCTCCCTGACCGGAACCCCCTTTCGCTCCGACATCAACCCGATCCCGTTCGTGGACTACGTCCAGGACGGGAACGGGGTGCGCCGCTGCTCGTGGGACTACAGCTACGGGTACGCCCCCGCGTTGGAGGACGGGGTCGTGCGCCCGGTCATCTTCATGGCCTACTCCGGGGAGATGCGCTGGCGCACCCGCGCGGGCGACGAACTCGCCGCACGCCTGGGCGAGCCGCTCACCCAGGACGCGCTCTCCCAGGCATGGCGGGCGGCCCTGGACCCCAAGGGCGACTGGATCAAGAAGGTGCTGCAGGCCGCGGACCGCCGCCTGACCGAGGTGCGCAAGACGCACCCGGACGCGGGCGGCCTGGTCATCGCCAGCGACCACGAGAACGCCCGCGCCTACTCGCGCATCCTGCGGCAGATCACCGGCAAGGGCGCGACCGTGGTCCTGTCCGACGACCCGACGGCCTCCAAGAAGATCTCCCGCTTCTCCGGGAGCGACGACCGGTGGATGGTCGCGGTGCGCATGGTCTCGGAGGGCGTGGACGTGCCCCGCCTCATGGTGGGCGTGTACGCGACCTCCACGAGCACCCCCCTGTTCTTCGCCCAGGCCATCGGCCGCTTCGTGCGCGTGCGCAAGCGCGGCGAGGTCGCCTCCGTGTTCCTGCCCTCGGTCCCCACCCTGTTGGAGTACGCCGGGGAGATGGAGCGTGAGCGCGACCACGTCCTGGACCGGCAGCCCTCGGACGAGGAGTACCCGGAACAGGACCTGATGAAGGAGGCCAACAAGAAGCGGGACACCCCGGAGGCGGGGGAGGAGCTGCCGTTCGAGACGATGGAGTCGGCGGCGGAGTTCGACCGCGCGCTCTTCGACGGCGCCGAGTACGGCAGTGTGCCCGGTTCCACCGAGGAGGAGGACTTCCTCGGCCTCCCCGGTCTGCTCGATCCCGACCAGGTCTCCCAGCTGCTGCGCAAGCGCAAGGCCGACCTGAAGGCCAACGAGGTCAGGACCAGGCGCAAGACCGAGGGCGAGCCGGACGAGGGGCCCACCCACGAGGTCGTCGCCGAGCTGCGGCGCGAGCTCAGCGGACTGGTCGGGGCCTGGCACCACCGCACGGGCAAACCCCACGGGATCATCCACAACGAACTGCGCCGGGCCTGCGGCGGTCCGCCCGTGGCCCAGGCCTCTCCCTCCCAGATCCGCGAACGCATCGCCAAGCTCCGTACCTGGGCGGTCGGGCGCAAGTAGGGGGGCGGGCAAACACTTCGCAAGCTCGCGCACGTCCTGGCATCGAAAAGTGACGATGTCGCTACAGTCCGTTTGATGATGGGACGAAGCTCCAGCGGTGGCGGAACCGCACTGTGGTCAGGACTGGTGTTGTGCGGGGTCGCCCTCGCGGGGGTCATGGCGGGTACGGCGTACCGGCCCGCCGACGCCGGGGCGGCCGGGGCCGACACCGCGACGGCGGCGGCGGTGAACCGGCTCGACGAGTGCGTGTCGGCCATCGACGCCCGGGTGGCCGATCCGAGCCGGTCCACCCTCCTGCCCGAGGGCGGCGACGTCTCCCCGACACAGGCGGCCGAGTACGAGCGGCAGTTGCACGAGGCACTGCGGCCACTGCGCGGCCAGCAGGCCGAGCCGACACGGGTCGTCCCGGTGGTGGTGCACGTCATCTCCGCGTCCGACGGGCGCGGGAACGTCGGAGACTGGCAGGTCCGGCGGCAGATCGACGTGCTCAACCGGGCCTACCGCGGCGGGTACGCCTTCGGTGGAGAGGGTGCCGACACCGGCTTCCGCTTCCGGCTGAGCGAGATCGACCGCACGGTGAACGACGGATGGTTCCGCGACTTCAACAGCCAGCGCGACGAGATCCGCGAGCGTCTCCACCAGGGCGGCTCCGACACGCTCAACCTCTACACGACCAAGCTCGACGGCGGACTGCTCGGTTTCTCCACCTTCCCGCAGGACCAGAAGTCCAAGCCCACCCGGGACGGTGTGGTGATCGCCTACGACACCCTGCCCGGCGGCGACCGCCACCGCTTCAACCAGGGGCACACCGCCACCCACGAGGTCGGCCACTGGCTGGGGCTGTTCCACACGTTCCAGAACGGCTGCGACGAGCCCGGCGACTACGTGGACGACACCGCCTTCGAGCGCGAGGCGGCCGCGGGCTGCCCCCGCGGTCGGGACACCTGCCGCAGGGACCCGGGGGAGGACCCGGTCACGAACTTCATGAACTACTCCGAGGACGCCTGCATGACCCACTTCACGCGGGGGCAGGGCGAGCGCATGGCCGACCACTGGAGGGCCTTCCGCTCCGGAGGCGACGAGGAGGCCGATCCCCGACTCGCGGCCGCCGCGCAGGAGCGGCCGTCCGTGGACGTGCGGGCCACCGTCGGCCCGGACGGCAGGGTCGAGGTCACGACGAGCGTCGACTAGAACCGGACGGACCCGGCCGTCCCGGAGCCCGAACAGCGGGACCGGGACGGCCGCCCCCGGCCCGAAGCACCCGGGCCACGTCCGTCGCCGCCGGTCGGGCGACCGGCGGCGGTGATCCGAACCAGGCGTGCGGGTGCGCGCCGCTAGGCTGGGGCCATGGCAGCGAACACCTACCTGACCGGGATCAAGCCCACCGGTGACTTCCACCTGGGCAACTACGTCGGCGCGATCAAGCCCGCACTCACGGCGGCCCACGAGTACGACACGTACTACTTCATCGCGGACTACCACGCGCTCAACACCGTCAAGGACGCGGAGGAACTGCGGCACAGCATCCGGTCGGGCGCTGCCACCTGGCTCGCGTGCGGCCTCGACCCCGAGCGGACCCACGTCTACCAGCAGTCGCGCGTCCCCGAGACCTTCGAGCTCACCACCATCCTCAGTGCCCTGACCCCCAAGGGCCTGATGAACCGCGCCCACGCCTACAAGGCCGCCCGCGACCGCAACGTCGCGGCCGGGGTCGCCGACCTGGACGCCGGGATCAACATGGGGCTGTTCAACTACCCCATCCTCATGGCCGCCGACATCCTCGTCATGGAGGGCACCCACGTGCCCGTCGGCCGCGACCAGACCCAGCACATCGAGTACACCGCCGACATCGCCGGGTACTTCAACCACCGGTTCGGCGAGTCCTACTCCTTCCCCCTCCCCAAGGGCGTCATCGACGACAGCGACGCGAGCATCCTGCCCGGCGTCGACGGTCGCAAGATGAGCAAGTCCTACGACAACCACATCCCGCTGTTCCTGCCGGAGAACAAGCTCAAGAAGGTCATCCGGCGCATCCCCACCGACTCCACACCGGTCGAGGAGCCCAAGGACCCGGACAGCTCCGTGCCCTTCCAGCTGCTCCAGCACTTCGCCGACGCCGACACGGTCGCCGACGTCCGCAAGCGCCTCCAGGCCGGCGGTATGGGCTGGGGTGAGCTCAAGAACGAGCTGTTCGAGGCGGTCAACGCCGAGATCAGCCCCAAGCGGGAGCGCTACGAGGAGCTCATGGCCCACCCGGAGGAGATCGACACGATCCTGCGCAAGGGCTCCGAACGCGCCCGCGTGCGGGCCCGCGCCACGATCGACAGGGTGCGCACGGCCATCGGCGCCGCCTGACACGGGTGCGCGGCCCGGCGGCCTGCCCGCCGGGCCGCGCACCGTCCGTCCGGGGGGAGCGCGCTCAGCCGACCACCGGCTCGCCCTCCAGCTCCACACCGGCCGTGCGCAGCCGCGCCAGCGCCTCGTCCACCGTCGGTCGCGCGACCCCGGCGGTCAGCCCGAGCAGCACCCGGGTGCGCAGCCCCTCGCGGACCGCGTCCAGGGCCGTGGCACGCACGCAGTGGTCCGTCGCGATGCCCACCACGTCCACCTCGTCCACCCCCTGGCCGCGCAGCCAGTCGGCCAGGGCCGTGCCGTCGTCGCTCCCGGTGCCCTCGAACCCGCTGTAGCCGTCCGCGTACTGCCCCTTGTCGAAGACCACGTCCACCCGGGCCGTGTCGAACGCCGGATGGAAGTCCGCTCCGGGAGTCTCGGCGACGCAGTGCCTGGGCCAGCTGCGCACGTAGTCCGGTTCGTCGGAGAAGTGCGCACCCGGGTCGACGTGCCAGTCCCGGGTGGCCACCACGAAGTCGTACTCGTCGGCGTGCGCGTCCACGTATCCGGTGACCGCTGCCGCGATGCCGGCCCCGCCGCTCACGGCCAGGCTGCCGCCCTCGCAGAAGTCGTTCTGCACGTCCACCACGATGAGTGCCTTCATCGTCGGTTCCCTCTCTTCCCTCGTGACCCGCCTAGTGGAAGACCGTGGGCAGCGCGACGTCGCCGCGCGACATCCGCAGCGCCTCCTCGGGGAGTTCCGCCAGGGTCTCCCGGTGCCGCTGGCGCGCCTCGTGCACGCTCTCGTGCCCGACCACCTCGCCTCCGGCGACCAGCGGACGCAACAGAGGACGCGTGCCCCTGCCTCCCGTCGGCTCGTGGGGGTAGACCTCCTCGCCCACGGCCGTACCCCGGTCGTCCAACCGGCGCACCGCCCACTTGCGGCCGCCCCGGCTCGGCTTGCCCACCGAACGTTTGGCCACCGGCTCCAGGGGAGCCTCCGGGGCCGTGTCGCGGGCCCGGGCCACGAGCTTGTAGACGAGGGAGACCGTGGGCGCGCCCGAACCGGTGACCAGGGCGGTACCCACGCCGTAGCCGTCGACCGGCGCCACCGCCAGCGCCTGGACGGAGTGCTCGTCCAGGTCGCCGGTGACCACGATCCGCGTCTCGTTCGCGCCCAGGGCGTCCAGCTGCGCTCGGACCCGGGCGGCCTCCGCGGCCAGGTCGCCGGAGTCGATCCGTACCGCGCCCAGCTTCGGCCCGGCCAGCTCCACGGCGGTGCGTACGGCCCGCCCCACGTCGAAGGTGTCGACGAGCAGTGTGGTCTCGGCGCCCATCGAGTCCAGTTGGGCCTGGAAGGCGTGCCGCTCGCTGTCGTGCAGGAGGGTGAACGCGTGCGCCGCGGTGCCGCCGGTCGGCACCCCGTAGGCGCGTCCGGCCTCCAGGTTGGAGGAGGTGGCGAACCCGGCCAGGTACGCGGCGCGCGCCGCCGCGACCGCCGACCGCTCGTGCGTGCGGCGCGAGCCCATCTCGATCAGGGGCCGGCCGCCCGCCGCGACCACCATGCGGGAGGCGGCCGAGGCGATCGCGCTGTCGTGGTTGAAGACCGAGAGCGCCAGGGTCTCCAGGATGACGGCCTCCCCGAAGGGCGCCTCCACGACGAGGATCGGGGAACCGGGGAAGTAGGCCTCGCCCTCGCCGTAGCCCCACACGTCCCCGGAGAACCGGTAGTCGGCCAGCCAGTTCAGGGTCCGCTCGTCCACGACGCCCCGGTCGGAGAGGAAGTCCAGTTCGGCCGTGTCGAAGCGGAACCGTTCCAACAGGTCCAGGAACCGCCCGGTCCCGGCCACGACCCCGTACCGGCGCCCCTCCGGAAGCCGGCGCCCGAACATCTCGAACACGGATCGGCGCCCGGCGGCTCCGCTGCGCAGGGCCCCCTGGAGCATCGTCAGTTCGTAGTGGTCGGTGAGCAGCGCGCTGCTGCTGTCCTCGCTCATGCGCACGAGCCTAGTTCTTGCGGGACGGTGGACGGAGGCCGCCCCACCAGCGGTGGGCCGGTCCGGGACACGGTCGGAAACATCAATACCCATCTGGTTGGTAGGGAACGGTGTTTGGGTACCCTGGGACGCATGCTGAGGATTGATCGCTCGATCTACGACCAGATCGTCGCCCACGCCCGCCGTGACCACCCGGACGAGGCGTGCGGTGTCGTGGCCGGTCCCGAGGGCTCCGACCGCCCCGAGCGGTTCATTGAGATGATCAACGCCGAGCGGTCCCCGACCTTCTACCGGTTCGACTCCCTCGAACAGCTGAAGGTCTGGCGTGAGATGGACGACAACGACGAGGAACCCGTCGTGGTCTACCACTCCCACACCGCCACCGAGGCCTACCCCTCGCGCACCGACATCTCCTACGCATCCGAGCCCGGAGCCCACTACGTGCTCGTGTCCACACGCGAGTCCGACACCGTCGAGTTCCGCTCCTACCGGATCGTCGACGGGCAGGTCACCGAGGAGCCGGTGGAGGTCACCGGCGCCGACGCGGACCGGTAGGCCCCCAGGCCCGCCAGCGGGGCCGCCGGTCGGAATGGGAGCGGCCGGGTCCCTGTTGGCAATGAACGCACAACAACGACCGCTAACGGAGACACCTTCATGGCCATCGAGGTCCGCATCCCCACCATCCTGCGCAACCTGACCGGCGACGCCAAGGTCGTCGAGGGCTCCGGCGACACCCTCGGAGCACTCGTCAAGGACCTGGACAGCCGTTACCCCGGCATCGGTGAGAAGCTGGTGGACAACGGCAAGCTCCGCCGCTTCGTCAACGTGTACCTGAACGACGAGGACGTGCGTTTCGTCGGCGGACTGGAGTCCGAGCTGTCCGACGGCGACAGCGTGACCATCCTGCCGGCCGTGGCCGGCGGTAGCCGCTAGGCCGGGCATGCGCTACGACTCCCTGCTCGACTCCCTCGGCGGCACGCCGCTCGTCGGCCTGCCCCGCCTGTCGCCCTCGCCGGACGTCCGGCTGTGGGCGAAGCTGGAGGACCGCAACCCCACCGGCTCGATCAAGGACCGCGCCGCGTTCTTCATGATCGAGCAGGCCGAGAAGGACGGGCTGCTCTCCCCGGGCTGCACCATCCTGGAGCCGACGTCGGGCAACACCGGGATCTCCCTGGCCATGGTCGCCAAGCTGCGCGGCTACCGCATGGTCTGCGTGATGCCGGAGAACACCTCGGCCGAGCGCAAGCAGCTGCTGAGCATGTGGGGGGCCGAGGTCCACTTCTCCGACGCCGCGGGCGGGTCCAACGAGGCCGTGCGCGTCGCCAAGGAGATGGCGAGGGCCAACCCGGACTGGGTGATGCTCTACCAGTACGGCAACCCGGCCAACGCCCGGGCCCACTACGAGACCACCGGCCCCGAGATCCTCGCGGACCTGCCGGAGATCACCCACTTCGTGGCGGGGCTGGGCACCACCGGGACCCTCATGGGGGTGGGCCGGTACCTGCGGGAGAACAAGCCGGACGTACAGGTCGTCGCGGCCGAGCCGCGCTACGGCGAGCTGGTCTACGGCCTGCGCAACCTGGACGAGGGGTTCATCCCCGAGCTCTACGACGAGCGGGTGCTGACCACGCGTTTCTCCGTGCCCTCGGACGCCGCGCTCAAACGGACCAGGGAACTCCTGGACCAGGAGGGCATCTTCGCGGGCATCTCCACCGGCGGCGCCCTGCACGCCGCCCTGGGGATGGCGCGCAAGGCCGAGCGGGCGGGGGAGCGCGCCGACATCGCGTTCGTCATCGCCGACGCCGGGTGGAAGTACCTGTCCACCGGTGCCTACGAGGGAACGCTCGACGAGGCCGAGGAGCGGTTGGAGGGCCAACTCTGGGCCTGAGGTCCGTTCACCGTGACCGCGCCCGGCCGCCGGTGCGCGCCGGTCGGGAGGGCCGGTACCCCGCACGGGGTACCGGCCCTCCGCGTGTCCGGCGGCCACCGCGCCGGAGGCTCCCGCCGGGCCGCCGAACCGGACAGAATTGGTCAGGTCGTGTGAAAAATTCACACGTGACGCACGTCGCCTGAGATGCGGGCCACATTTTGTACCACCCGGGCGGCCATTGGGGTACACCCGTAACAACGGGACATCCGCAGAACCAGCCGCCATCCGCGCCCGGCGTCGACAGAGACGGCGAGGGCGCCACGGACGCCGCGCGGCCCATCGAGAAGGCGACGACGACGTGCGACTCACGATTATCGGGTCCTCCGGGAGCTTCCCGGGGCCGGACAGCCCGGCCTCCTGCTACCTGGTCGAGGCGGAGGGTTTCCGTCTGCTCCTCGACATGGGCAACGGAGCGCTGGGGGCGCTCCAGCGGCATGTCGACATCTACTCCGTGGACGCGGTGTACCTGAGCCACCTGCACGCCGACCACTGCTTCGACCTGTGTTCCTACTGGGTCGCGCGCATGTTCCCGCCCGGCGGCGTCAAGCCGCGCATCCCCGTGTACGGCCCCAAGGGCGTGGCACTGCGCATGGCCGAGGCCTACGGGCTCGACCCCGACCCCGGCATGACCGAGGCCTTCGACTTCCGCGAACTGTCCGTCGGCACGTTCGGAATCGGCCCGTTCACCGCCCGCGTCGACACGGTCAACCACCCCGTGGAGGCGTACGGGATCCGGCTGGAACACGGTGGCCGGACCCTGACCTACTCCGGGGACACCGGGGCCTGCGACTCCCTGACCGAGCTCGCTGCCGACACCGACCTGTTCCTGTGCGAGTCGGCCTTCCAGGACCACCGGGAACACCCCAAGGACATGCACCTCACCGGCAGCGAGGCGGGCGAGCACGCCAGCCGTGCCCGTGCGCGGAAGCTGCTCCTCACCCACCTGGTGCCGTGGAACGACGACGAGGTCACCCTCACCGAGGCGCGGTCCACCTACGACGGCCCGATCGGGTTGGCGCGCAGCGGTGAGACCCACATCGTCGGGGCCTGAGTGCGGGGGAGGCGTTCGGCCCCGCCCGCGGCCGACGGAACGAAGCCGGCGCAAGGGTGGCGAAGGGCACGTCCTTCGCCGAGGCGGACAGTTCGCGACTCCCGCGCGGACGGACACTCCACGGATATACGCTCTTTCCATGGCTCGACCTGACGGACGCGTTCCGACCCAACTCCGACCCGTGACCATCACCCGCAACTGGCTCCGCCAGGCGGAGGGTTCCGCACTCATCGAGTTCGGCGACACCAGAGTCCTGTGCGCGGCCACCGTCGAGGACGGTGTCCCCCGGTGGCGCCGGGGGACCGGCGAGGGCTGGGTCACCGCGGAGTACGCGATGCTCCCCCGCGCCACCGACACCCGGGGCGCCCGTGAGTCCGTCCGCGGCAAGATCGGCGGTCGCACGCACGAGATCTCCCGGCTCATCGGCCGCTCCCTGCGGGCCGTCGTGGACTTCAAGGCGATGGGCGAACACACCATCACCCTGGACTGCGACGTCCTCCAGGCGGACGGCGGGACCCGGACCGCCGCGATCACCGGCGCCTACGTCGCGCTGGCCGACGCGATGAAGTGGCTGCGCAAGCGCCGCAAGCTGAAGAACAACCCGCTCACCGGCTCACTGTCCGCCGTGAGCGTCGGCGTGGTGCAGGGCCAGCCCCGGCTGGACCTGAACTACCTGGAGGACTCGGTCGCCCAGACCGACATGAACGTCGTCGTCACGGGCGAGGGCAAGTTCGTCGAGGTGCAGGGCACCGCGGAGGGCGCCCCCTTCGAGCGGGAACTCCTGGACTCCCTGCTCGACCTGGCGGTCAGCGGCTGCGAGGAACTGAGTGCGATCCAGAAGAAGGCGTTGGCGGAGTGACCACGACGAACACGGCCGACCCCGCGGGTTCGCCGTGGGGCGGTGTCGGCGGGCGAATCGGGGGCGTGCCCGGAGGAGGCGGTGAGGTGCGGATCGTGCTGGCCACCCGCAACGCCAAGAAGGTCCCGGAGATGCGGGCCATCCTGGCCGAGGCGGGCGTCGAGGCCCGGGTGCTGGCGCTCGACTCCTTCCCGGACGCTCCGGAGGTCCCCGAGACCGAACCGACCTTCACCGGCAACGCGCTGCTCAAGGCTCGCGCCATCGCCGCGCACACCGGTCTTCCCGCGGTGGCGGACGACTCCGGGCTGAGCGTGGACGAACTCAAGGGCATGCCCGGGGTGCTCTCGGCGCGGTGGTCGGGGCGGTTCGGAGCCGGTGACCAGGACCGGGCCAACCTGGACCTGGTGCTCGACCAGCTCGCCGACACCCCGGACGAGCGCAGGGGGGCGCGGTTCGTGTGCGCCGCGGCGCTGGTGATGCCGGACGGTATCGAGGTGGTGGCCGAGGGCGTGCTGCGCGGTCGGCTCCTGCGGGAGCGGCGCGGGGAGAACGGGTTCGGTTACGACCCGGTGTTCGTCCCCGAGGGGCACGCCAGGACCACGGCCGAGATGGCCCCGGAGGAGAAGAACGCGATCAGCCATCGGGGGATCGCGTTCGGGAAGCTGGCGCGTGAGCTGGCCGGAATGATCTGAGGCGGCGTCCTCCCCGGGCGGACCGGTGACGGGGCGCGGGGGAGCGGTGCGTGCACCGACGCGGGGTGGCACAGGGGCTGCGGGTTCTCTGGGCCGCCCCGCGTCCGTGTCGTCACCGGGGTGGAGGGTTCCGGTGAGGAATCTGGGAGCTGGGGGTTTGAGCCTGGAGTCGGTGGGGGAGGATGGATCTTGCCTGGACATGGTTCAGGCCACAGACAGCCGGTCCTCGCGAGAGGATCGACTCGCCCGGAGGCGCCGCCAGTCCGTGGACCGGTCGCCAGGATGACGATCGACGCGGGACATCCGGTGAAGTGGGGGTTACCCTCCACCGAACGGATGGAGTTGACGCTTCCGGGCCCATTGTCTAGACTCGCCAAGTCTTCGCGGGACGGTGAGCGGCGATCAGTCGACTCGGAGCCGGGCCGTGACTCACAGACCTCCTCCCGATCGCACCGGTCAGAGCACACGCTCGATGCCGGTAGGATCGGGGAGCAGCTTCACCAGCCCGAATGGTCGAATACGATCATCCGGATGGATGAGGCAAAACGGGCGCTTTACCCCGTTCGGTTGATCCGAAACCGCCGATTTGGCGGGACA